>JAKSPY010000043.1 GCA_024404445.1 Clostridia bacterium
CCCTGACCCGACACGAGCGTCTGCGTCGTTCCGTGGTGCTTCTTCTATGTGATGGGCGCGTCTTCCTCGATCAGTCTCTGTATGCCCCGCGCGATCTTATCCTCATCGCCCTTGCCTGTCGTGACGATCGCTCTCTGATAGAATGACTCCGGATATACGATCTTCTTATACGGCTTCGCGCCGGCAACGGACGTAAGCGTATCGTTTGTGTTGGTATTGACGAGCTTTGCCGTCATACCGAGATCGCCGAGCGAAAGCGCGTCGACCTCTGTCTGCTTCTTACCGCAGATCGTGTAAATATGCGAGAATTTCTCGACCTGACCGTTTGTGAGGTTTTTGAGCTCGGCGCCCGATTTCAGCTCACCGGTCATGACCTTGAAGAATGACATCTTACCTACGAACGGGTCGGCTATCGTCTTGAATACGAAGATCGCGGGGTCGCCGCTTTCGCTTGTTGACGCCTCAGACTCGTTACCGTCGTCGTCAACGACGATCTCCGCCTTATGGAACAGAGGGCTGGGGAACGTATCAACGATGAACTCCATCATGGGCTCAAGACCGAGCAACGTCGTCGCGGAGCCGCAAACGACGGGTGCGATCGTACCGGTACGGATGCCCGTATGAACGGCATTGACAGCCTCTTCACGTGTGATCTCCTCGCCGCCGAAATATTTCTCAAGAAGCTCTTCGCTCGTTTCGGCGATGGACTCCATCAGCATTTCCTTCAGCTCTGCGATCCTCTGCTCATTGCCTGCGGGAACGGCGATCTCCTTGCCGTCCTGACCATACGTGCGATTATCGAGAAGGTCGATAAGACCGACGATCTTATCGCCGTCAAGAAGCGGAATGATGATCGGGCATACGGAGTGACCGAACGCCTCACGCAGCTGCTTGAACACATGGCTGAAGCGAGCCTCGGGATCGTCGCACTTGTTTATGAAGAAAGCACGCGGAACGTGCTTATCCGTTACGTTGTTCCACGCGATCTCAGTGCCGACCTCCACGCCGGCCTTTGCGCTGACAGTGATGAGCGCACTGCCCGCAACACGGAGCGCCTGCGCGACCTCACCGCAGAAATCGAGATATCCGGGTGCGTCTATTAAATTGATCTTCGCGCCCTTATAGCTGACAGGTGCAAGAGAAGCGGAAAGTGAAAAGCCTCTCTTGATCTCCTCGGGATCGTAGTCGCATACGGTATTGCCCGATGCGATATTGCCGAGGCGGTCTGACCCTTTCGTAATATAAAGCATAGCCTCCGCGAGCGACGTTTTACCGCTGGCGCTATGACCGAGCAGACATACGTTTCTTATGTCTTTAGAAAGTACTTTTCCCATTGTGATTGGCTCCTTATTTTAATGCTTTTTACGGCAAATTTTCACCGTCATGAATACATTATATAGAAATCACACCCCACTTGCAAGCACAAATATCTATTTTCGTCACATACGCATAGAGAAAATATATCGCGGTTTTTGGCATTATTGCACAAATCTGCGATGTGAAACACAGATAATCATATAAAATTTGATAATGCGCACAAACCGATTGACTTTTCGCGCGATTATGGTTATAATAATCTATATCCAACTATATCCAAAATGTTTTCCGGAGGTATTATCATGGAAGTAACGAAAGACAGCGTGATCGGTGAGGTCCTGGATTACGATATCGAAACGGCTCAGTTCTTTTTTGAGATAGGTATGCACTGTCTCGGTTGCCCGTCGTCACGCGGCGAAAGCATAGAGATGGCGTGCGCCGTTCACGGCACCGATCCCGACGAGCTCGTTGAGAAGATCAACAAATTCCTTGCCGAAAAGGCCAAATAAATATCAGGACAGACGGAGGCTGACACGATTGCAAACCGCATTATATGCTCTTTGCGCGTGTCGGCCTTTTATCGGAATATGAGAAAAGAAAACATCAGCACAGACGTCGGTGATGCCCTGACGCAGCAGGCAACGGCGCTGGGAGCCGGTGAGCGGTTGACGGCGGTCGCGGCTCTGGTACGAAACGGGGCACGGCTTTCCGACGTCGGCACCGACCACGCCCTGATACCGATAATGCTGACAAAATGCGGTACCGTGCGTCACTCGGTTGCGTCGGATATAGCGCAGGGACCGATATCGCGTGCCCGCGCGGCGATCGCGGCACACGGGCTGACGGGGATGATAGATACGGAGCTGACGCCCGGACTTTGCGGCATAGAACGTCATACGCCCGACGACATCGTGATAGCCGGCATGGGCGGTCTGACGATAATCGGCATACTGTCGGAGTCGGAGTATCAAAAAAACGACGACGTTCATCTGATCCTGCAACCCATGCAACACGCGCCTCAGCTGCGGATATGGCTCGGCGAAAACGGATATGAAACGGAACGCGAGGTCATAGCGCGCGAGGACGACAAGATATATCAGATAATGTCTGTACGTTACACGGGCGTATGCTCATCGCCCGATGCCGTCAGCGCAAAGCTGGGCGCGTACAATATTGAGCACCGTCACGGATTTCCGCACCTTTTTGCCGCGCTGTGCGACAGATATCTGGCCATACTGTCGGCACGGATCACGGGGCTCAGGACCCGCGGCGACGACACGTCGGCCGATGAAAAAGAATATAACGACATAATGAAGCTACGGAGGATGTAAATGACTGTCGGTGAACTGTATAACGAACTGAATACCGCCATACCGCGCGCGCTGTCGTGCGATTGGGACAATGACGGACTGATGATATGCGCGGACGCTGAAGCTCCGGTCAAACGCGTACTGCTGTCTCTTGACGCGACGGATACCGTATGCGACTACGCCATACGGGAGGGCTATGACCTTATCATAACGCACCACCCCGTCATTTTCCGTAAGATCGGCAATATCACCGACGGCTCACTCGCCGGAGGTAAGGCGATATCGCTCATACGCGCCGGCGTATCGGTCATGAGCTTTCATACCCGCTTTGACTGCTGTGACGGCGGCATAAACGACATATTGGCGGAAAAGCTCGGCCTTGAAAACATTGAAAAGCTGCCGCACGGCACCGAGGCGCCGATGGCGCGTATCGGCAACGTAGATACGACGGCGGTCGAATTCTGCGAAAGAATAAAAAAAGCTCTCGGATCTCCGGTCGTTCTGATGACGCCGGCATCGGATAAGGTGCACCGCGTGGCGGTGTGCGGCGGCGACGGACGGGACTTCATGTACGACGCACTCAGAATGGGGGCCGATACGTACATAACGGGACGGGCAGGATATAACGTCGCGATAGATATGCGCGACGAGGGGCTGACCGTGATCGAGGCGGGTCACTATTACACAGAGGCGATATTCACGGACTATTTTGAAAAATTTTTATCGGCACGCGGCATTCCGTACGGGATATGCCCTGTCGGTTGCGAAATAAAAAACATCTGAGGAGAACAACATGAACACTGAACTGAAATTGAACAACAAGCGCACGATACTCGTGGGATTCGCTTTCTTTCTCATTTGCCTTTTCTGGCAGGCGTACGACAGCATAATCCCGCTTATCCTGACAAACAAGTTCGGCCTTGCTCAGACTTGGTCCGGCGTGGTTATGGCACTTGATAATGTGCTGGCCCTGTTTTTACTTCCTCTTTTCGGCGCGATCAGCGACAGATGCGCGTCAAAGTTCGGCCGCCGCACGCCGTTCATCGTGATCGGCACGGTAGTCGCCGTGGTGGCATTCATTTCACTGTCGTTCATCGATAACGTCCAGCTGACGAAAGTCGAGAACGTCACACCCGACAAATACGAATCCTCTTTGTCGATAATCTATGACGCGAATCCGGAGATATCAAAGCCCGAAAAGGCGACGGACGGTCTGAGCATCGGCGAGGCGATCGCAGACATTTTCTCAGGCGAAATGAAACAGCCGTTACAGCAGCTTTATCCGGACAGGGATGCCTTCCTGTCTATCGAAATGTCAAGTGAAGACTACACGAATTACGTCGTTCCGGCAAGAAGTGCCTACGCGTGGCAGCAGACTGTCGCCGGACCGTCGACCCTCGTGTTCTTTGTGATCTTATTACTTGTCGTCCTTGTATCGATGGGAATTTTCCGTTCGCCTGCCGTCGCGCTGATGCCCGACGTAACGCCGAAGCCCCTGCGTTCAAAGGCGAACGCCATCATCAACCTCATGGGCACGTTCGGAGGTATCTGCGTACTGATCCTCGGTAAAGTATTCGGCACGGGCAACGCAGAGAACGCGATGATGAGCTATGCCGGATTCTGCTCCGTTTGCGGCGGACTGATGCTCATCGCGCTGGGAATATTCGTACTGACGGTGCGCGAGACGAAATGGGCGGCCGAGGCCGACAAGCTCAGCGCAGAGGCCGGCATCGACGATTCCGAACCGTCTCAGGACGGAGGCAGAAGCCTCAGTCGCGGCGAAAAGAAATCTCTTTTGCTCATTCTCGCGTCGGTCGCTCTCTGGTTCATGGGCTATAACGCCGTGACCAGCAAATATTCGGTCTACGCGTCCAACGTCCTCGAAATGGACTACAATATGACCCTGCTCATCGCACAGGCGGCGGCAGTCGTTTCATACATACCGATAGGCATCATTTCGTCAAAGATCGGCAGGAAAAAGGCCATCATGGCAGGCGTCGTCATGCTGACGGCCGCGTTCGGCTTCGCGTCATTCCTGCGCTCTGACAGCAGTGTGATAGTCATGAATATACTTTTCGCGCTGGCGGGTGTCGCATGGGCGACGATCAACGTAAACTCATACCCGATGGTCGTTGAGCTGGCACGCGGTGGAAACGTCGGCAAATACACGGGCTATTATTACACGGCTTCGATGGCGGCACAGGTGCTGACGCCCATACTCAGCGGCGTGCTTCTCGACATACGCTTCACCACGCTCTTCCCGTACGCGACGATATTCGTGGCATTGGCGTTCGTGACCATGCTGTTTGTCAAGCACGGCGATTCACGTCCCGATGCGAAGCAGACCGTACTCGACGCGGTCGGCGGCGCAGACTGATATTGTGGCAATTCCGCCCCGTATTCATAGGATATACGGGGTGGTTTTACGGACAGACGCACAGAACTCATTATCGACACGAATATAATCAGATCGAATTACCGTGTTTTTTCTCCTGACGGCTCGGCGTTTGCCGTCGTGAAGGCAAATGCATACGGTCTGGGTGCGCGGCAGGTATGCGCGGCACTGACAGAATGTCATCGCTTTGCGGTCGCGACAGCCGACGAGGCAAAGGAGGTCAGATCGGTACGGCCCGATTGCGAGGTGCTCATCTTAGGTGAGGTCCCTCCGTCGGATATCGGGACAGCCGCGGAATGCGGCGCCATCATCGCGGTCGGATCATTACAGTCGCTGACGGCTGTATCCGATACGGCAACCGGCGCGGACATTGCTGTACTGATCGACACCGGTATGCACCGCGACGGGGTCGATTGCCGCGACATCGACACGGTCATGCGCTTTTTCGACGCGCCCGGCGTAAAAGTCAGATACGTTTTCAGCCATTTGCGCGGCGGTGAGGACGAGGTACAATCGGCACGGCTTTATTCGCTGTGCGATGAGCTGTCGCGCCGCGGATACGACGTACCCTATTCCCTGCCCGCAACATACGGTGCAGGCCACTGCCGAGGGATACCGCGCATAGGCATAGGGCTGTACGGCATCGGACGCGATATGCCGGAGGGCGTAAAATGCGCCGTCGGTTGGCGGGCGCGGATAGGCAGGATAGCCGAGGTAGAGCACGGAGAGTTCATCGGATACGGTCACACGTACCGTGCCGCCGGAAAAATGCGTATCGCGACGGTCAGCGCCGGATACGCCGACGGTATTTTCCGTTCGCTGTCGAACGCCGGCCACGTACTCATCGGCGGCAAACGCTGTCCCATCGTCGGCACCGTATGCATGGATATGATGACTGCGGACGTGACAGACACGGAGTGCGCCGTGGGCGATGCGGCGACGGTGATAGGGACCGACGGAGGCGAAACGCTGACATTTGCGCAGGTCGCCGACGCGGCCGGCACCATAGAATATGAAATATCGGCAAGGATCGGCACACGTGTGCCACGGATATACGAATGAAATACAAATGCATACTGCTGGATCACGACGACACAGCCGTGCGTTCATCACCCGACGTACATTATCCCGCATTCATACAGAGCATGGAGAAATACCGCCCCGGTGAATATATTTTGCCGTTGCAGAGCTTTATGAATGTTTCATTTTACCCCGGACTGATGAAATACTATCGCGAAACGCTTCATTTCACCGATGACGAACTTGACGGCGAGGGCAGGATGTGGCATGACTACGTTATGGAGCACATTCCCCGCTTTTATGACGGATTTGCGGAATTTGTCACGAGGCTGCGAGACACCAACGTGCTTTTTGCCGTCACGACGCAATCGACGGCGGCGGTCGTCAGACGCGACTACGCGGCGGGGTGCGGCTTTGAACCGGAACTGATCTACGGATACGATCTGGGCGAGGGAAAATGTAAGCCGTCGCCGTACTGCATACGCGACATCAGCGAAAAATACGGCATCGCGCCGAGCGAAATGCTGGTCATCGACGACCTGCGGCTCGGACTCGATATGGCGACGGCGGGCGGGGCGGATTTCGCCTGCTCCGGCTGGTCGCATTTCGTGCCGGAGATAATATCATACATGAAAAAGAACAGCCCCCACTATTTTTCGACCGTGGACGAGCTGAGTAAATTTATTTTTTCTTAACGGAGGTTACCATGTACTCAAAAGAGAGAATCACTGTTGACAACTCCGGCATTATGCGTCACACGTGGACGCCGGACGGAGAGCCCGTGCTGATCCTGCAAATCTGTCACGGCATGGCCGAGCATCTTTCCCGCTATGACGAATTGGCGCAGTACCTGTGCGGACGCGGAATAATGGTCTGCGGCATAGATCACCCCGGTCACGGCGAAAGCGACGGCATCCGCGGTCATTTCGGCAACAAGCAGGGACTGCAACACCTCATCGGCAGTAACATCAGATGCGCCGAGGACGTAAAGGCGGCACACCCCGGCGTGAAATACGTCATCATGGGCCATTCGATGGGCTCTTTCATCGCGCGCTATATCGCGGGCTATCACCCCGACACCGCCGACGCGTATATCTTCATGGGCACGGCAGGTCATAACGGCGCGGTCGGCGCGGGGAAGGCGCTCGCGTCGCTGATCTCCGCTCTCGGCGGCAGGGACAAGCCGAGTCCGTTCATCGCCGGCATATCGACGGGGGCATATGCAAAAAATCCGGGATACAAGACCGAATTCGATTGGCTTTCGACAGACGAACGTGAGGTCAAAAAATACATCGACGACGAGCAGTGCGGATTCTGCTTCACCGCGGCGGGATATAAGACGATGTTCACAATGCTTCAGGCGATCGACCCAAAGGGCTGGGCGGCAAAGCTGGATAAGCATAAACCGTATTTCATCCCATCGGGAGCCGATGACCCCGTCGGCGATTTCGGCAAGGGCGTTATGCAGGTTTACGACGCCATGACCGCCGCCGGCTGTGATAATGTCACGTACAAGCTGTATCAGGGCGGCAGACACGAGATACTCAACGACACAGTGAGGGATGAGGTCAAATCAGATATAGCCGAGTGGCTGGAAAGGATTTAAATCATGTCCGAAAAATATCTCATTTCCCTTGACGAGGGCACGACCTCCGCGAGAGCGGTCGTGTTTGACAGGTCAATGTCGATCGTGTCGATGGCGCAAAAGGAATTTACGCAGATATTCCCGCAGGCGGGTTGGGTCGAACACGACGCGATGGAGATATTCGCCGGGCAGATCAGCGTGCTCAGCGAAGCTATCGCAAAGCTGGGTATAGGTCTGCGCGACGTGGCGGCGATCGGCATCACCAACCAACGCGAAACGACAGTAGTATGGGACAAAAATACGGGAATACCCGTATATAACGCAATAGTGTGGCAGTGTCGGCGCACGGCTGATTACTGCGAAATGATAAAAGGCACGGAGCTGGCGGATTACATACACGTGAATACCGGTCTTGTCGCCGACGCGTACTTCTCGGCGACCAAGATCAAATGGATACTTGACAACGTCGAGGGCGCGCGTGAAAAGGCCGAACACGGCGATCTGCTGTTCGGCACGATCGACACGTGGCTGTTATGGCGTCTGACCGACGGCAGATCGCATCTGACCGACGAAACGAACGCCTCACGCACGATGCTGTACAACATCCGCACACATTCGTGGGACGAAAGACTGTGCCGGGAATTCGGCATACCGATGAGTATGCTGCCGGGGGTACAGGCATCCGGCTCGGATTTCGGATATTTTGAGGGCGATGGCGTGCGCGTACCGATATGCGGCATCGCCGGCGATCAGCAGTCGTCGCTGTTCGGTCACGGGTGCTTTGACCGCGGAAGCGTCAAAAACACGTACGGCACGGGGTGCTTCATGCTCGCTAACACGGGCAGTGAGCCCGTGATGAGTAATAACGGACTCGTTACCACCTGCGCGGCGGCCATGGACGGAGAACACAAATACGCTTTGGAGGGCAGTGTCTTCACGGGCGGCGCGGTCATTCAGTGGCTCCGCGACGAATTGAAGATAATCGAGCACGCGGGCGACACGGAGCCGCTTGCGCAAAGTATTTCCGACACGGCGGGTGTTTACGTCGTACCGGCGTTCACCGGCCTCGGCGCGCCGTATTGGAATATGTACGCACGCGGTATGATCATCGGTCTGACACGCGGTGCGGGCAGGGCTCATATCTGCCGTGCGGCGCTGGAGGCAATCGCATATCAGTCGGATGACGTGCTGAACACGATGGTACGGGATATTGGCTTCACGCCTGAGGAAATGAAGGTCGACGGCGGTGCGGCGGCAAACGGATTTTTGATGCAGTTCCAATCTGACATATCCGGCATCAGACTTGCGCGGCCGCGTGTGCTGGAAACAACGGCGGCAGGCGCGGCAATGCTGGCGGGACTGACGTGCGGATATTTCAGATCGGCAAGCGAGCTGACGGCGATGGACAGGACTGATCGCGTATTCTCACCCACAATGGACAGAGCGCGTGCCGCGGATATGGTAAAAATGTGGCACAAGGCAGTATCCAGATCGCTGGATTGGATAGAAAAATAAACTCACACAGATATTCGACATAACAATGGAATAACCGACAAAAATCAGCACCTGCCGAAAAGAGAGTCGTTCTCTTCAGCAGGTGCTTTGATTTACGTGACGTTGTGCCGACACACAACGGTATTTGCGTGACAGCCGCGTCATGCGCTGTTTTGCGTATCAGTACAAAAAAGGTATGAGCAACGTCATTACGGGAATGGTCACGGCACTGAGCATTGTGCCGAGCAACATAAGTGACGCCGCCGTCCTCTGACCCTCGCCCAACATTTCCGCAAAGTTCAGAACGATGCTGGCGACGGGACAGCACATCATGATGAATATCGTCGCACGTATATTGGGGTCGATCGGCAGTAACAGAACAATGAGAAACGTGAGAAGCGGTACGGCGAGTTGTTTGACCGCGAGGATATAATACGTTTTTTCGTGGCCGAAAATATCATGCACGTGCGACGCGGCCAGCCTCATGCCCATGATTATCATGCATAGCGGCGTGGACATTTTGGCGAGGAGCGCGACCATTCCGTCGATCTGTTCCGGCAACTTGATACCGAAAGCAAACAACGGTATCGCAACGGCAAGCGACAGAACGCACGGATTTATGAAAACCTTTTTGACGCTGATATACCGCGCGTCGTGTGTGATGATCGCGGATCCGACCGTCCAACCGATGAGATTCATCGCCAGGGAACCCATAGAGGACAGCACGACCGCCTCCGGATATTCCGGCAACAGAGCCTGCAATATCGGTATGCCCATAAACTGAAAATTGCCGAAACAGCTGGCGATTATGTAGATACGGCAACGCTTGTTCTTGCTTTTGCCCATTATCAGATACATCACCGCCAGAACCGCGCAGATGATGCCGGTCATAACGCCGAACACGATGACCATTTCGCCGACGGATTTCGACGACGCGTCTATCTGCAAAAACGAATTGACGATCAGCGCGGGCTGACAAACATACAGCAACAGACGGGCGAAAGCGCCGATCTCCTTATCGGACACAAGCCGCGTTTTTATCATTATGAAGCCCGGTACGGCGTATAACAGCATTACCGCCACAGTCAAGAATGCGTTAACCATTTTCCCTCCGCGCCGCCAATGCGGCAGATATGACTGCGATCACGCTCAGTATCAGGTACATCGCAGTGAAAATAAGTATATCCGTAAACGTCTGACCGTCTGCCCCGCCGGCCAGCTCCGCCAATACTCCCTGTGCGAGCATAGCGACGAAGCATACGGCCGCCGTCTGCACAACGGGGCTCTTCACCGAAAACGTACGGCGTGGCGCGGTGACATCGCGGTGCGTGACACGATATATCAGCCTGACCGCCGCCGGTGCGACCACGGTCAGCACGGCGTAGATCATAAGCGTCAGACAACGCAATAACGACTGAATGAGCATTTCGCCGAGTTCACCGGCAGAAAGATAGTCGATAAGTATAAGGTGTTCGCAGGCGAACGAGATAAGCGGCAACAGCGCCGCGATCGGAACGTAGATCGCGCATATCAGCCATCCGGCTCCCGTAAACTTAAACGCGGCGTGCCACACAGCACCCGCAACGCAAAATAACAGCACGTATATGACAATATTTATGACCTGATAGAGGACCGACAGCGCATCCTCGCAGTCCAGAGGCAAATAATACACTCCCAAAGCCCACAGCGCCGACAAAAGCAGGACGACGGCGCACGGCACTGCAAAAAGCGGTACGATCCCGCGTAAAAACATCTTTTTCATCATGATATCATTCCGTCAGCGACCATATCTGTCCCATAACGATCGCGGGCGAGTCCTTTTCCGTTCGCACATAATATACGGTCAGCACCGATCCGTCCGACAGCTCCACGCTTGACGGATAGCCGAGATCGGGCGACGCTGCCTCTGACAAAATTTCAAGATCGGTCTGCCACGTCTTACCGTTGTCGCGGCTGACCGCCGCACGTATGCCGTACGGTGCCTCTCTGTACCCGTAAACACTGATCAGCACTCCCGACGAATGTAACATAAGATGCGCAGGCGATCCGCCCTTGTCGCCGAGCAGCTGACGCGGGGTGCTCCACGTAACGCCTCCGTCTGTCGATTCCGTCTGATATACGGTGAACAGCCCGAGGTCGATACCGGAATAGCTTTGCACGCGGATATGACAGATGAGCGTGCCGTCAGGCAGACAGATCGTATCCGGCTCACACGACATCGCCTTTTTTTCGCCGACGAATATCGACGGCACCGTGCCGATGACGCGGAAATCCCCGTTTTCGTCCATTTCGGCACATTCGATGACGTCGCCGTCGGGACGGTCGTCATGCGTCGGGTATCTGCGTCCGACGTAGATCACCCTGCCGTCGCGCGTTTCGCACGGACCGTGAGGCGACGTGACGGGCGATTTTTTGATCCTTCCGAAGGTCGCGCCGTTATCGTGGCTGATGACGTACTCACTTGCGAGGTATTCCGCCTCGTCCTCCGGCGTTACCGTGTCGAGATATGCCTTTATATAATCGTCGTTTTTGTTTATCATTTTCAGAACGCTGCGCTGAAACGCCACGGTATTATTGAACGACGTGACGATCAGCCCATCCTTGCCGAACGGCGTCAGACCGCAATCGCGATCGTCCAGCGGCGTGTCAATGACGGGCGTCGGACGTGTGAAGGTCCTGCCCTCGTCATAGCTGAATGAAAGCTCCGCCTTGCCGAACGGGCAGACGTGGCGCAGTCTGTTGCCCGATGATCCGACGGCTATAACTCCGTTTTTCAGTCTGGCGACAGTCGGCCAACCGAAATATTTGTGCTTGCCGTCGGGATTTGACTGTATAATGTACGGCTGTCCTGCTTTGACTATCTTCATAATACCCCCGAAAAGCTCAATTGATCCTATCGGGATTATATCACCCGACGAAGTAAAAGTAAATAGTACAGTCGCAAAAAAACATCATATATGTTCA
>JAKSPY010000044.1 GCA_024404445.1 Clostridia bacterium
CCCGAAAAAGCGAAAAAAGAAGCTGTAAGAATACCGAAAAGGTAGACTTGCAGCTCTTTTTTTGTATATTTGGTATAATTGAATTGATGAAAACCAATAACACC
The DNA here is from genome assembly GCA_024404445.1 of Clostridia bacterium. Classification (GTDB taxonomy): domain Bacteria; phylum Bacillota; class Clostridia; order Oscillospirales; family CAG-272; genus RGIG6816. The sequence continues at coordinate 105 of JAKSPY010000044.1, forward strand.
GAGGTGCATCATACACCATATCAATTAAAATCAGCAGTGGAAATTGAAAAAATAATAGAAATTTCCGATCCGGTATACACATTCGGTGAAGTTTTGAGTCATGTTCTTGTTTTCCTTGATTTTTGAATACTTCATTCAAAAAAGAAATCCGAAGCGAACTTTACCGGTTGCTTCGGATTTTTTGGGCTATTTATTTACAGCCCCTTCTGTTATACTGTTCAGTTACGGACGAAATACTTATTGACCAGCTGGCTGAAAATGATATATTCCGCAGCAGAAGCGGCCGCCGAAACGATCGCCAATATGCTGTCAACGGTACTTATCTGCATAAACGATACCGTCGGGAAATCCACACCGTCGATCCCCGATAATACCTCTGAAAAGTCGATCGCCGATATGGCCGAGGTCATGGCCAAATTGCTTAACGACGAGAAAGCGGACAATGCGGCAAGGATACCGAATACCATAAACCACACGCGCACCGCGTTTGCACATCTGATCGCGCCCGTGCCGCTCTTTGCGACCTTATTGACAGAAGAAGCGAAATCCTTCACCTGTCTGTAATACGTCAGATTGAGCACCAGCAATACTATCGCAACAAAAATAAGCGCGATACCCACCGCCACGATCATAATACCGATCAATGATTCTATCGGCGGCATTTCATCAAAATATCCCTCAAACCCAAAAGAATTCAGATAATCGATGAATTCATCATAAAACGCGTCAAGCTCTGTGGTGTTAATAAGCACATCCGAAACAAACGCGGATGCGGCAAACATGATCACGGACGACACGGCACATATGCCCATGACCACCCATATCAGTATCCACTTCGCCTTTTGAACACCGGCAAAGAAGCCGAACCCTCCGGCATTGAATGATTCATCGGCAGGGCTGCAATATATGATGAACAGCGCAACAGCCGTAAGGATTCCGAAAATATCAACGGAGCCGATAATGGCCGATATCGCAACCGTAACGACGCTCAGAATCGCCGCCGCCAATAATAGCTTTGATTTTGTGGCGGCCTTGATATTTGCGACCGTTTCGATCGCCGGCCCGTCCGTTTGCTCCGATGCCTTATTGGGCTTTTCGGATATGTGCTCTTCCATTTCCCACGGCATCATAGTGCGTTCGTCTTTGTCTGTCATTTGTTTTTCCTCCCATAATTGAAAATTCGTATTTATTTGACAAGGCTGAAAAAGCCTGTACTGTACGTTATATTCCCGTTTTTATCTATCCATACCGCCTCGGTATTTTCCAGCGAGTCGATAAGTGCCGTTCCCTCATCCAGAGTCATGCAGAACAGCGCGGTCGACAACCCGTCCGCGGCGGCGGAATCAAATCCGACGATACTGACGGATGCAAATTCGTCAGCCGGGTACATTGTGTCCTTATCTATTATGTGGCAATAATCGACGCCGCCGACAGTGTAATATCTTTCGTACGATCCGCTGGTCACGACAGTCATACCGTCCGGCACCTCAAACGTCAATATGGCGTTTCTGTCGTCACCCGGATCGGCTATCGCGGCTTTCCACGCAGAATTATCCGGCTTTTCGCCTATCACCTTTGCATTGCCGCCGAGTGATATCGTCGCCGCACCGACGCCGAGCGATATCAGCTTATCTGCCAACAGCTCGGTAACGTATCCCTTTGCCGTACCGCCGACGTCGAGCGTCATTGACTCGTCGGCAAGATAAACCGTGTGCGCCGCCCTGTCTATGACGATCTTTCCGATATCGGTGTGAGGCGCGGCAAAACTCAGAAGCTCATCCGACGGCAGTCTTGCACCATCGGGATCGGCCGCGGCCGCCTGCCTGCAATCGTGCCAGACTGACAGAACACTGCCCAGCGCGATATTCGTGTATCCGTACGTCAAGTCGTAAATCTCTATGCAATACTCAATAAAATCTATCAGATCGTCACCGACTGTCACAGGGCTTTTACCCGCCGAGGCGTTTATCTCAAACAAGCCGTTCACCCCATCGTGATAATTATAGATATCCAGCAGATCGTTCCAATATGACAACAGCTCGTCGGCATCGGCGACGACATCGTCGAATTTCCGTTGCGAAACACCATATACTCCTATCGTGATCGGAGTGTCAAAATATTCGCCGTACCAAGTATGGGTATAATTCCGCCCGCACGATGAAAAGCACAATAGCAGGCACACGGTCAGAATAACCGCCGTTATCCGTTTCATTCGCCCTCCTTTTCCCCGTACGTTCCGATCGCGTTATACAGCCGTAAAAACATCACGTACGGCATATCGTCGTAGTCGCGCACGAGGCATCTGAAAACCGTCTTTTCGCCGAGATCGCAGTATATCCGCTTACCCTCACGATAAACCGAAAGCCCGCGTACCGTAAAGCCGTCTATGCGTTTGCGCGCCGTATCCGCCATAAAACGATACAGCTTCAGATCATCCGGTGAACCGATGAGCAGCTCAGGCACTGTTCTGCTGTTGTTCAGTTGGTATTCGGTCGTCATGATATGGGTCTGTACGCCCGTTTCACGCGCCGCGATCACTGTATCCAGCGTTTCCCATTTTTCTACGGAAAACCTGTAATATATCTCATCGCTGTCGCGTTTTATTTCGGTTATTTCCCTGCGCGTCACCTCTGCCATTTCCGTGACGGCGCCGTAATACCGGACGCCCGCGCCGCGCGCACCGAAGCTGCGTTTTGATTGGTAGAGCGCAATAAACCTCACCGGCAGTTCACTGTCGGCGACATACTTTTTCGGTATGTGATAAAAGCGTCGTCTGAGGCAGACGTCGAGCTGATGCGAATTTCTTAACCCGCCGACAAGCACATCCCTGTTGGCAAACAGTGCCTTATCACATCCGTCGGCCCGATCGAAATCGACAAGCTCCCGGATTGGATCAGGCTCTGCCTTTTTGATAATGTGCAGTGCCGCCAGAATGGTCAGCAAAATGTTCCGTCCACCGTCCTGCCCGCTGTTTTTCAGGCTTTGACTCATTTTTGCTCCTCATATTCGACACACGATATCGACAATTTTCGCGCACGTGATCGAAAAACCGGACTGCAGGCAGTCCTTCATTCCGTCAGTATTCCCTTTTTCAGTTCGTTCCACTCATTCTCATGCTTCACGTAATAAACGGGACACATTTTTCCCGTCACGTCATAGTGACGGATGATATCGTCCTCGGTCAGCGAATACTTCTCGCAAAGAAGCCGCAACAGAGTACGTAATGATGCTGTCGTCTTATCGTTGAACTTACCGGATTCATCGGGGTGACAGCACTCAATCGAGATAGAATGTCGATTGGATTCGTAATTTCCGTTTGCCCACGCCACGCAGTCAAGCGGAACGCACTGTATTATTTCACCGTCCAGCCCGATAACAAAGTGAGCGGACGCCCCATTAGTTTCGTGCGTTTTTGCGAGATTATTGAAATAGTCCCTGTTTGCCTGTGCGCTCGATCCGGCATTCGCGACGTAATGCACGACGATTTTTTCGACATTTCCGAGCTTTTCGCCGTCGTACGTCCACTCGCTGACGGATATTATCTGCTCGTCGATTATATCCGACAGCTTCAGGTTTTCCGTGCTGTTCGGCACAGTCATGACAACGGCGCAAAAAAGTGCGACGGCAATGACCGTGATCGCAATTATTACAGCGTAAATCGCTCTGTTATTCCCTGTGTTCATCATCAGTTTTTAAGTGAATGTATAGGTGCCGGTATTCTTCCGCCGCGTTTGATGAATTTTGCGGGTGAATAGGTGTTCACGCGCATGATCGGCGCCCTGCCGAACAACCCTCCGAACTCAAGCGATTCCCCAACCTTTTTGCCGTATGCGGGAATAACGCGGACCGCCGTCGTTTTTGTATTGGCAACGCCTATGGCGATCTCGTCTGCGATGATGCCGGAGATGATGCTCTCATCGGTGTCGCCGGGTATGGCGATCATATCAAGACCAACGGAGCATACCGCGGTCATGGCCTCAAGCTTTTCTATCGAAAGCGCACCGCGTTCGACCGCCGCGATCATACCTGCGTCCTCGGAAACAGGGATGAATGAGCCGGACAGCCCTCCGACGTGCTGTGCCGCCATAACGCCGCCCTTTTTGACGGCGTCATTCAGAAGCGCGAGTGCCGCGGTGGTGCCGTGAGCGCCGCACGATTCGAGACCCATTTCCTCAAGTATGTACGCGACGCTGTCGCCGACAGCGGGTGTCGGGGCAAGCGACAGATCGACTATGCCGAGCGTGGAATCCAGCGCATCGGCTGCCTCCGCCGCGACAAGCTGACCGACGCGCGTGATCTTGAACGCGGTCCTCTTTACCGTTTCGGCAAGCTGTGCAAGGTCGCAATCGCCTGCGCGCTTGATAGCCGAGGCAACTACACCGGGGCCGGAAATACCGACATTGATCACGTTATCCGGCTCACCCGCGCCACAGAACGCACCCGCCATAAAAGGATTATCCTCCGGCGCGTTTGCAAATACGACAAGCTTTGAGCAGGCAAAAGACTCATCGTCGCGCGTGCGGTATGCCAAATCCTTAATGATCTTTCCCATTTTGGCTATGGCATACATATTGATGCCCGCCTTTGTCGACGCGACGTTGACCGAGCCGCAAAGACACCGCGTGGTCGAAAGTGCCTCCGGGATCGAATCTATCAGATTTGTCGCGCCTGCCGTTTCGCCCTTTTGAACCAGCGCAGTATATCCGCCGATGAAATTAACGCCCAGGTCTGCCGCCGCGCGATCAAGCGTATGCGCGATCCTGACGAAGCCGTCTGCGTCGCACGTACCGCCGATATATGAAACGGGCGTTATCGCGATACGCTTATTTATCACCGGTATGCCGTACTTTTTCTCTATTGACTGACCTACCGCGACCAAATGCTCCGCCCTGCGCGTTATCTTATCGTAGATTCTGGTGCACAGACGCTCCGTGTCATCGCTGACGCAGTCAAACAGCGAAATGCCCATCGTTATCGTGCGGATATCAAGGTTATCCTCGTGGATCATATTTATGGTTTCAAGGATATCGTTACTGTTGATCAGTGGCATCGTATCACCTCTTATATCTTATGCATTGAGTCAAAAATGTTCCCGTGCATCGTGTTGATGACGAGTGACTTGCTTTTTCCGAGCGACGTCATAACGTCCACAAACTCGGAAAAGTCAATGTCAAGCTTATCTATATCGACTATCATGATCATCACGAAATATCCTCCGACGACGCTCTGCGTTATATCGCTGATATTCGCGTGGTGTGCGGCGCACTCCGCGCTGACCGCCGCCACGATTCCCGACGTATCCTTACCTGTTACCGTGATTACTGCCTGCATGATTTCCTCCCGTTATTTTCTTGTATATGTGATGAGCGCAAACTCCACGCGTGTACGGAGCGTGTTCAGCCGGTTCAGTTTTTCTTCATCCCTGTCGCCCGTCTTGTATGAATAAGGCGTCATGGAAAACAAATCCCTGATCTGTTCGTTGCTTTTCAGATCGATATCGTACCCGATGCGCCTGTATTCCTCGGTTTCAAAGCCGTCGAGCGCCGTATCGAATGCCTTGTTTTCGTACGGATCATCGTATATCGCCTGCTTCAGCTCCCACAGATGACGTTCAAGCGGAAAGACGCGTATCAGTGCGCCGCCGCTTTTTATCACACGCCTCAGTTCCGACGGATCATACGGTGCAAAAATATTCACCGCAACGTCCACGGACGAGTCGGCAATCGGAAGATCGTAAGCGCTTGCCACCGCAAGGTCCGCCGTCAGGCGTCTGTGCCCCGCTATCAGCGCGTCACGCGAAATGTCTATTCCGCTGACCGTGGGATCGAAATGGGCTATGCGGTCGGCGATACGCGACGTATAATAACATTCGCCGCAACCGATGTCGAGAAGCGTCATATTCCGTGAGGCGTGACGTTCCGCCGCGTCGCACACTGCGTCGCACAGCGGTGCATACGCCCCGCTGTCGAGAAAGCGCGTCCGTGCGGCTATCATCTCATGGCTGTCGCCGTGCCTTTTTTCGGATGACTCCTGCGACAGCAAGAGGTTGACGTATCCGCGCCGCGAAATGTCGTACGTATGATTCAGCCCGCATTTCAGTGAGCCGCCGTCAGCAAACAACGGCTGTCGGCATTTTGGACATATAAAAGGCATCCTGCCCTCCTAAACGTATCTGTCGTATATTAGCGCAGTTCTGCCGCTGCGTGTTTTTCCGTCCGCGTCGCGGATAACCGCCTTACCGTGTCCGCGCAATACGACCTTTGCACCCTGCGGTACCCTGTGATCGACCTTGAATATCTGTTCATCATTGACGAAAACCAACCCCGACGTTATTGCCTCAGCCGTCTTTTCACGTGACATACGGAATATCTCGGCCACGACACCATCAAGACGCATTGAGGCTACACTGCCGCGCATCGTTTCTGCCGACTGCCTCGGCACGTGCAGCTCCGACAGCTCCCGCACGGTCGGCCTTACGCTCACTCTGCCGATACGATCAAGATTCGACATCAGATATTCGCCTATTTCCCGCAAGATAATGATATCGGCGCCGCCGTCGAAAACTATGATATCCCCGACGGTCTCACGCTTAATCCCCGCGCCCATAAGTGAGCCCAGATAGTCGCGGTGCGTCAGTGCCGGCGCGTCCTTCGGCAAGCCGCAGACCAGAAGTGCCAGCGGAGATTCATCGGGATTCTCTGAAAAATACCTTGCCGCAGAGTCAATATAGTCCGGCAAAAAAACGCACACCGTGCGCTCACAGTCGCCGTATCCGCCGAAAAACTCATATCCGGCACCGCTTTTTTTAGCGGCGGCCTCTACCGTCGACTTTTGCGCAAGGTCGAGAAACGCTGTATGCGTGATGACGTATTTATCGTTACATTCGCGCATTTTATCCAGCGCACGGCTGACGGTCAACTCGTTTTCCGTCATCAGATGTACTCACGAACGCGGAATTCCGCGCCCACACGCTTTGCGGTTTCGGCGCAGATCGCCTTATCCTCCTCCGTCAGCGTCGTATCGACCACAGACAGCACGACCTTGCCTACATACGGCCTCACGTTTGACGCAAATCTTACCAGCGCGTCGTATGCGCCGACGCCGAAACGCGAATGACATACGGCGTCATATTTTTCTCCGTCCGAATTATTCAGACTGATAGACACGACGTCAAATAAGCCGTCAAAGTCCTTCGCGGTCGGTCTGCCGTTTATCAGATCCGATTGCCCGTTTGTATTGACGCGGATCTGTATATCCGACGTCTGTCTGATGCGGCGCGCCAGCTCACACATATCGGCAAGTCTTTCGGTCGGCTCACCGTAGCCGCAGAAAACGACCTCTGAATAATTTTCAAGGCCGCGTTGTGTGATGCTCTGCCATACCTCATCGACGGACGGCTCACGGTCAAGCCACAGATTACCGTATATCGTATCTCCGTGAGAGCGTACGCAAAAGTCACACCTGTTTGAGCAATGGTTGGTCAGATTTATGTACAGGCCGTTGCCGTGTTCGTAAGTAATGATCATATCAATCCTCGATACCGTAAATCATTTTTGCATTTTCTGTGGACTGCGCGCAAAATTCGTCATAATCCATACCGAGTACATTCGCCGCAGTTTGCGCCGTATATCTCACGTTATAACTGAAATTATCCGTGCCGCGCACCGGCACCGGGGCGAGATACGGGCTGTCCGTTTCGATAAGTATCCTGTCGGCAGGCGTCGCCATGACCGACTCAAGTATCTTGCTCGCGTTTTTGAATGTGATAACACCCGAAAATGAGATATACCACCCCATTTTCACGTATTCACGCACTGCCTCCGCACTTTCGGAACAGCTGTGGATGATGCCGCGCACTCCGCGGTATTCGCGCAATATGTCAAACACGTCACCGTGAGCGTCGCGGTCGTGGATAATGACGGGCATATCGGTCATTTTCGCCAGCTCAAGCTGTGCGCGAAAATATTTCTTCTGCTTATCTGCCCAATCGGAATCGTAATGATAGTCAAGGCCGATCTCACCGAGTGCGACTACCTTCGGCATTTTCAAAAGCCGTTCAAGCTCATTCATTTCGCCGTCGATATCTGTCAGCGCCTCACATTCGTGCGGATGTATGCCCGCCGAGGAGTACATATGCGGGTACCTTGACGCCACTTCCGCACATTCGCGTGAATCGTCGAGGCTTGTTCCTACGCAGGTTATGTACCCAACACCGCCGTCGAACGACTGCGTGATCAGCTCATCGCGTCCGCGCAGACGGTTGTCGGTGTAATGCGCGTGGGTGTCAAAAAGTTCAGGCATTGGACGTCTTTTCAGCCTCTATCTCGGCAAGCTTCTTCGCCTCGTCTATTCTGGCGAACAGTACGCCGATCTCACCGATTTCCATACCGCTTTTCTGCGCCGTGAATTCGTCGGCTGACTCAAATTCGTCGCCGGAAGCACCGAGCACACCGAGTATCTTCGCACAGGCGTCGGGCATTACGGGCGTCAACAGCAGTGCACATATGCGCAGTGAAGCCAGCAGATTATAGATGACCGTGGCCAAACGTCCCCTCATTGTCTCATCCTTTGCCAGCGCCCACGGAGTCGTTTCGTCGATATATTTATTTGCCCGGCGCGCAAGCTCCATAGCCGCATCGACGGCATCCGCTATATGATATGAGTCATATCCGCCGATAAATCCGTCGTATGCCGCCTTTGCCGCGCCGCGCAGACTGTCATCGAACTCGGTCGCATCGACAGGCGCGGGGATCGTTCCGCCGAAATACTTCTTTGTCATCGCCACTGTACGGCTGGCAAGGTTGCCGAGCGTATTGGCAAGGTCCGTGTTGAATTTTGAGATCACGGCGTCAAGCGTGATAGAGCCGTCGCTTGAATACGGCATCTGTGAAAGCAGATAGTACCGTGTAGCATCGAGGCCGAAATATTTCACTATGTCATCCGCATATATGACGTTACCCTTTGACTTGCTCATTTTATCCGCGCCGAACAAAAACCACGGATGACCGAATACCTTTTTCGGAAGCGGCTCACCGAGTGCCATCAGGAATATCGGCCAATATATGGTATGGAAGCGACAGATATCCTTGCCGATTATATGCACGTCTGCCGGCCAATACCTGCCGTACTCGTCGCCCTTTTTATCCACGCTGTACCCCAGAGCCGTAATATAATTCGATAGAGCGTCAAGCCATACATAAACGACGTGCTTGGGGTCGAACGATACGGGAACGCCCCATTTGAACGACGAGCGCGTTACGCACAAATCCTGCAGGCCCGGCTTAATGAAATTATTGACCATTTCCTTGCGCAGGCTGTCAGGCGCGATAAAATCGGGATTTTCGTCGTAATACTGTAAAAGTCTGTCCGCGTATTTGCTCATTCTGAAAAAGTATGCGTCCTCGTTCTCGCGGCGAAGCGGACGTCCGCAGTCGGGGCAAAGACCGCCCTCTGCCTGCGTATCGGTAAAAAACGACTCACACGGTACGCAATACCATCCCTCGTATGAGCTTTTGTAAATATCGCCCTGCTCGTAGAGCTTATTGAATATTTTCTGAACGGCCTCGACGTGATAACCGTCCGTTGTTCTGATAAAGTGATCGTATGATGCGCCGAGCAGATCCCAGATACGTCTGATCTCGCCGGAAATACCGTCGACGTATTCCTGCGGAGATACGCCGGCCTTTTCGGCGCAGTTTTCGATCTTCATACCGTGCTCATCTGTGCCTGTGCACAGGCAAACGTCATATCCCCTTGCCCTCTTGTAGCGCGCTATTGAGTCGGCAAGGACTATATCGTATGAATTGCCGACGTGCGGTTTCTGCGATGCGTACGCGATCGCCGTTGTAATATAAAATGTTCCTTTGTTTTCCATTTCCGTTTATCTCCTGTTAATAATTTACGATTTGTTTTCCGCCTATCCAGACCGACGCGATCTCATCTCCGTTCAGAACGACGAAGTCCGCGCATTTGCCGATATCCAACGATCCGCGTGAGCCGTATATGCCCATCATTCTCGCGGGATTCTCGGTAGCACACAAAAGCGCCTGCTCAAACGGTATTCCGGCAAAACGCGAAAGATTCTTTACCGCGTCGAACATATTCAGCGTACTGCCGACGATCGTGCCGTCCGGCCTTACAGCCCGGCCGCCGCTCATGGTGAACGGTATGCCGTTCATGTCGTAATCTCCGTCAGCACATCCCGCGTACGGCACCGAGTCGGTGATCAGCACGAAACGCGATCTATCCCTGACTGCCCTGTACGATATTGCGATGATTTCCGGCAAAATATGCAGTCCGTCACAAATGAATTCCGCATACGCCCCGCTGTCGAGTGCCGCGCCTACGGCGCCCGGCTCACGGTGAGCAAGTCCCGTCATCGCGTTATACGTATGAGTAAATGATACGGCTCCGTTTCCGACTGCCTCCACGCACTGCGAATACGAGGCGGCTGTGTGACCGATACCGACCGACGCGATTTTTGACAGTCCGGCGATCAGCCCGTCCGGGCAATTCTCCGGTGCCACGGTAAAGTGTGCGTGCAATTCGCCGCATCCGTTGACAAGTGCTGTCATCTCATCAAGATCCGGCATACGTATATCCGCGATATCGTGACATCCGGCCTTTGATGCCGAAATATACGGCCCCTCAATGTGGATACCTCCGAAACGTGCGCCGGTGCGTTCGGAAGATCTCAGATTGCCGATTGCCGCGACAAGCCTGTCCATCGGTGCCGTCATCACAGTCGGGAATACAGTCGTCACGCCTGTTTTTGCATATTCAAGCGAGAGCGCCGAAATCCCGTCGCGATCGGCCTTCATTATGTCGATGCCGTTACGACCGTGGGTGTGTACGTCGATCAGACCGGGGATAATACGTTTTCCGGTCATATCGGTCACTTCCCCGCTTTTGTATCCCACGATCACGCCACCGTCAAACGAAAGCGACGCTTTTTCAAATTTCCCCGTCGCACTGTTGAATACCTCAGCGCCTGTTATCGTGCCCATCAGAACGCCCAATTCCCGTCACGGAATACAGGCACGAGCCTGCCGTCTGACGTAACCGCGTCGATACTCAGATCCTCAGAGCCTATCATAAAATCAACGTGGATCATCGAGTCGTTGATACCCATTGCGCGGCACTGCTCCAGCGTGTAATTGCCATAGTCCTTAATGCATTCGGCAAAACCCATACCGAGTGCCAGATGACAGCACGCGTTCTCATCAAACAGCGTATTGTAAAACGTGATGCCGGAATTTCTGATGGGGGAATCATACGGCACGAGCGAACATTCGCCGAGGTACGCCGCGGATTCATCCATCGAGATCATTTCTTTCAGCAGGGCCTCATTCTTCTCTGCGTGTACCTCAACGGCACGTCCGCCCTCAAAGCGTATGCTGAAATTTTCAATAAGCTCACCGCGATACGAAAGAGGTCTTGTCGACACGACCGTGCCCTCCGCTTTTCCGCGCATAGGTGACGTGAATACCTCCTCACTCGGAATATTCGGATTAAATACAACACCGTAATATGTTGCTTCGGATCCGCCTAAAAACAGTGCATCTTCTATTAAACCTACTCTTAAATTGGTTCCATTCGAAGAAGAATACTCTAAA
>JAKSPY010000045.1 GCA_024404445.1 Clostridia bacterium
GCGAAAAGCGCTTGACCTGTTTGCCAACATACGCCCCGTAAAAGTGCCGGATCAAAGCATCAATTGGACGATCTTCCGCGAGAACACCGAGGGCGGTTACGCGGTCGGCGACAGCGGCTTTAACGTCGATGACGATCTGGCGGTGGATTTCGTCGTGACGACGAAACAGGGCTCCGACAGGATAGCTCGCATCGCCTATGAATATGCGCGGAAGAACGGATCCAGCCCTGTTTCCCTCGTCACTAAGGCTAATGTCGTAAAAACGACAGACGGCAACTTCCTTGAGGACTGTCATAAGGTCGCCGCAGACTATCCGGAGATCGTCACTGATGAGTGGTATGCAGACATCATGACGGCAAAGCTCGTCGATGAAAAGCGCAGACGCGATTTTCAGGTGCTCGTGCTGCCGAATCTGTACGGCGATATCATTTCAGACGAGGCCGCGGAATTTCAGGGCGGCGTCGGAACGGCGGGCTGTGCGAACATAGGCAAAAAATACGCGATGTTTGAGGCCATACACGGCTCGGCGCCGAGAATGATTAACGAGGGACGCGGAAAATACGCCGATCCCTGCTCAATGCTGCGTGCGTGCGTTATGCTGTTGTCGCATATCGGATTGCAGGATCGCGCCGACAAGCTGGAGCGTGCGCTGGACATCTGCTCATTTGAGGAAAAACGGCTGACGATCACGGGACGCGACACGGGCGCCACCTGCGAGCAGTTCGGCGAATACGTTATGGAAACGCTGAAAAGGCTGTAAACGAGACAAACAATCAAAAAGCCACCGATCGAAAAATCGGTGGCTCATTTTTATTGTACAAGATCGCCGGCAATGTTGTCGCCGTATCTCAGATGCGGGTAATAACTCATATTCTCAAATGCGGGCTTTGAGTCAAATTCCATTTTTATCACGCTGATACCCGCGTATTTGTCTGTCGGGCACTCCGGCAGACCGTGAATGAACAGCCTGTGACCGTCAAGTGTGAAGCTCAATTCCTCGCCCGTTGCCAACAACGTGACACGGCGCGGTGCCTCCATATAGCCTCCCAGACGCATCTCGCCGTTTTTCGGCCATATCCTGTTCCACAGATAGATCGTCTTCTGATCTGCCGACGCGCTGGCGAGATTCACACCGCAACCCGTATAGCGTCCGCCGATGATCGGTCTTTCACCGAAAACGGCTTCGCCGTTTTCACGCAACCAATTGCCGACTGTTTTAAGCGGCTCAATCGCCTCTGATGGTACGCTGCCGTCGGCGGACGGGCCGATATTCAAAAGCAGGTTGCCGCCGTTAGCCGTGCATTTATTCAGCATCGTTATGATCTTTTGCGGCGTGTAGGAATACGGCATGGCCTGATCGGGATCGAGATATCCCCACGATATCCCGTTGAAGGTCATGCACGCCTCCCAATATGCGCCGTCGGCCGGTTTGATGCTTTCCTCCGGCGTCAGAAAATCCTCCTGAAGCTTACTTCTGTTGTTTATGAGCATATCGGGCTGAAGCTGACGAAGACGGTTATTGCGGTTGATCGAATTCCAACCCTCACTGCTCTGCATCGGGTACGGCATATCGTACCACAGAATGTCGATCTTTCCGTAATTCGTAAGAAGCTCCGTATTGATCGCCTCAATATAATCCGTGAATCTGCGGCGTGCATCGGGGTCAAAGGCACATTTCCAGCCATCCGGGTGATGCCAATCCATCAGCGACGAGTAAAGCCCTACACGAAGATCGTATTTGCGGCAAGCATCGACAAATTCGCGCACGATATCGCGCCCGCAGTAGTTATAAGAATTATACGGATTGACCTTTGAATTCCACAGCGAAAAGCCCTCGTGGTGACGGGTAGTCAGCACACAATACTTTGCTCCGGCCTCTTTTGCCGTGCGGCACCATTCGTCGGCACAATCCGGCTTCGGCGCAAACGTCCTCGCGTATTTCTCATACTCCTCTTTTGTATAATTTTCCACACTCATGCACCATTCGCCGTCGGCGACCTGTGAGAAAAGGCTGTAATGAATGAACATGCCGAAACGCGCCTCACGAAACCATTGCAAGCGGCGCGCACGCTGTGCGTCCGCATCGCGTTCATATACTGCCCTGACAATATTATCCATAATGCACCTCCGTTTTTTCACAGTATAGCATGCCGCGCATAAAAATTCAATCAAAAAAGCAAAATATCGGCTATACATTGACTTTTTTCGGATTTGGTGCGATAATGTAAAAAAGCTTTACGGAGAGATTATTATGGCTGATCTATTCGGCGCTATTGCGTCAAACGATATCGGAAAAGGCAGACTGCCGCTTGTCCACGTCACACCGGAGGCAAAAAACGGCGTGATCTTTCCTCTCACGGATTCCGACGGGAAACCGACAGAGGTAATACCCAAAATGAGCACAAAAGCCGAGCTGGATGCAGAGATCGACAGATTAAAGGCGCACTATCTGCCGTTTTTTGCCGAGCTTGCGCCGAAATCCGTTCAGACGAGGACGCGCACGGATATCACGGAATTCGATTTCAGACACGCGACTGACGATGATTTGACAGACTATTCGCGTATCGTTTCCGGTGCCGGTGAATGGGAACGCGTAAAAGCAGGTCACTATACCGGACCCGTAGGCAACCGTACGGCGTATTACAGGACAGAATTCCATTGCACAAAACCGAGCGACGGCAAAACGCTGTACATTCATTTTGACGGCGTGGACTATACGGCCGAGGTATACGTAAACGGTGTATTCGTCGGTATGCATGAGGGCTTTTTCTCGCCGTTTGAATTCGATATCTCCGCCGTCGTCAAGAACGGCGTAAACGTGCTGACCGTTACGGTAAAAAACGACTATCCGTACAACGGTACTCCGTCAGCTGAGGACGGTGAAACTGTATTTGAGGGCGACAAAATGTACGCCGCAACGGGACCCGGATACGATGATCCCGATCGCGGTTGGCACCACTGCCCTCCGGGGTTTGGCATCTATCAGGGTGTTTACATTGAAGAACGCCCCAGCGTATATGTATCCGATATTTTTGTCAGACCTATGGCCGACAGCGGCGAATGTGAGGTGTGGTGCGATATTTTCAGCACCGATTACAGACCTCTGTCAGAATACGTGATCACTTATTCGATATACGGGCAGAACTTTGACGCCGAGGTGGTGCGTGACTACGAATATGCGCCTGTCACGTTCCGCAACGCCGACGACGGTGCGAGCGTATTCGTATCGGACCTTACAGACTCCGAAAAAATGCAGGACGCGGTGAAATTATGCCTTTATCACGGTGCAAACACGTTCAGACTGCGTTTCCCGATGGGAAATTTCAGGACGTGGACGCAGGATGAGCCGTGGCTGTATGACGCAGTGGTCACGGTATCCGCCGGCGGAAACACCGACACTGCAGACCGGACATTCGGAATGAGAAGCTTTCGTACCGGAGAGTATCGCGGCAAAAAAGGAATGTTCTATCTAAACGGTCAGCCGATACGTCTGCGCGGCGCAAACACAATGGGCTATGAACAGCAGGACGTGATGCGCGGCGACAGCGATGCCCTGCTGTACGATATGCTTATGGCAAAGGCGTGCAATATGAACTTTCTGCGTCTGACACAGCGCCCCGTTCAAAAGGAAATATACAGATTATGCGACCGCATCGGATTGCTGATACAGACCGATCTGCCGGTATTCACAAATATGCGCCGCACAAAATTCGGATTCGGCGTGCAGATGTGTGAGGAGATGGAACGTCTGATACGCCCGTACGCCTGCACTGTCGTATCGACGTATATCAACGAGCCGTTTCCGAATGCGTCGAACAAACCGCACAGACACCTCGTCAGACATGAGTTAGAGGACTTTTTTGACTGCTGTGACCGTGCGACGCACATCCTTAACCCCGACAGAGTGATAAAGCACATCGACGGCGACTATGATCCGCCGTCAACGACACTGCCCGACTATCACACATACACGATGTGGTATAACGGTCACGGCATAGACATGGGCAGAGTGTACAGAGGCTATTGGCTTGACGTACCTGAGGCCTCATATTACGCCTGCGGTGAGTACGGCGCCGAGGGATTGGATAACGTCATCCTTATGCGCCGCAGATATCCGGCCGCATGGTTACCGCAAAACGCGGATGAAGAAAAGGAATGGACCCCCGGACAGATAAAAGACGCGCAAAGCGGAAATATGTTCTACTTTTTCTATGACAGACAGGACAACCTTGAGGATTGGGTGAAGGAAAGCCGACGTTATCAGGCATATGCGACACGTCTGCAAACCGAGGCATTCCGCAGAAACAGCGATATGGTATCGTTTGCGATACATTTGTTCATCGACGCGTGGCCTGCAAGCTGGATGAAGACGATCGTGGACTGTGAGAGAGAGCCGAAAAGCGCATTTTTCGCATATAGGGACGCACTGACGCCGCTGATGGTAAGCCTGCGCACCGACAGAAAAACGTTTTTCACCGGCGACGACGTAAAGATCGAGGCATGGGTGTGCAACGATACGGCAAAAACAGATGACGGCGACCGTCTGATTTTTGAGGTAACGGAGTCACACGGTAAGCTGATATACCGCGGCGAGGCCGACGCGCGTTTCGACGGCATGGAATCACGGTTGCAGGGTGAGATTTCATTCACGGCGCCGAATGTCAACGGACGTGAAAAGCTGTCTGTCAGATGTTTACTGACCGACAAACGCGGAAACGAGTTGCACCACTCTGACGAACAAATAGAAATATTTACAAAGATCGATAATGTGATCAACAAGAACAAATTCATCACTTTCGATGAATATTCCGAAAACGAGGATGAATATCTTTCCGAGGTCGAAGACGGAGGTACCGTCATAATAAACATGATGGCTCCCGGTCAATACAGAATAGCCGACAGTGACGTATCAGTAAAGGCCTGCGGTATGCGGCCCTTGCATTTTGTATCGCGTAAGACCGGGCACAGGCTGGTTTCCGGGTTTGAGCCGGACGATTTCGGCAGGTGGTATTCCGAAAAAAACGATATGATGACGCCTTTGATCTACGCCACATTCCGTGCGGATGACTTTACCCCGATTTTGCTCAGCGGCAATTGTCTTCGCGGCAGTGCGTGGGGGCAAAAGCTGTTTCCGGCGCTGGCGTGCGGCGAAAAATCGTACGGGAAAGGCAAGATAATCATAAATCAGATCGATCTTGATTCTCATCTGTCAAACCCGATTGCGGCGATCTTCAAAAACAGATTGTCGGAATACTGAAAAGCAGTCGCGCGATCGCGCAGTTTTGAAGACTCTTTCCGCGAAACGGCCGACCGCGTTACCGGTTTATGCCGTCATTTTGTGCGAAACATAAGGCACCCGACGAAAAGAGATATATATCTCCGGTCGTCGGGTGCTATTTTTGTCGCCATGGTTGCCCTGCGCCCGAATTCATTCGGTCAGAGGCAATATTTCTTTCTTGATATATTCAGTCCGTTTTTCATCAACGGGAAGGTACGGAGCATGGATTTTTCCCATGGAAAATCCCTTCAGCTCCAATGCACGGCGCAGGGCCGGCATATATTCAACGGAAAAAAGTCCGGCAATAATATCACACATTATCTGCTGATATTTGCGAGCCTCATCGGTTTGACCGGCTCTCCAGCATCTGTAGATACCGGCGGCAACGCGCGGCGCCAGATTATACGTACTGCCGATAGCGCCGTGTGCGCCGACAGACAGACCGGCTATGAACATCTCATCAAATCCATTGAAAAATACCTTGTCCGGGAAACGCTTCGTCAGTCGGCTGAGAAGGTAAAAATCGTTTGAAGTATATTTGAGTCCGATAAATCTGTCGTCTGACAGCAGGTCCTCAAGGTCCTCATAAGTGAAAACAACACCGTCACGTACCGGTATCATGTAAATGAAAAGCGGAATACTGACAGCCGACACGATATCGCGATAATACTGTTTGATCTCACGTATCGTGAAGCTGAAATAAAACGGTGTGACGGCAGAAATCGCGTCAGCGCCGACGCTTTCGGCATATTTTGCAAGCGATATCGCCTCATCCGTTGACATTGAGCCCACCTGCGCAATAACAGGCACTCTGCCCGATACCGCGTCGACAGAAGCCTTAATGACCTCCTTACGCTGTTCTGTCGTCAACATAAAGGCATCTGATGTGGTGCCATCCGCGTAAAAGCCGTTGATGCCGTCGTCAATCTGGGAATCGATCAGCTTTTTCAGCGCCGCGCAGTCAATATTGCCGTCATCGTCATACGGTGTAAGAAGTGCGGTATAAACGCCGTGGAATTTTTCATGATTCATAATCGTCACCTCGTGCTGTTTTCTAAAATTATAATACCGATGAGCGCACAAGTCAATAAAAAACGCAAATTAAAAAAATAACAAAATAGCCTTGAAATTGTAAAGAAAATGTGATATCATTAGCATATGCGGATATAATTCAATGGTAGAATACGAGCTTCCCAAGCTTGGTACGCGGGTCCGATTCCCGTTATCCGCTCCATTTTGCACGGGGTGTGGCCCAATGGTAAGGCGCTTGGTTTGGGACCAAGATTTCGGGGGTTCGATTCCCTTCACTCCGACCAGAATACCGCCTGCGAGGCGGTTTTTTTCGAATTGATACCTATGGCGGCCAGTTGGCGTCGTCAGTACGGAATCATATTCGCCGGGATACCGTATCCCGCAAATACAGACAAAAACAGAGCCGTGGCGCTGAAAAGCGGTTGCCCGGCTCTGTTGTTTTTCCATATCTGTACAGAAATTTTGTTGTGCAAGATCACGTCGCATTGCGCGCGGACTCCGTGCGGATATCCGTAATATTATTCGCTTTTGCGTTCATCACTCCGCGGTACTCGTCCAGAAATGCCTCGGCGGTCTTTGTCATTACGACAGACACGTGATTTTCGTCCGTAAATCCGAAAACGATCGCAAGATTGCCGAAATACTTATCGATTATCTGCACGCGCACACGCAATTGACGTTCGGACTGCCAATCGGCGGAAAACGCGGCGTCGTATCTGTTACCGGGGCACGGCAGGGTCGCCGTCATATCGGGCATATCATCCTGCGGGAATTTGCCGAATTCGTTGTGACCGAATCCGAAAACGAATTCCTTTCTGCCGTAGGCGTCGGTGTAGTCAAATCTGCCCGTATTGTCCGAAAAAGTCAATGAAAACCTGCTGATCTTCATGACATTTTCATCGCAGACAAACTCCTTTCCGCTTATCCTTCCGACAAACGGAGATGACACCGCACCCGGCAGGCAAAACAGCTTTGCCGACGAAATATATGCCGAAAGCTCATATTGTGCCGTCTTATCGGCAGGCAATGTACTGTCGCCGAGCTTGTCGATGATATTTGAATAAAGCGCGTCAAAAATCTGCTCATAATTATGCGGATTGCCCTGATTGTCAGACGTCATGACAAAGGTGAAATCGTGCTTCTTATCGCACAGCGCGATCTGATTGCCCATGCCGAGCATGGCAAAGCACCCCTCCGGCGCGCCCCAAATGAAGTAGCCGTAACCGTGGGTATCGTGCGCCTCAAATCCGTAATCGCCGTTCGGACGCATTTCGGTGGCCTCGGCGATATATTCTTCATCCAGATATCTCCTGCCGCCGAATGTCCCGCCGTTTTGCACAAAACGCGCAAAAAGCAGCAGATCACGCGGCGTACACATTACGCCGGAATCGGAAAAGGAATGACCGCCCGGCACCTTCAGACAGTAGGCGTCAGACGAAAAGCCTATGTCTGTCAGTACCTTTTCTTTCAGATATTCCATAAAAGGCTTGCCCGTCAGACGTTCGACTATCACGCCGAGCATATACGCCGCAGGGCTGTCGTATTGAAAGTGTGTGCCGGCATAGCAATCGGAATGCTTGGCAAAATACACATCGTTTCTGTCAGACGCTCCGCTGTAAAACCAATCGATGCCGCTTTCAAACGGGGTGCGCATAAGCAACATATCGCGCAGTGTGGCATTCATCAGCCGTTCGTCACCGTCGTATTCGGGGAAAAAAGCTCCGAATCTGTCATCGAGCGATAAGAGCCCGTCCTGCCGGCAAAATCCGATCGCCATTGACACGAATGTCTTTGATACCGAGTACATCCTGTGCTTGAATTCCGGGGTGAACGGACGATAATTGCATTCTGTGAAAATACAGTCGCCGCGCGCCATTATGACGCTGTGCGTACTGAGGTGTTTCTTATCGAGCGCGCGATAAAAATTCAGAACGTCACGCGACGATATACCGGCCTTTTCGGGAGTACAGTGATCCATAACAAGCCTCACATTTCGTAATCCTTCAGATATTCACGTGTATTATATACCATTTCGTCAAACAGCTTTCGTGCGTCGGCTCTGTCGATGCGGACAAGCGGATCAAGACAAAATGCCTCAAAGGCCGCATCGAGGTCGCGATCGTACGCGGCATCGACGATCATCTGCTGTATGCCGACTATGCGGTTTACGGGTTGAAAAATGCTGTCCGGCAGATGCGATACGACAGGCGAAACGTCGCCGGCCGTAAACGCGGCGTTCGTTTCGACCACCGCACCGATCGGAAGCTCCGGCACCTGACCGATATTCGGCATATTGACGTTGGTGACGAGAGTGTGCAGACCGAGGATGGCGCGCATCTGATCTACGCCCTCTTCACCCGTTTTCCGGATCACGAGCTTTTCCTCACCACTGACACGCAATCGGCTGTGCTCCAACCTTTCATTGAGCTGATCTATGCGGTAAGATACCGGCGTCAGATCAAATCCCCATGACTGCGCATTCTCGCGACTGCCGAGATAGATATCGCCGTCGCAGAATTCAGCCAGATGTCTGTCGCCTGCCGCCGCTATGCAACCGTATTTATTGAACAGGTCGAATTTGACCCTATGAGCAAAATCGAAAGGATTCTGACGCCAATTCGGGTCTTTTCCCTTCGTATATCCCGTTTCGGCGTATTTTTCGGCATATTCACGGTAGATGGGATACAGGTCGATGTCGTGATAGCGAGCGCGCGTTATCCACGTGAAATGGTTAATGCCCGTAACGCTGATCATAATATCGTGACGCGACGGATCACCGCCGAATTTATCGGCGACGATCTCTGCCAAAAGCCGTGCCGTACCGGCGACCTCATGGCAACATCCGTACGCGTGTATCTGAGGGAATACTCGGTACATCATCGCGACTGTTACGGTCATGGGATTGGTATAATTGATGACCCACGCGTCCGGACAGTGTTGTTTGATCGCCTGCGTGATCTCACATATCATGGGCAGTTCACGCAAAGCACGAATGATACCTCCCGGCCCCGTCGTATCGCCGACAGACTGATATATACCGAATTTTTCCGGCGCGTGGACGTCACTTTGCATTTCCGTAAACGTGGCGGGCAAAATAGATATCACGACAAAATCCGCCCCGTCAAGTGCGCCGCCGAGCGTATCGCTGACGGAATAATCCCAATGTGATTTCGCACCGTCGGCGGAATTATATCCATTGCCGATTATCTTATTTGCCTCGGCGGCCGGTCTGTCTATATCGTAAAGACACACCTCTCCGCTGATATCCGACGCACTGACAAGATCGCTCATCAGCCCCCACGCCCAACCGCGTGAGCCGCCGCCGATATACGCTATTCTGATGCCGCTGACACCGTTTTCCGTGTATTTCATATCCATCCTCGACTTTTCGGCTTTTCGGCCGTTATTTTTTTTGACCCTATCCGAGTGCTACATCCAATACCATCATCAAAGCGAATCCGAATGTCACGCCTATCGTGCCGACATTGCTGTGCGGTCCGGATTGCGATTCGGGGATAAGCTCATCAACCACGACATAAATCATCGCCCCTGCCGCAAATGCAAGAATATACGGAAGCACGGGCGTGACCAGGGCCGTCAGAATTATCGTCAGCACGGCGCCTATCGGCTCCACCACTCCGGACAGCGCACCATAGGCGAATGCCCGGCTTTTCGACATTCCCTCAGACAAAAGCGGCGCGGATATCACGGCACCCTCCGGGAAATTCTGCACGGCTATACCGACAGCCAGCGCCAACGCTTCGGCAGAAGTTATTACTCCACTGCCGTTTATCATTCCTGCCAAAACGACGCCGACCGCCATGCCCTCCGGTATGTTATGTAAGGTGACGGCCAGCACGAGCATAAACGATTTTCCGATCCCGCAGGGTCTGCCCTCCGGCTTATCGGCGTTCAGATGCAAATGCGGAATGACCGTGTCAAGCAAAAGCAAAAAACCGATGCCGAGCAAAAATCCGATGACAGCCGGAAACCACGCCAGCCTTCCGTACGAATCTGACATTTCAACCGCCGGAATCAGCAGTGACCACACGGACGCGGCTATCATAATGCCGGACGCGAAGCCCAAAAGTCCTTTTTGAAGTTTTGCGTCTATCTCATTTTTCAGAAACATTACCGCTCCCGCGCCGGACAGCGTACCGAGAAACGGTGCCCCGATTCCTATTAATATATTAACCGAATTATTCATTTTTTCTCCGTTCTTTTGATTCGGCAGACATCACCGATCATACGACACGGATATTGACACAGGCAAAAATGCCTGAAAAAATCGAACGTGCTTTACAGTATTTCCCGAATTTCGGGGAGTGAGTCTGCTATATGTTCGGCGGCACACACCGGTGGGTGCGGTACCCTGTCATGATTGAACCAGCACGTATGGATGCCGACCTCGGCACATCCGGAAATATCCGCAGTCAGTGAATCTCCGATCATCATGATCTCATCCGCCGTGACGATCGAAAGACTGCGTACGCAGGCGCGCCAGAAATCCGGCGACGGCTTTGTATATCCGACCTCATCGGAGATGAACAGTTTATGCAGGTATTTCATCATTCCCGCTTTCTGAAGTCGATGAAATTGCTGAATGTGATGTGCGTTGCTGGCAATACTGACGGTATATTTACCGGAAAGATAATCAAGAAGCTCATACGCGCCGTCAACGGGCTCAGTGCTTTCGGAAAGATATCCGGAAAAAATGCGCTCAAATTCCCGCCCGTCATATTTCATGCCGAGCTCAGAAAAAATAATATTCCAGCGTGTGTCGTATATCTGCGGTTTTTCGATCTCTCCGCGTTCGAGTCGATGCCATAGGTCGTCGTTGATACGATGAAACGTTTCGCATACCACCTCGGAATACGGTAATCCCGCCGCGGCGCAACCGTAAATCATCGATTGCCGCGCACATTTGCCGAAATCGAGCAACGTATTGTCAACATCGATAAGAACAGCCTTGATCATATTATACCTCCGATAACTTTACTGCAGTATATCACATTATGCGGCTTTTTTCAAGT
>JAKSPY010000046.1 GCA_024404445.1 Clostridia bacterium
TCACCAAAAGCACTGCAACAGGCAGTGCTTTTTCAATTCAGGGGGGGAGCATTGTGCTTTCGAGTCCGGATCACCAAACAGAAAAGTCTCTTTTGTCTGACGACAAGAGGGGCTTTTTTGAATGATGCGCTCCGCGCGTGAATGTGACATCGGCGGCATCATATTTGCATGAAAATTCATCATTTTCCCTGTCGGAAAACGTACTGTGATCCGGCAAAAAATGCCCCTGTATATCCATAATATGATCGTGATACACTTGATTTTGCGAAAAAACATGGTACACTTATCATGTAAGCGTGTGGGCGTGGCAGTAATGACTTTTTGAGGATTTTTCAGAAAAACCAAAAGCGGCGGCCGTTCCCGTGGGTCAGCGCGTATAAAGAGGCAGAAGAACAAAGAACAAAAAGAATATATGCACATCATCGTCTGCGCGGCGGGGTGATTGCAATAAATAAAGCGGAGGAATCCCGATGGACATAGGAATACTTTTGGCACTTCAAAACTTGCGTGAAGCGATAGGCGGCTGTCTGGACAGCTTTTTTGCCTTCATCACCACAATATCGGTGGATTATTATATCATGTTGCCGGGACTGATTTTGTTTTGGGCATTCGATAAACGGGCCGGCACGATCGGACTTGGGTCCTATGGTACGGCAAGCTATGGCGTATCGGCACTCAAATCCACATTTTGCGTTTACCGCCCGTGGATACGCAGTGATCTGATCAAACCGTTGCCGGAGGTCATGTCGGGTGCGACCGGATATTCTTTCCCCAGCGGACACAGTGCCTCTGTCAGCGGTATGTACGGCGGTCTGATGGGGGTATACCGTAAACGCAAAGGTCTGTGCGTCTTTCTCTGCGTGATGATCGCACTGACGATGTTTTCACGGCTTTATGTCGGAGTGCATACGCCTCAGGATGTTTTGGCAGGGCTTCTTGTCGGCGTGGCCGGCACGGCACTTGTCCTTTTGGCGGACCGTTTTGTTACGCGCCATCCGAAGCTTGATTGGGTGATCGTGCTTATCGTGGCGGCAATGTGCGCGGCGTTACTGCCGTATATGTATTTCAAGAGCTATCCGATGGACTATGTGAACGGTGAACTGCTGGTCGATCCGACAAAAATGACAGTCGGCGGCTTCAAGGATCCGGGACGGTTTTTCGGTGTGGCGCTCGGATGGTTCATCGAGCGTCGTTTTGTCCGTTTTGATACCGACGGAACGACGTATCAGAAGCTTATGCGATGCATTGTCGGAGCGCTCTTGTTCATCGGTTATTGGAATATCGTGATGGAGCCGCTGGGAAAGGCGATCGGTATCGGGATCGTTCATTTCTTCCTGCAGGCGTCTGCACCGCTTTTGTTTATGACTGTCTATCCGCTGATATTCAAGCATATTGAAAAAATTTCAAAAAAGCAGTAGCTGTTTTCCCGCCTCGTTCGTATAAACAGACAAAGATAAAATAGGAGCGTTTTACATATGAATATGAAAAAAATCGCAAATTTGATTTTGATTTTAGTGCTTTGCGTGGCATTTACCGTTCCTGCGGCGGCCGCGGATGATGTTAAGGGTCTGAATGTAACAAAAGAGGCGGTATGGCAGGACGGCGGCAAAACCGTTGCGAACATAAATATAACCGCCGAGGCTGTCGGAAAGGTTTACGACAACGCAACCGATACCCCCAATATTCTGTTCATCGGGGCTTATGCAAACGGCGGCGTTCTTACCGAAAGTCAACTTCAGTCGATCCTGACGAATATTGCCAAAGTGGGCAACGTCGATTATTATCTGTCTTCGTTGCATCCCGGGCAGAACGCAACCGTGCTCAGAAAGGCCACGGAGCCTTATTACAACAAGAATTACGGCTCGATGCATAAAGGCGCGACAGCTCCTGCCATTACCCGCGTGGGCAACACTTCGACATTAGGCGGAATGCTTGATAATATTTATGAAGCGCTGACCACATCAAAAAAGTACGATGCCATAGTGATTTCTTTTGACGACGAAACGGTGGCAAAAAACTATGGTAAAACCAATAGCGATCTGACTAAAAATGTGCCTGCTTCACGGCACGAATGGCAAGTCGCCGAATTACTTAAGCCCTACTATGAACAGGACAAAGTTATCTGGATAACCAATGTAACAGACGCAAACTATGCGGGGAGCGCCGATTTTGATCCTTCAACTTTCAGTTCAGCTGATTTATCCGTTTCAGAATACATGGCACTTATGGCTTTGGTTGCCCCGGATCGCTACAATATGGTAACTGATGATTATTCTGACTGTAAACTGAGCTACGACAGACAAACAAGCTACACGTATGCCGGCGTAGACGTATATCCTGCCATAGCCGGTGTGTTGTCAGAGCGATACTCTTTGAGCTTCAGCGATAAAATCGACCTGACAAATGGCAGCATCAAAGGCGCTCATTTTGAAAAATCCTTGAACGGCACCGTTTGGACGCAGACATCCGAGGGAACGATCACCATCGGCGAGGACGGTACCGTTACCGGCACATTCGATAAGCTGAAGAGAAAGCAATACATCAGGTTGGTGATAGAGGTGGAGCTCGGAACGGGATTTACCGGCGATCCGAGTGTCGGTAACGCCGAGGTCGCCATGAAAACCGAATCTTCATCGGCGCCTGTCGTAAAAGAAGCCGAGCTGAAAAACCAACTTGACCAACTTATCCATATTACATACAAGAGTGAGAATAACACAAAAGGGTCTGTCTCCGTTGAAGGTGAATGTGTAGAGCCGACAGGGCAGGCGCAGGGCTGTGAAGCAATTCCGGCCGAGAATCTGCGCTTTGTAAATTGGACGGACAACGACGGAAATGTAGTGTCTGCCGACGTCAAGCTCGTGCCCGATATGGCGGAGGGCGATAATGCGGACACAACGTACATCGCCCACTGTGCCGTCGCAAATGCAGACACTGTCGACGGGGATGAATCGATAAATCCGAATGATACTTATACACCGAATGTTCTGTATGTCGGGACGCTGTGCTGTGGGCATGGGATGAATAAAGACGCCGTTGTCGAGGCTGTCAATACATTGGCGACCACGTCAAACGTCGATTATTTCCTGTTCAACAAGGGGGCCTTTTCCTTCTATGACGTAGCGGGGACCGTAGAAAAGGGACAGAAATTATCGGCATACGAGATGAATTGCATTGATCTGCACACATACAATCATCATACGTTGGGTAAGTTTTTGGACGCTGTTTATCAACAGCTGCACGCAAAAGGCGCAAATTACTATGACCTCATTGTATTGCAGTTTGACGGGTCCAGAATTGCCGACTTGTACGGCGACGACAGATTCAATCCGACTTCCGGATATGAAGTACGGACGATGGAGCTGTTAAGCGATTATTACGATCAAGACAAGGTGATTTGGAAAACCGATTCCGATATTCCATATTATCCGACCTATAAATACGATAGAGGCGGCAATGGAAAGCTGGAGCTGAAACTTGATCAGTACAGAGCATTGATGGCGTTGGTGTGCCCTGAGCATTATTATGATGTAACGCTGATGGATTATGTGGAGTACAATAATTCTCTCGCGTCAATGTTGTCTGTGGGAGATATCGTGATCATCTCTGTCGTCACGGTGCTTGCACTCGGCGGCGTCGCGGCTCTGATCATCGTGAATAAGAAAAAGAAGCTGGCATTTTCCGGCGACGAAAATGAATGACCACCGTAGGTAACGGTTTTGACCATTCCATACAATAAATTATAGGAGCGTATTATCATGAAAAAATTTGCAAGCCTTCTTCTGACGGTGGCATTGCTTGCCGCGATGCTTTGCGTGTTTGCCGTTCCGGCGAGTGCCGAAACGGATATTATTGAAAATCAGGAGGGCGCAACGTGGCTCGTGGACGAAGGCGATGACCACGTTTGGTATAAGTTGACGGAAAACGACACCGTGGTGCCATTCTACATGACAGGGCTGACGCTGACCATCGGAGGCACGGGTGCTATGCCTGACTTTGGGACACCCTCCGACCGACCGTGGCATAATGCCGCCGAAGCCATTACCACCATCCAAATCCTTTCCGGTGTGACAAGTATCGGCAATTATGCGTTCTACAGTTGCTCAAGTCTGACAAGTGTGACGATTCCTGCAAGCGTGACGAGCATCGGCAAAAGTGCGTTCTACAGTTGCTCAAGTCTGACAAGCGTCACGATTCCGGTGGGTGTGACGAGCATCGACTACGGTACGTTCATGAATTGCTCAAGTCTGACAAGTGTGACGATTCCGGCAAGCGTGACGAGCATCGGCTCGAGTGCGTTCGAGAATTGCTCAAGTCTGACAAGTGTGACGATTCCTGCAAGCGTGACGATCATTTGCGCGAGTGCGTTCTCGAATTGCTCAAATTTAACAAACGTCACGGTCAAAGCAAGCACACCGCCGACTTTGGAGAATTATGTTGCTTTTTATAATACACCCAAACTCGTCATTTATGTGCCTTACGGGACGAGCGGCGACTATACAAGCGACGATAATTGGGGAAATGTAAAAATCAGAGAGAAAATCCGGGAAGCCTACATCATTGACGACAAGTGCACGGAAAGCGGCACGGTAACGACGGATAAAGACTGCTTCCCGGTGAGCGATTTCGCGGATGGTCAAACCGTCACGGTCACGGTCGTTCCAAGCGAGGGCCATCAGCTTAAGAAGGGCAATCTGCTGATCGAGTATAGAGAAAACGGAGATAGAAAGTTCATCACACCGACGCAGGATGAAACGGATCCGATGAAGTACAGCTTCATAATGCCTGCGGCAAACGTGATCGCAACCGTCTGCGAGCATGATTTCGGCAATGGCCATATATGCACCAAATGCGGCGCAAAAGACTGCGTGCTCGGCGTGGCTGACCACACATGGAATGCCGCCACCGGCAAATGCACAGTATGTCAATATAAATGCACCAACGCTTTCCACAACGACGTGCATAGATGCCCCGACTGCGGGATGAAATATAACACCAATATCGTCGGCTCCACGCTTTCCGAGGGCAGTTTGGCAATTATTTGCACCGTTGCGGCAGCGGTTGTGTTCGGTCTCGGCGGCTTCTTCCTCGGCACGAAGAAGAAAAAGAAACCCGCATTTTCCGGCGACGAAAATGAATGACCACCGTAGGTAACGGTTTTGACCATTCCATACAATAAATTATAGGAGCGTATTATCATGAAAAAATTTGCAAGCCTTCTTCTGACGGTGGCATTGCTTGCCGCGATGCTTTGCGTGTTTGCCGTTCCGGCGAGTGCCGAAACGGATATTATTGAAAATCAGGAGGGCGCAACGTGGCTCGTGGACGAAGGCGATGACCACGTTTGGTATAAGTTGACGGAAAACAGCACCAAGCTGATCATCGGCGGCAAGGGTGCGATACCGGACTATGAGTTTATCACTTTGGAAAGCCGCCCGTGGCATAATGCCGCCAAAACCATTACCACCATCCAAATTCTTTCCGGTGTGACAAGTATCGGCAATTATGCGTTCGACACCTGCGAAAGTTTAACAAGTGCGACGATTCCGGTGGGTGTGACGAGCATCGGCTCGAGTGCGTTCGGCTGGTGCAAAAATTTGACAAGCGTCACGGTCAAAGCAAGCACACCGCCGACTTTGAAGTATAGTAATACTTTTAATAATACACCCAATCTCGTCATTTATGTGCCTTACGGGACGAGCGGCGATTATAAAAGTGCCAATAATTGGGAAAATGCAACAATCAGAGAGAAAATCCGGGAAGCCTACATCATTGATGACAAGTGCACGGAAAGCGGCACGGTAACGGCGGATAAAGACTGCTTCCCGGTAAGCAATTTCGCGGCGGATCAAACCGTCACGGTCACGGTCGTTCCAAGCGAGGGCCGTCAGCTTAAGAAAGGCAGTCTGCTGATCGAGTATAGAGAAAACGGAGATAGAAAGTTCATCACACCGACGCAGGATGAAACGGATCCGATGAAGTACAGCTTCATAATGCCTGCGGCAAACGTGATCGCAACCGTCTGCGAGCATGATTTCGGCAATGACCATATATGCACCAAATGCGGCGAAAAAGACTGCGTGTTCGGCTTGGCTGACCACACATGGGATGCCAACACCGGTAAATGCACCGTTTGTGAATATGTTTGCCCGCATGACGGAAACACCTGCGTGGAGTGCGGAGCGAACATCCACGGTGGCGAGATAGTCCAAAATCTCGGCTCCACGCTTTCCGAGGGCAGTTTGACCATTATTTTGTGTGTTGCTTGCCTTGCGGTCGGCTTCCTTGTTGCGATGTTCATTTTCAAGAAAAAGATGCCTGCGCTTGCAGACGGCACGGACAAAACAGATGGAGAATAATTCATAAACCTTTACGACAGGGCATCCCAACGGAAGGGAACCCCTGTCGTCTGGAATCTCGGAAGGAATTTTTCCGATAGGCAGTAGCCATTTTCCCGTCTCGTTCGTATAAATAAGCAGAGATAAAAAAGGAGCAATCAAATTATGAAAAAACGAGTTACAAGTTTACTGATCATGGTGCTGATGATTGGTATCCTGTTGTCGGTTTTGGCATTTTCCGCATCTGCGGAGGAGGAGCCGGACTACCTTTGTCTGACCTCTGCCGGAAGCACGACGATCGGCTTTGACAACAGCGTTTTTCCGACTGCCCGGGATTACAAACTGGAGTATTCCAAGAATGGCGGCGACTGGACGCAGGCTTTCGGAACCACCACGATCCCCCTGAGCGACGGCGAATCCGTCCGTTTCCGCGCAAACGGTAAAGCCGGAATGTTTTCGGCTATAAACGTTGTTAGATACCTTAAATTCAAAATGAGCGGAGACGGAACCGTGGCGGCGAGCGGCAACGTTATGTCTCTGTTGGAGAGTGACGATGAATGTTGTAATTCTTGCTTCTATAGTCTGTTCGAAGATTGCAGGGCGCTGACGACCGCCCCGAAGCTTCCTGCTACCACGCTGGCGGGTTGGTGCTATGATAGTATGTTCTCTGGCTGTGCTTCGTTGACGGCCGCCCCGGAACTGCCCGCTACCGCGATGGCGGAAAGCTGCTATGGTAGTATGTTCGATGGCTGTGCGTCGTTGACGGCCGCCCCGGAGCTCCCCGCCACCGCGCTGGCGCGAGGCTGCTATGGTAGTATGTTCTCTGGCTGTGCTTCGTTGACGACCGCCCCGGAACTCCCTGCCACCACGCTGGCGCAAGGCTGCTATGGTAGAATGTTCAAGAATTGCACTTCGTTGACCGTTACCACAGACATACCGGAAGACTGGCATTACCACACGCTCTTCATTCCCGATGTCGGCTGTTGCTGGGATATGTTTTCCGGCGTTCCCAATGAGCCGGCACTGAAATCCGGTGCGACCTACTTCATCCCGCATATCACAGACGGTGTTTGCCTCATCTGTAACACACATTGTCCGCATAAAACATGGGAAAACAGTGAGTGCGTGGAATGCCATAAGAAATGTACACAACACGATTGGAATGGCGGTGTCTGCTCGATTTGCCATATCCCCTGCGACCATGACTGGGACAGCGCCACCGGCATATGTAATATCTGCCAATATCATTGTTCGCATGACGGCAACACCTGCGCACTGTGCGGAAAACAGTTACATTCGCTCGGAAACGGTGCTATCGCTTCCGCTCTCTCCAAGGGCAGTCTGGCGGTCATTGTCGGCGTTGCGACAGCAGTGATCTTCGGTCTCGGCGGATTCTTCCTCGGAAGAAAGAAAAAAAGACCCGCATTTTCCGGCGGCGAAAATGAATGACCACCGTAGGTAACGGTTTTGACCGCGCCGTGTAAGCATTTTTCGCAAAAAAAAAGCGGAACGGTCAAGACCCATTTGCCGGACAGCCCTGTGTCTTGCTTATACCGCCCGTTTTGAAGAACACAAGGCCGCCGGTCCGGATGAATGATTTTGCGTGAGCTTTTTCCGCAAAAACGACGGCATCCGCCGCAGAGCGTAATGCTCTGCGGTTTTTATTTGCCTTCATCCTGTTTTTCGCGTGTATCGGATGGGAGCGTCACGTCAAGCGGCGCGTCGATCATATCCGATACGTATTTCCCGTTTTTTTTACGTTGCTTCACACATTCGGTCAGCAGGTACTCTATCTGCCCGTTCAGCGAACGAAAATCGTCCTCGGCCCACGAGGCAAGCGCGCTGTACAGCTGTTCGGAGAGGCGCAACGGAATCTGTCTTTTCTCTGCCATATCAATACAGCGAACCGGTATTGACTACGGGTGAAGCGTCACGGTTACCGCAAAGCACCACAAGCAGATTTGACACCATTGCCGCCTTACGCTCCTCGTCAAGCTGAACGGTGTTGTTCTGAGAGAGGCGTTCCAACGCCATTTCTACCATGCCGACCGCACCGTCGACTATCATTTTGCGCGCGTCGATTATCGCGGACGCCTGCTGACGCTGTAACATGACCGCGGCGATCTCCGTCGCGTATGCGAGGTACGTTATACGCGCCTCGACGATTTCCAGACCCGCTATCTCGACCTTTTGCTGTATTTCGTCGCGGATGCGGGCCGCCACGACCTCACTCGATCCGCGCAGACTGCCCTCGTCGGCTACGCCGTCCCCCGTCGTATCGACATTCGGCGCAACGTCATACGGATAAAGGCGAACGATATTGCGCAGGGCGCTGTCGCATTGCAGTGAAAGATATTCCTTATAATTATCTACATTGAAAACCGCCTTTGCCGTATCGACTACCCTCCATGTGACGGCTATGCCGATCTCAATGGGATTGCCCAGGCAATCGTTGATCTTCTGACGGCTGTTGTTCAGCGTCATGATCTTCAGCGAAATGCGGTTGCCGATGTCAAGCGTTTCGACGGATTTTCCGTTTGACGCCGTAGAAACAGGTCCTGAAACGCTGGTCACGTCACCGATTTGATTCAATTTCGTTTTGGCGGCGGGGTTGACTGCCGTGCAAAACGGGTTCACACAATAGAAGCCCTCGCTTTTGAGCGTCCCTATATATTTGCCGAATAACGTCAGCACAAGTGCCTCCTGCGGCTTCAATACCTTCAGACCGACCAACGGCAACCAGCCGATTGTCAGAAACGCCACGCAGACGAAAAACAAAACCGGCATATTCACAAAGTCCTCGTCGCCGGTCGCGGCACAGTAGATCATGCCGGCAAGTGCGGCGATCAGCAGTATGATCTCAACGATCAAAACGACCATTCCCTTTTTTCTTCCGTTCAATACTATTTCTTTCATCTCAAATGCTCCCAATTTGAATTTTTTTGATATCATTTTGATATCATACACAGTATACACGGGCAAACGGTGATTGTCAATACTTTTTTGAAAAATTCCGGCGATCTGCGCTGTAAAAACAAAAAGCGGCCTCTGTGTCATAAAGACAGGAGGTCGCTGTTTTTTCGGTAAGTCCGACCGACGGTCAGTCCATTTTGACACGCACGATCGTCGTCAGTCGCCCGTCGGTCGCTACGCGGATGCGGTACAGTGCCGGCGTTTTCCACGAACGGAACAGTGACGCGTCATCGGCAATATCGATTTTTTCCGACACTACGTCGCCGCCGCTGAATGTGACGGTACAATCCCCGACGGAGTACGTCCTATCGCCGATACGCACCGGCTCGGTCTTTGTCATGAAGCAGAAAACGGCGTGTGCATCGACCTCGTCGGATATTTCGGCGCCGTTTTCCGTCAATGTGACGGTGCGGAGCGCCTTTTCGCAGGTGCCTGCGGTGTATGCGTGCGGATATGATACGGTGACGCTGTCGTTTTCGACCGCGAATAAGTCGGCACGGTACTCCCGGCCGGGCAATTGCATCTGACCGTTTATCTCCGGCAGATTATGATACGACGATTGCATGGTCCATATCGTATATCTCTGACTGTTGAAGGTTTCACGTCTGTATGCCCCGACGCCCGGATCGCAAAGTATCGCATCGCCGTCAAAATAAAGCGCGAGACTGCCGATATCGTTATGATTATGCTGTTCCCCGTTCGTGCCGCCCTTGATGCCGAGGAAAAATTTGCCGCGGCGCATCGTGCAAACCTGCAAATCGCCGTAGACGTTCGTTTCGCGGCGGTAGTCAAACGGCACCTGCACGGGAAGCGGCTCGGAAAGCGACCGCAAAGTGCGCACGAGGAAAAACCGTTCGACAGCGGGTTGCGGCTCCGAACCGAGCGATGCGGCGAGCGATATCAGTTTTTCACTGCCCACACGGCGCCCCATACGTGCCAAAAACCGCCTGTCGTGGAAAAGCCGTGTGGGTCCGTCGGCAAAATTGACGAACAGGTTATTTTCGGGAGAAACGCACAGATCGGCGTAATACTCACACATCCTTTTGAACATGGGTGCGGAGAAAACGTCCACCTTGCCGTCCGATATCTCATACAGCGACTCCGCGCTGTCAAACACGGCACCGACTGCGGCATTCCAATATGACGGACCCTCACTGCACGCACCGTCATCGGTGAACGACGCGACCAGCCTGTCAAGATAAGTCATACAGCGCGAGCATATCGAGAAAAACCGATATTCGTCCTTTTCACAGATTATGGCGGCATTCAGTACACTGCTGACGATCCACGGCGTCCAATTGTTCACATATTTCGTCGACCAGCGCATCTCGTGATCGAGGAACGGGCGGAACACCCGCCGGTCGATCTCATACAGCATACGTTCGCGTATGACGGGCGTGACGGCATCCAGCAGATCGCCCGCAAACAGAATAACAAAGGCAAATATTGACGCCGTATCCGCGCCGAAAAGCTCTACCTCCGGCGGATCGCAGGCAAAGGCATCGGGCAACGGATTTTTATGCAGTACGTAGGGCAGTGAGATATTGTGCGCAGGGATGACCCACGACGTTTCCTCACATATCGCCCATATATAGTCGATCAGTCGATCGGTATATTTTTCTTTTTCGCCCGCCATGATGCCAAGCAACAGTTTTTCCACGTTATGACGGCGCGTACCCATCGGGCGGTCATAGCTGCGGCGGTCGCCCGTGCGTGCGAAATTCAGATAAGTGGTGGCATACAGCGGCGGGATCTCGGTCTGCATCACCTCGTCTGCCAGACGCAGAACGTCAAGGCGATCCTGCTCGGAGTAAAAACCGAATTTGCCGGAATACAGACCCATATCGTCGGATCTGACAAAAAACGGATTATTGAATAACGTCATATCAGTCACCTGCCAATATTGATATATGGATTGTATCATATCCGACGGC
>JAKSPY010000047.1 GCA_024404445.1 Clostridia bacterium
GAATGTCCCGTTGCCGGAATGGCTTGCGTTTGTTTTTCTCCGCAGGAGCAAAGTCTTTCCTGCTCGCCGGCTTCCACGCAGGTCGCCGCTTTCACAGTCGTCCATTCTCCGAAAGAATGAGTGTGCCCCAAAGCGCATGACGTGAAAACTGCCATACAGACCAAAAGCAGAAGGGCAGTAAGCAATAAGGTAAAAGATCTTTTTTTCATTTTTCCCTCCATAAAAGGATTAGTTTGCTATTGAGAAGTCTCACAGGTTTTTGACAACCAGCGGTACTATTTCACAAGCCATCTTAAGCAATGGAATCACGAATTCTTTTATTGGTTTATAAAAATCTTGTTTATCCCATTCCTTGTACTTGTCAATATCTGCAATCGTATATTCATTTGTCGGTTTTTCTTTGTTTTCATCGTCCGCAACAAGACCGGCTTTCATCAATACGGAAATCAGAGAAGCGTACTTTTCTTTCCCGATTTTGTAAGTATCCCATGTCGTCAGGAAATTATTGTTAATGTTTTTTAGGATTGCCCGCGAATTAGTTACATCCGTGTTTTTTCTGGGAATACACACTTTCATTCTTTCAACCTCCTTTCTGCTAAACAGCCATTTTTCGACACCTTTCGTCCATAATTACTATACCATAGTATTTATAGTTTGTCAATAATAATTATATATTAGTATTGTAATCTTTGACCGTCGGAGAGAAAACAATGAAAAACTCGCTAAATGAAAATATAAAAATATTGAGAACTCAAATCGGCATGAGTCAGGTTGACCTTGCCAAAGCTTTGCACGTTTCAAAGCAGTGTGTCTCAAATTGGGAAAACGACAACATTCAGCCGTCGGTGGAAATGCTGATTAAAATGGCAGATTTTTTCCACGTTTCGATTGATTATATCCTCGGACGAAACGCAACGCAAAGTATAGACGCTTCGTCTCTCACCGATGAGCAATACACTCACGTTCGTATGATAGTCAAAGATTTTTCAATTCTGAACGACAAGGACAAATAAATTTCAGCCACATCATTTTTGGTGTGGCTGAGTTTTATTATAGTATTCGCCTGCGGTGAGCTTTATCACTTTCTCCATCATCTTTTCATGGCATTCATAAAAAAGAAATGGGCCATTCGAAATGCATATCTTGACTACACCGAAAAATTATGATACGATAAAAACATAAAAAAACCGTTTGTCATATACAGGAGGGCAGAATGAAAAGACTCATAGGCGTATTATGCATAGTGGGAATCATCATAGGACTTGTATCCTGCGGATCCGATCAGGAGCTGTCAACGACTGCGACACAGCCAATCGCGTCGACGGTATCATCGACCACCGCCACGATCGCCGAATCGACGTCTGCGCAGACGACCGCATCCGAATTGCAGATCACGACAGCCGCAACAACGGCGGTAAGCACCACAGAATCAACGACGTCCGCGCAACCCGCCACACACGTCAAGGGCGTTTTTGATGAGGACCGCATAGTATTTTCCTTTGCCGCGATCAGCGATACGCATACATCTTTGCCGGGGAACACCCTGAAGGATACAGGCGAGAAAACAGCAAAGGCCCTTTCAGTTCTGAAAAAATGGGCACTGAAAAACGATGCGGATGGTCTGGACGCGGTCATTCACGTCGGCGATATTGTCAATTCGCATAACAAGGACAATATCAACCTTTTCAAAAAGATATATGACGAAAATTTCGACGTGGAAAAAGTGCCCCTCGTGTACTGTCTGGGGGACGGACACGATTTAACGTGGAGCGCGGACGCGACGGCATGGATCGCCGACTATACCACAATATTCGGCAGTTCGTATTATCTTTACGACGTGGCGCAGGAGCTGATCGCCGATGGCAACCGTCATTGTGTGATAAACGGATATCATTTTATCGCGCTTGAACCCGTGTCACGCAGTCCGATCACGTATGATGCAAAAACAAAAGAGTGGTTTGACCGTACGCTGTCCGATATCACTTCCGAGGACCCGGACGCTTATGTATTCGTTCTGACGCACCCGATGATCACGGACACCGCATACGGCAGCGATCTCGGCGACAGCTGGGCCACAAGTGATCTGACTGATATACTTTCAAAGTATCCGCAGGTCATTATTTTCGGCGGACATTTACATTATCCCATCAACGATGAGCGTAGCATCATGCAGACGAATTTCACCGCGATCGGTTGCGGCGCGGTATTTTACACCTGCGTGGAAACGGAGGTGGCAGGCTCAGCGATCACCTTGACCGACGAAACCAATCAGGGGCTCCTCGTTCAGCTCGACAATGACGGCGACGTGCGTATTACCCGTATAGATTTTGAAAACGATATGGAAATAAAAACGGCTTGGGAGCTCAGCGCCCCGATGGCTGACGGCTCTCATCTGACGCGTTACTCTCAAAAGCGCGGCGACGATAATACGGCGCCTTCGTTCGCAGAAGATGCGACGATAGAGATCATTCCCGGAAATATGCGGAAGGTCAGAATGGTGGCAACGGCGGCAACCGATGATGATATGGTACATCATTACATCCTGAAGGTGACCGATGTCGCAAGTCAGAAGACCACCGTCACGCGTCAGGAGGCCGAATACTATTTGTATTCCGACATTTCCTCAATTTCGGAAACGATCGAATTCCGAATGAATCTTGATACGGGAAAAGAATACCTGTTTGAGCTGTATGCATACGATTCATGGGGCGCGATCAGTGATCCGCTGACGCTGACGTATCAAAGATAACGGCACTTTCACGATAAAAAACAAGTCAGACACATTTTCGGACGGATCCGGGTGATGATGTGTCTGACTTTTTTGCGAAAACCGCGCCTATAATACCGATTTGATGACCTCGCCGATGACGTTTGCCATGCGGTAGTGCCCGATATCGTTGGGATGTACGTTATCGCCGAAGCACGAGTCGCGGTCAACGTCGCCGAAGAGCGTAGCCCCGTCGATGAAATACACGTTTTTGTCGCCGGCGGAAACGGCCTTTTCATAAGGACGGCGAATGACCTCGCGGCGTGCCGCGTCTGTTTTCGGGTGCATATCGCAGTCCGGCTTTGTTATCATGATGTACGGCACGTCGGGGTGAGCGGCGCGTATCTTTTCATACATTCTGTGGTGCGTTTTTTCCAGATATTCGCAGTCAGGCGCGTTAAAATCGTAGTCGGAAATGAATACCGACATTTCAAGCCCCGCCATATAATCGACGATAGCGTCCTCCGCCTTGCCGTTTCCGCTCAGACCGAAGTTCAGATAGTCCATACGCAGACGGCGGCTGATGTGGTTTTCGTATGTATATCCGGGATGTGAAACCGAGCAGCCCTGCGTGATCGATGAGCCGTAAAATATGAGCGGTTTTCTGTCATGGTACGGCGACGGGCACGGCATGAGCCGTGCGTCTTTGTCGATGCCGACGTAAACATCGTTCACGGCGTCCGCGATGGGGAAATGGATCAGATATTTTTTCATCACGCCGGGACGCGTGCGGGAATTGATCGAATACATATATTCGTTTTTGCCGGAATCAAGGTCGGGAAGCATACAACCGATAAAGCACTGTGAGCCGTCGTCGCCGATCGTATAGACGTCAAAACCGACGGTGGCCGTCGGCGACATATTGGTGCGTGCCCTCAGGATCGGGAATGTTGCATACAGCGCAATATACGGGGAATCCGTCATAAACGTCACACGACCGCCCGCGGGGTTATAGTTCAGCTCATCCACGCTCTTGCTGATCGCCTTACCCACCTCCGGCGCAAAACGATGAAACGGAGTGCCGTCACACGGATCGCACAGGCCGTAGATCGTGAATGGCTCGCCGCGCACACTGATCCACAGATTGTCGGGATATTGCCCGAAAGTTTTTGAAAAGCTGTTTTTATATTCCGATATTTTCATAGTATCATACCTTTTTTATTCCTGTAAGTTTTTCTGTTTCACATCGGGTTCTGCGGTGAATCGCCAATGATAGATATTGGTTCTGCTCTTTTCGTACGCCCAAGATGCCTGATATAGCAGATATGGGTTTTCGGTTCCTTTGACAAGCAGAAAATTGGAGTACGCCCCGCAACCGGCGATACACTTTTTCAGATAATGTCCCTCGTCCCAATGGATGCCGTCGGCAGAGCAATAGACGATATTATGCTCTTTTTCTTCAATTTCACCATGAGAGCCGCTCCGACCCGCGCAGAAGTAGGTCCCGTTAAGCGTGGCGATCTGCATATTCCTGATTCGTTTGGCAAAAAACGCGACCTCCGGAATGCCCCACGTTTTTCCGTTATCGGTGCTCACGGTATATGGGATATGAAATTCGTCATCGCAGTCGTAATAGATATACGTAGCAAGCTTCCCGTCGGGAAGCCAGACGAGTGCGCCGTAAAAACAGCTTGCGTCAAAACGCGAACAAAGAGGAAGGATCGACCGCTCTTCAAAAGTTACGCCGTCATCGGTACTGCAGAAGAGATGATACTCACAATGCGTGCCGCGGTTGGTGTCGGTGCCCTGCTCAAGAAGCACAAATACCGTTCCGTCTTTATAGCAGGCATCATAAATACGTCCGCGACGTGTTCCCACACGTTCGGCTTTGCTCCAGCTTTTTCCGCCGTCAAACGTACAGACGAAAGTGGGAATACCAAACGGCTCCCAACCGCAACCGTTGCTTTTGATGATATCGCATATCACGTTAAAAACGATGACTTTTCCGCTATCGGTGCAGACTGCTTTTTCACACATCGAGGTGATACCGATATTCAGATCATACAGCGTTTTGGAATACGGAAAAGGCTCAGGAGCGCTCCACGTTTCTCCGGCATCCTCACTGCGGCAAAAATCCATCCAACCGTTTCCGTTATGACCGTTCCAACCGTCTCCGCTGCAATTCGGGAAAAAGTCGAGGATTTTGCCCGGTTTATATTCGACCATGGCGTGACCCAGATGGCCGCTTCTTTTTTCTTTGCTGTGATCAAAAAACAGTTCTCCTCCTTCGGGAGAAACAGAATAAATATATCCGTTATTTCTGAAAAGTTCCATAGAATCCCTCCTTTTTCTTCATTTTAGCATCACGGTCTTCCCGTTGTCAATACTTGCATTGCCTTTCTTTTAATTTCCATACGCAAAATGGCCGCGTTAAATCGGCGGGCTCACACGTGAAAAAAGCATCCTTCGGGATGCTTTTTTCAACGAGATTTGCCCTGCGGGCAAGTGAAATAGCTTCGCTGTGAAATATTTGCTTCGCAAATGTGAAATGTTCGCTGACGCGAACGTGGCAAATTTCATTTCACATCCGAACGAAGTGAGGATATTTCACAATGCCGAGCTTGCGAAGCATTATTTCACATCGGCGTCAGCCGATATTTCACTTATTGAGAAGTTGCAATTTTGCTCTATAATCACAGAAAATGGCCCTAAAACATTGTTTGTGAACCACTCGTATACCGTATTACGAATATAAAAAATCCGGAAGCTGTTATATAACCACTTCCGGATTTTTCAATCTTATTACTGTTTTATTTCTTCCTCTGTCGTTTCCCCGTCGGCAAGTGCCGGCCTTTTTTTCTTCTTGTAAATCACAAATGCTACGACACCACCAAGTACAAGAACTGCAATGGCGATGATAAGCCATATATTGCCGTTAGCAACGGTAATTGCTGTATAGATATCGTTAATATATTGAGTTTCAAAATTATGTGCTTGGGCATAACAATCAGCTACACTGCCCCGATAGCACGTAATCGTTAAATCATCTGAACAATCGTTAAACGCATTCTCAGCAATGCTTGTTACGGTATCAGGGATTGTTACGCTCGCTAAATTATTACAACTAAAAAACGCATACTCAGCAATGCTTGTTAAGCTATTGGGGATTGTTATGCTTCCTAAATTATCACAATTAACGAACTCATGGTACCCAATGCTTGTTATACCATCTTCAATAGTAATACATTTGATAGCATCACGCTTAGTACTCTCAAAACTGTCAAAAAAGAAATAATCCCAAATTGCCCCACTACCACTTACAACAAGTACACCGTCATCGTATAACCTATAAGTTGCCTTATCTCCACACCTACCTGTTTCTTTTGCATCACTGTCAATATCTATAGCTATAAAAAAAATATTATTTGCAGTGGCATACCTTTCAGCTTCGCTGCCTTTATGTCCTGTAATCGTTAAAATACACTGTCCTACATTATTTACACCACAGTTCCAAAACGCATTTTCATCAATGCTTGTAACGCTATCAGGGATTGTTATGTTACATAAACTGGTACACAATCCAAACGCATTATCTCCAATGCTTGTAACGCTGTCGGGAATTGTTATGCTCTCTAAATAACTACAGGAACCAAACGTATTATCTTCAATCCTTGTAACGCTATCAGGGATTATTATGCTTTTTAAACTGGTACACAATCCAAACGCACTATATCCAATGCTTATAACGCTGTCGGGAATTGTTACGCTCTCTAAATCTACACAACCGAAAAAAGCCCTATCTCCAATTCTTGTTATTCCATGTCCAATGATAACATGGTTGAATTCCGTAGCAGGAAAAGAAAATGCGTCGTTCCAAATTTCTCCACTACCACTGATAAGAAGTGTACCATCAGGAAGTAGTGCATAGACTGCATCATCACCACAATATTGCAAAGCAATAAAAGGATGACCATAACCATCGGCGTAAGTTTTAATGTAGATATTTTCCTCAAACCCTATGTACGTTGAATTTTCTGCACAACCCAAAAACGGATCATCTTGAGCAAAACTTGTTACACTGTTGGGGAAAATTACACCCTCTAAATTTGAACATACTTTAAATGTGTAAAGTCCAATACCTGTTATCCCTTCGTTAATAACAACATATTTGATATCGTTTCTACCTTCAAATGCCCGATCTTTGATATTTCCTGAACCACTGATAACAAGTTCACCATCAGAATAAAGCTCATAAATTGCATTTGTACCACACATACCACTTTCAATCACTTGATCCGATGCTGCTGAAGCGTTAAGTATCGCAAAAGGCAAAGCACCCATCAATAATGCCAAAACCAAAACCAAACTCAAACTTTTTTTTAAACTTTTCATGAGAAAGCCATCCTCTATGTTTGAAAAACTAAATTTTTACACAGCTATGAAATAGCCATTTAAGACATTATATATTATACGTCATCATAGTCATTTGTCAAGTTTTGCATGTGTTGCGGTGTATAGTCCTGTCACAGCTGGCGCATTGTGCTACTATGCAAATGGAATGCTTTCCATGCCGGGTGGTATCAGCGGTTTATTCGACATTTTCAATATTGACATGGCAACGATGACTTTCGACACCATGAAAATGCAAGCAGATATTGAAGCCTACGGATTGTTTACATCTGATTTGTTTTTGAGAAGCCAATCGGCATATTGCTGTAATAAAACGGATTTTCCACTTCGGCGAATATCCGATATTACCTTTATATCCGGCGTTCCGGTCAAAGCGATAAGGTCATTAAGATATTTTTGACGAACAATCCACGGCATATTTATTCCCACTATCTAAAATTTTATCTTCCGAAGAAAAGTATATTACAAATCAATTAAAATTACAAGTACATATTCCCGTTTCACATCGGTGAGCCGATATTTCACTTATTGAGAAGTTGCAATTTTGCCCTATAATCACGGAGTAAAGCGCCTCATCGGCAAGAAACAGCCCGACGGACGGCAAAGGCAAGCTTGCATAAGGAAGCGTCAGACGTCACCCATATGACGCACGAGCGCCATTTTCGGCATGGCGGTCACCGATCTGTTCAAAAGATGGGCGGCCTATGGACCGCTCAACAAACGGAAAGAGCGTTATATACAAAGCTCAATTTTCGTTTTATCCGCGTTCTTCTTTACAAATGCGCTTTGGTGTGATAAAATCAAGAAAAACGGAGAAGGTGCGAACGCCCTGAAAAAATGAGCTGAAACGCATGGAAAAAAAGACGGAAAAGATCCGCAAAAAGTATTCTGCATTTTGACCGTTTGGCAAACGGATCAAACAATTCGCAAAAAAACTGTGGGAGGAACATTACAATGAAAAAACAACTTACGGTGGCCATCATCGGGTGCGGAGACCGCGGGGCCCGCGTATACGGTACTCTGATGCACGATTCGTTTCCTGAGGAATACAAGGTGGTTGCCCTTTGCGACGTGCTGGAAAGCAAGCTTACCCGTCATGGCGAAGCATTCGGCGTACCGGACGAAAACCGATTCCTTGATGAAAAGACGTTTTTTGAAACCAAACGGGCCGATCTTCTTGTCATCGGGACGCAGGATCAGGATCATTACCGCATGACTGTAAAGGGGCTTTCCCTCTGCTATGATATTTTGGTGGAAAAGCCGTTGACGGCCTCGCGTAAGGAGTGCAAGGCTCTTCTTGCGGCACAGAAAAAGTACGGCGGCAAAGTATTCGTCGGTCATGTGCTTCGCTATGCGCCCGCGTTTTGCAAGGCGGAAGAGCTGTTGCAAAGCGGGGCAATTGGCAAGCTGATTGCCATAGACGCGCTGGAGCAGGTATGGTTTGCCCACATGGCGCACAGTTTTGTGCGTGGCAATTGGCGGCGCAGTGATGAAACGTCTCCGATGATCATTGCCAAGTGCTGTCACGATCTCGATCTGCTTCAGCATTATGCAGGATCGGCGTGTAAAACCGTCTCCTCTGTCGGCTCGCTTACTTGGTTTAAGCCGGAGAATGCACCGGAGGGCGCAACCGACCGTTGCCTCGACTGCCCCCACGTCGATACATGCCCGTACAGCGCCACCTGGCTCTATATCGACCATTGGAAGCGCAATCCAACCTATCCCTTCACCATGACGGTCTGTCCCGCGCGTCCTTTAACCGAAGAGGCCATTCGAGCTGCCCTGCGGGAAACGAATTACGGCCGTTGTGCCTATGCGTGCGACAATAACGTAGTCGATCACCAGATGACGGTCATGACGTTTGAAAACGGTGTAACCGCATCGCTTACCATGATGCCGTTTACCGGATCCGGCGGACGCATATACAAATTCTACGGCTCGCTCGGCGAGATCATATTGGATGAGGAAAAACGCTACGTGGAGCTGAAATGCTTCAGCAAAGGAAGCACCAAATGGGAGTTTGACGAGTTTGGCGCGGGCGACCCGAACATCGGCCACGGCGGCGGCGATTACAACCTGGTAAAAGAACTGTATGAAATGCTCACGGTGAGTACCGAAGAACGCTCGTCCCTGTCAAATTCCATAGAAAGCCATCTGATGGGCATTGCGGCGGAAAAATCCCGTCTGGCCGGCGGTAAACCCGTAAAAGTCCATTGACGCAGAAAATCATTTTGTTAGGAGGCAAACCATGCAAAGAACACTCAGCCTTTCGATCCCTTTTGATTATCTGACAGACGAATATTTTAAAAATTGCCGTAAAAACGGCTTCGGTGCGTTTGAACTCTCAGTGGCGTATGACAAGTATGACTGTCTTGACCTGCCGAAAATAGCAAAGATCGCACGCGACAACGGTCTTGACACACGGTCGTTTCATCTGCCGTTTCAGCCGTTTGACACGCTGAATATCGCGGGACTGTCGCGTGAACTGCGCGGGAATTCCGTTCGCTA
The DNA here is from genome assembly GCA_024404445.1 of Clostridia bacterium. Classification (GTDB taxonomy): domain Bacteria; phylum Bacillota; class Clostridia; order Oscillospirales; family CAG-272; genus RGIG6816. Next base: position 9,626 of record JAKSPY010000047.1, read on the forward strand.
TCTTTCCGAATGGCTGAAAAAGGCCGCCGATGCAGACTTTCGCTACGCGGTTATCCATCCGAGCGGGGAGCCGATCGCCGAGGAAAACCGTGAGGAATCTATGCTCGGCGCGATGGACAGTCTGTCCGTCCTTGCCGATATATGCGACCGGGCAGGTATCGTGCTTGCCGTCGAAAACCTGCCGCGCACGTGCCTCGGCAACTGCTCTGACGAGATCATGCGGCTCATTTCCGTTTCTCCGTCTCTCCGTGTCTGCTTTGACACCAACCACCTTTTGATTCAGGCTCAGCTGTCCTCCATGGATGCGGTCAAGGAGAAGCTCGTCACTGTGCGCGTATCCGATTATGCCTGCGCAAACGTACGCCATTGGCTTCCCGGCGAGGGAAAGACCGATTGGGTGAGCATAATGGACAAATTCGATGAGATAGGCTATGCCGGTGCGTTTACCTATGAGCTCGGATTCGTTTCGCGCACTATAATGCGTGAGCATCCGTTGACGCCCGCCGAGATAAAACAGAATTTCGATGAGCTGAACGAGCGCAACCCCCTCACCATGCGCGGAACGCACTACAAAAAGCTCGGCAAATGGGATCCGATCGAATAAGTCAGACTGTAAATACGCAATTCATCAACCCGGAAAGGACGATACATATGTTGATCAAATCCGAAAAAATGTTTTCATTTCTTTCGCAAATCGATCTTGAAAGGTATTACTTTTTCTGTCGCGATATATGGATATCGGCTGGGTTCAAGTAGATATCGATGAACGCGGTAAGGGATATGCAAAGCAGTTGGTCTCGTATTTTGCCGCAGACAGCATAAAAAATGGCCTTATTCCGCGATACAGCTTTGCTATGTCAAACGAATCCGAAAAGGTTGCCGAGGCCTGCGGCTTTACCCGAACGCAAGCGTTCAGGTACAGAATGACGATTAAATAATTTTCGTTAGATTAAAACAAGGAGAAAAGCACGTCATACGGTCAGTCATACAAAACCGTCCGTGCCCGTAATACGATGTATCTGAAAGATTTTCAAGAACCGAATGATCGTTACCGTCCGTGCCCGCTTCTGTTTTTGAGCGGAAAGCCCACGGAGGACGGTGTGCGCCGTCTTTTGCGCGGGTGTAAAGAGATCGGATACGGAGGTGTCGGTGTCATTTCATATCAGGACACAAAGATCGATTACCTCGGCGAAGAATTTTTCGCCATGTACGCGTGGATTCTGGAAGAAGCGCGCGCACTCGGTCTGAGGGTTTGCCTCTACGATGAATATTGGTTTCCGAGCGGCAAGGCCGGTGGTCTTCTTGCCGAGCGCTTTCCCGACGCGGTGACAAAACGTCTTGAAATGAAAAAGGACGAATTACCTCTGACCGGCGCTCCGGAGATACCGGACGGAGGCGTTCTGATGTCGGCAGTTTTATCCGAAAGCGAAACGCACTCGCTCGTTGACGTAACGGAAGAATTCCGGCGCACGGGCACGGGTAAA
>JAKSPY010000048.1 GCA_024404445.1 Clostridia bacterium
AAGATGAAATCGAACCGATTTGTGATAAAATCATTGCGAATTGCACGGATATTAAACTGTGCCTTGGTGCGTGGAAGATGAAAGCGATTCTGTTACACGCCGAGGGAAAAACCGAAGACGCTCTGAAAATACATAGCGAACAGTTCGGAGATTGGTATTTATCCACCGGTCAGATGAATGAACAGCTTTTCAAAAAAGACAGACCCGAATTTCTCTACTGGGCAAAGCGCAATATGTATGAGCTTGTTGATTATGCCGCGGACAAGTTGGTTAAATCATATTTTTTCAATGGGGAAATACCGTGTGAAAAAATGGTTGAGACGGTGGAAGTGATCGGGGATGAGGTTTACCGGATCGGATGTGAACTTGATGAGGCATTTTTCATGGCAATAGCAAAGCAGGTATTCGGTAGACTCCGCAACGATCTGATCGCCCGCCCATATCGCGGCGGAAAGACGGAGGATATCATTCGGATCACCGATAAGTATCTGCGCTCTGTCAAAAAACTGTCGGAGTTTGCCGGAGACGATAAGCCGTTGTTTGACGCCTATTTGTTGCCCCGTCATACGGACGATTTATTGGCTAATGCGGTCAACAGCACACTGAATTGGAAAAATCCGGAAAATATCAAGCTACTCAATAATGCAGATTACAGAGCCGTAATCGAAAAATATCGGGAATAACGATCATTACTTACCGGTGATGTAAAAGCGATCGAAGCTTTTCTTTGCGCAATAAATGCACTAATCGACACTGATACAATCCGCAACTTGCTATTGCAATTTGCGAAATATTATAGTATAATTACCCAAAACACTAAAGATTTCACGGAGGACTGCCATGAGCACAAGGAAGGAAATCATCAGCGGGTTTTACGGGCAGATAGATGAGGACGGTCGGTTGACGCGCACGCGGCACGGTCAGCTGGAATACTACACGACGATGAATTTTGTTCACCGTTATGCAAATGCGCAGTCAAAGATTCTGGAGGTCGGTGCCGGTACCGGAAGGTATTCCATAGCACTTGCCAAAGAGGGGATCGACGTGACGGCTGTTGAACTTGTCGACAGCAATCTTCAGGTTTTGAAAAAGAACAGTCAGGGCATAAAAAATATCAGATCGTATCAGGGCGACGCTACCGATCTCAGCCGATTTGCCGACGATTCTTTTGACGTGACACTGTCATTCGGTCCGATGTATCATCTGTATGACGCCGACGAGGTGGATCGCGCTTTGAATGAGGCTATCCGCGTTACCAAGCCGAGCGGAATCGTAATATTTGCGTTTCTGTCCGTGTTTGGCATTATGTACGCGAATTATTTCAGCGGGAATTGGGCAGTCGGGCAGAAAGAGAATTTCACGGACGATTATCGGGTGAAGCACTTCAAGGAACAACTGTTTACCGGGTATGACGTGTCGGAATTTGAACAGTTATTCCGCGATAAGCCCGTCGATCATATCACAACTGCCGGTGTGGACGGTCCGATCGAGTCGATTGAGCAGAGATCGGATTTTGCCATCACCGATGAGGAATTTGAGGATTTTGCCAAATGGTATCTGACATTTTCGGAAAAGCGCGAGCTTTTGGGCACAACGAACCACATTCTGTACATCGGTCGAAAAAGGGCATAACCCGCAAACGTATATACGACAAAAAGGGGCTGTAAATAAATAGCCCCGAAAAAAGCGAAAAAAAGAAGCTGTAAGAATACCGAAAAGGTAGACTTTTACAGCTCTTTTAGTATTTTGCGGTATTATTGTGTATTGCGTGCCGCTTTATCGGCATATTTGGCGATCGTCATTACCAGAGTATTGAATGCGAGAATGAGCCAGATGGCATAAAGAACGACTCCGGATGCCTCAAATGCTTCGTTTGCAAATGTGATCAGACCCGGAATCGCCATTCCGATCAACGGCAATACGTATACGAAGATATTGACGCCGCAAAGCGTATACGATAACTTTTTTCCGAGGTCCTTGCCGATCGCGAGTATCAGCGCATTTCCGTAAAGCAACATACTGAAAACAATGGTCAGGCTGACCTTTGACTCAACGCCGATGTTGTCGTAATCCAACGCGCACGCGACGTTCTCGACGAGGTAAGTGAAAGCGTACAAAAGCATATACAAACGGTAGTCACCGGCCGCGTTTTTCTGATATCCTTTGAGGTAATAGAAAACGGAAAAAATCAGCGCGATCAGTTCAACGATCGCCGAAACGGAATAATAGATTCCGCAATTTGACGTCAGAATATATACGCATCCCACCGCACCGAGCAGGATCAAAACGGCATTGATGACGGTAAGTGCTTTGAAAACGGTAGATTTCATTGTGGTTGCCCCCTATGATTTGTTAAGTTCATGTATATTTTATCACAATTATCAAGGAAAAGCAATCTAATTGATGATTTTTCATCAAAATCGTTGATTGTGGGGCAAAATGTACATATCCGCCCATATGCTATTGCATATACCGATACATTGGTTTATAATGAAAAAACTGAACGCGTCGTCGGACATGATTGCCGACAGTGAGGTATTATGAAAGGTACGATATTCGATATCAGACATTTGTCACGTGATCGCGAGGGCAAGACGATGACAATCGTAATGTTCAAGGGGTGTCCCATGCGCTGTATTTGGTGCGATAGACCGGAGGGGATGACGGCGACACCGCAGCTCGCGTATCATCGGTATAAATGCACCGATTGCGGCAAATGCGCGGAAATATGCGCTTGTCACGGTGTGCTTGACGGCAAGCACGTGTTCGACAGAACAGGATGCGCATCGTGCGGAAAATGCGTGGATTTTTGCTCAGACGGGGCATTGGCACTGTGCGGACGCGACGTGACCGTGGATGAGCTGGTGCCGGAGCTTCTTGCGGACAAGGATCAGTATGAGATATCCGGCGGCGGTGTGACACTTTCCGGCGGCGAATGTCTGATGCAACCGGAATTCTGCGCGGAATTGCTGAGGGCTCTGAAGGAGAACGGTATAAACACCGCGGTCAGCACGTGCGGGAACGTCCCGTATAAGTCACTTGATGCCGTTATTCCGTACACCGATACGTTTATATACGATATAAAGGCAGTCAATGATAACGTCCATATCAAGTTAACAGGGCAAAGCAATCGTCAGATACTCGAAAATCTGCTGTATCTTAATTCATCCGGCGCGAGGATCGAATTGACGATACCGTTCATACCCGATCATAATATATCCGAAATGGCGGCTATAGCCGATTTCATTGAGCCGATGTGCGGGATCACAAAGGTTCACGTCGTGCCGTACTGTAACGGATCGGCCGAAAGATATGAGAGTCTGGGTATGGCGGATACCATGCACGAAAAGTCGGCGACAGAATCGGAATGTGAAAAATTCCAAAAGGTTTTTGATTACATAACCGAAAGAAACGGTTTATATCGATAACGTCATGATAACCGACAGGCAAACAAATATCCCGAACGGGAATAAACCGTTCGGGATTGTTTTTTATCCTTTGATCTCCGTCGGACCGACGGCGGCGTTCTTTTTGAATTTTGCTTTTAGTTTTTCGATGCGCTTTTTGCGTTTTTCCTTGATCTCAAGGCGTTCGGCGAGGTCGCGTGAGCCTACGCCGTAAACCAAATACAGTATCAAGCCCGATACTATCATGATAAATACGGTAGAGGCGCACCGGCGTCCGGACGCGTTTACGTTATATCCGTACAGACCTTCGTCGGCACACATTGACTGAATTACCATGGCGTATGTCGTGCCGTATGAGCTGGCAAATGTCGCAGACATATCGTACTCAGTGAACAGGGCATTGAAGTTGAGCGCAAATACCGCAAGCACGCTCGGCAGGATTATCGGCAACTTCACACGTAAGAACGTGACCAGACTTCCGGCACCGAGGTTACGCGCCGCATCCTCCAGCTCACTGTCGATCGCGTAAAATGCCGCCTTTATCATTCGCAATGAGAACGGCAATTTGACGACAGTGTATGCCAAAATGATCAGTATTCGCACATTGTTCTGATAGTACAGATTATTGCCGAATACGTACGCTATGTCGCCGGTATTAAAATACGTTCTGTACGAATAGCATATAAGAATGGTCGGCAACAGCCACGGCAACAGCAGACAATATTCCAATATGACTCCTGTCTTTTTATGCTTGAAAATATAGTTGCACGCGATGACGACGATGATACAGGCGAGCGCCGCGGCAACGATGGACATAAAGAAGCTGTTCTTTATACCGTTCAGAGTGGCATCGTTGGAAAACAGACCTGAAATAGAGCCCTCGCGGGTTTTATACGTGCCTCTTGACGTCAGATATTCATAGTCCTGCTTACCGAAGAAATTGATCAGCGTGAGTTTGGAAAAATCGAGCTTTTTCAGTCTGATCGCCGAATAAGTCTGGAAAGAGAATATTACTATCATAACGACGGGCGTCATGTAAATAATGAACAGAATGTACGCGTAAATGTGGGTCAAAACATTCACAACGGGGTTTGCTATCTTCTGCTTCTGCAATTTCGCCTTCGTTTTTGAAACGGAGAGATAATGACCCTTGCGCTCATACATTGTCAGCACCGTCAAGAGCAGAATGGTAAACAGAGCCAGAATGATCGACAGAAGCGCCGCACGGGCCTGCGGGAACGATTCATCTGCCGTCGAAGAACCGGCAAGCCTTACGATCTCCGGGTTTATTGAGTCATAACCGAGCAACGTGGGTGCCGACATAGCGCAAAGACCTGTGATAAACGTCATGACCGTCAGCGAGAACAGCGTCGGTATGAGCGTGGGGAAGACCACCTTGAACAGCACCTTGAACGGTTTGGCACCGAGGTTTCTCGCCGCCTCAACGGTGTTATAGTCTATACCGCGTATCGCGTTTCGCAGGAAAAGCGCGTGGTTGCTGGTACAGGCAAACGTCATGGTAAACCACACGGCGTAAAAGCCCGTAAACCAATTGGTATTCATATTCGGGAATGCGTTTGACAGCAGAGAAGTGATGATTCCGTCGTTATCATACAGGAAAAGATATCCCGTTACGAGTGCGACACCGCTGTATATCAGCGTGGTCTGATAACCCATACGCAGGATACGCGCGCCCTTGATATCAAAATACTCGGTCAAAAGCACGATCGATATACCGACCACGTTTACGGTGATGACAAGACCGATTGCGAGCTTAACGGAATTCCATACGTACGTGGGCATTGAGCCCGCGAAGAAAAACTTGATCACGGCCAGCGGATCTGTTTTACCCGTCGAGTCCTTTACGGTAAAGATGCTTTTAACTGTGTTGATGCACGGCAAAACCATGAAACCGAGAAAGAAATAAACGAAAAAGACGAGCAAAATGACGCGAAGCATAAACGACGGGCCGTATTTTTCGGTCCACGAATGCTTTCTGCCGAGTGTTAATGTATCGTTTTTCATACCGCTTCACCCGTCTGCGCGTTATATGACATAATATCGTTTGCCGATATGCCGATCTTTATCTCACTGCCGATGTCATAAATATTGACGCCGTCGTTTTTCTCTATCACTTTCAATGTCTGCAGACCGATATCGACAGAATATTTTATGTACAGACCGTAATACTCGCGCGAAATGACCTTTCCGTTAAATACAGCACCGACAAACGTATCGTCGGGATTGCATCTGACACGTTCCAGACGTATATAGTTATGATTTGCCTTGTCGATCCCGCCTATTGCGTCTGTCAGCGCGTCGCAAAGCGGGTTGATATCGCCGATAAAGTTGCAGACAAATTCCGTCGCGGAGTGGTTATATATCTCATTCGGTGTGCCAATCTGCTCAATGAAGCCCTTATTGAATACGGCTATTCTGTCGGAAAGTGTCAGTGCTTCCTCTTGATCGTGAGTTACGTATATCGACGTAATGCCGAAATCCTTTTGCATATTCTTCAGCTCATTTCTTAACTGAACACGGAGCTTTGCGTCAAGATTCGACAACGGTTCGTCCATGCATATTATCGCCGGGTCTGCAACGAGCGCACGCGCTATCGCGACCCTCTGTTGTTGACCGCCGGATAACTGCGATACCGCTTTTTTCAGCTGTTCGTCAGACAGGTCGACCTTTTTGGCTATCGTGCGTACAGCGTCGTCGATCTGCTTTTTTTTGTATTTTTTGATTTTGAGCCCGAATGCAATATTGTCGTAAACGGTCATGGTCGGGAAAAGGGCATAGCTCTGGAAAACTATACCGATATTTCTTTTTTCTATCGGTACGTCGGTTATATCCTCACCTTTGACGTAGACTCGTCCCTCGGCCGGCTCAATACACCCGGTTATTGTTCGCAGTGTTGTCGTTTTTCCGCAACCGGATGGCCCGCGGATTGTTAAGAATTCTCCTTCTTTTACGTGGATGTTGATATCGTGCAGTGCTGTGAATTCGCCGAATTTGACGACGATATTGTCGAGTTTGATCATATTTTATGCCCCAATCATTTCAGAATAAAACAAAACGTGGCGAGCCGAGTCACGGCTCGCCACCTGTGCTAAAATTTATTTGGCCTGTGTAAGAGTTGACCAATCAAGGTTATCCCAGTTCGGCTCGCTTGTGGGAGCGCTGGACGCGTCCTTCCAATAGAATCCGAGGTTGGTCATGATATTTGTCCATTCGGCGGAATGAGCTGCAACATATGCCGCGTATGTCATATCTGTGCCGGGAACAGTGTTGAGTGCGAAATTCTTGATCGTGTAAATGACGGGAATATCTTTGCCGTAGATCTTTTCAGCCGCAACGGTGTTGCATGGGAAGGAGTCGAATTCCTCGCCCCATGCGGCCTGTACTTCAGCGGAGCCGAACCATTCAGCGAATGCCTTGACAATAGCTGTCTGCTCATCCGTACGGCCTGCTTTGTCAAGCACGCCGAGGTACTCTGCAATATAGAATGTACCGTCCTCGATATCAACAAGCTTCCAATTGTCGTTTGTGATAGGATTGTTGGAGCCTTCCTTAGCGGAGTCGATCTTACCGTAAAGGGAAGATGAATAGAATGTGGACACCTGTACCTCGCCTCTGTTCAGAGGATCAAAGCCGTAGGAGTCGCCTGTGAACTGACCGTCAGCACAGTATTTCCACAGCATTTTCCAACCGTCGATCGAAATGCCGCCTGCGGGGGATGTGGGATCTGTGAATGAATAAAGGAGTGAGCTGTTGATGTTGGCGTTCGTTGTGCCGCCGACCTTGCCCTGACGGTACCATGTGTAACCGCAGTCAACAATGTCTGCCCAATGCTTGAATGACAGTGTCTTTCCGTTTGTGCCGACAGCGTCAGTTCTGTACAGCATGAGGATGTTCTGGATTACCAGACCGTATGCCTTGCCGTCATACTTGTAGTCGCCGACCTCGGAAGCCCACGAGGGTGTCCAATCGACAAGTGAAAGATTTTCGTATGTTCCGTCAACTACCTGGCCCCATCTTGTTTCGTTAAGACCGAACAGGATATCGCCGTCTTTGTTTTCGTTGGCTGCCTGAATGGCTGCCGTATCACCGGAAATGACGGAGTTATCGTCCATCGAAATCTTGAAACCGGCCTTTTCAGCTTCAGCTACAAGCCAATTTGCTCTCTCTGTCGAGTTTGAGTTTGAGTAAATTCTGATCGTATATGACGAGTAGTCGAGTTGATCCTTTTTACCGCATGATACAATCGCGAATACCATCAAAACTGCAAGAATAAGCGCAAAAATTCTTTTCATACTATTCTCCAATTGTAAAAAAATATTCGGTTGACACCGTACTGATATTATACTATGCCGAAATGTCTTTTTCAATTTATTATATCCACAAAAAAAATACGGCGTCTTTGTGAATTGTGCACAAAACCTTACCGTTCTTTTGACAAAAAGCAATGCATTTTCACTGATGTTCGGTAAATGTGCCGCATTTTAACAATATAGTTGACTTTTATGGCGGTGTGTGATATACTGTTAATCGATTATTTTTGGGGCTGACGACCCGAAGACGGGGGGACTGTTATGGCGGAGATCACGCTTGATGCCACTGTTGAAAATATTGATAGGGTTACGGATTTCGTTGACGAGATTCTTGAGGACAATCTTTGTCCCATGCGCACCGTTATGCAGGTCAATGTTGCGATCGACGAGCTTTTCAGCAATATCGCTCATTACGCATACGGCAGTTCTGTCGGGCAGGCTACCGTTATAGCCGACGTTTCGGATGGGCCGCGTGCGTTGTCCGTCACGTTCATCGACGGCGGCGTTCCGTACGACCCGTTGGCAAAGGCTGATCCGGATATCACGCTTTCCGCTGAGGAACGCAGTATCGGCGGGTTGGGAATATTCATGGTCAAAAAGACTATGACCGATCTGAAATATGAGTACAAAGACGGTAAAAACGTTCTTACCATGATAAAGGAGTTTTGATCCGGTATATACCGTTTATCTGCGGCGTCGATTTCGGCGTCGCTTTTTTGCGTCATTCACATGCTGACGGTTTTTCTTGACTTTGTCACGCGATGATGATATATTACAATTATAGGACCGCTACCGTTTCTCAATTTATTCTGAATCAAGGAGCGACAAATGGCTTACAGACGATTGGGCGATCTGCTTGTGTCATCGGGCATGATCGACGGCGAACAACTGAATAAAGCGTTAGAGCTTCAACGAGGCTCAAATAAACGGCTCGGTGAACTGCTCATCGACGAAAAACTGATCACAGAGGTTCAGCTGACTGAATGTCTCAGCGCTCAGCTGAATGTGGATTTTATCGATCTGACCGTCATTACGGTGCCGGTCGAGCTTGCCGGATTCGTGCCTCGCTATTTGGCTAAAAAATACAATGTCGTGCCCGTGAAGCTCGTCCGCGATTCTCTGTACGTCGCGATGAGCGATCCTACGGATTTTGTGGCGCGTGAGGAGATAAAGACAGCGTCGCATAAAAAGATCGTACCGATGATCGCGACGCGTAAGGCGACGGAACAGACGATCGCCGCGCTATACGGTAATGAGGGCACGGCACGCGCCATTGAGGATATGAAACGCGCACAGGCAAGCGTGCCGTCGGAAATACTGCCGGTATCGATCGCGACCGTGGCAGGTGAAGATGAAAGCGGTGCGGCATCCGCTCCTACGATCAGATTTGTCAATTCCGTGATACAGCGCGCCGTTGTCGAGCGTGCGTCGGACATCCATCTTGAGCCGCGTGACGGTGAGATGGTCGTGCGTATGCGCATAGACGGTTCTATGCGTCGCATGTTCACGGTGCCGTCAGAGCTTCAGAATACCGTAATATCGCGTCTGAAGATTATGGGCAATATGAATATTTCGGAGAGGATGACACCTCAGGACGGTCATGTGACGCTGAATGTGAACGGAGAAATATTCGACATACGTATTTCCACGATACCGACCGTGTTCGGTGAAAAGGCGGTAATGCGTCTGCTGGAAAAATCATCGTCGCTTCTGACCGCGGACACGATCGGCCTCAGAGGAGAAAATCTGGCAAAGTACGCAAAACTGATAAGAAGCAACAGCGGCGTGATACTTCTCGTCGGACCGACGGGATCCGGTAAATCGACCACGCTTTGCACCATTATCAGAGAGCTGTCGACGGAGGAGGTCAATATCGTCACGCTTGAGGACCCCGTGGAGTATAACATTCCCGGCGTCAATCAGTGTCAGATAAACGAAAAGACCGGCATGACGTTTGCGTCGGGACTGCGATCGATCCTGCGACAGGACCCGGATATTATTTCCGTTGGGGAGATACGCGACGGTGAAACGGCATCGATAGCCATTCGTGCCGCCATCACCGGTCATCTCGTGCTTTCCACCATGCATACCAACGACGCCGTTTCAGCCGTTACGAGGCTTGAGGATATCGGCGTCGAAAAATACCTTGTTTCTGCCGCATTGCGCGGTGTTATTTCTCAAAGGCTCGTCAAGAAGATATGCCCGAGCTGTCGCACGGCGTACAAGCCGGATGCCGGTGAGCTTGAGTTGCTCGGTATGCCTGCCGATGCCGACGTGGTATTTCATCGCGGTGTCGGATGCCCGGATTGCTATCATACCGGATATCACGGCAGAAGCGCGGCATTTGAAATTCTTGTCGTGGACAGTACCGTGCGCAGACATATTGCCGCGGGCGATGATGCGGATATCATAAAACAGGAGGCAAAGCGCAACGGGTTCAAGACCCTGCGTGATTCATGCCGTGATCTCGTACTCGCTGGTATCACGACGGTTGACGAGGCATTCAAGGTTATCAATTCGGCAGAGGATTGATTATTATTCATTATTTTGACAGAACGGGGGTGACACGGTGAAGACCTTCAGATACAAGGCGATATCCCGCGACGGTGAAAAGGTCGGCGGGATCATAGAGTCTTACGATGAATTCGAGGCTGTATCACGTCTGCGAGAAACCTGTAATATTATCACGGCCATTTCCGAGGTAAAGAAAACCAAAGCCTCAATCAGGTCAGCCGATTCACTCCGGATCCGGGATGGTGAGCTCGCGCTGATCTGCTCACAGCTGTCTGTGATCATATCGTCCGGACTGCCTCTTGTCAGATGCGTGGAGATGGTCGCGTCACAGCAAACAAACAGGGTTATACGGCGAATGTTGGAAAATGTCGCACACGATATAGCGGCCGGTTACAGCATGGCGCGCAGTTTTGCGATCCGGTGTCCGGGACTGCAGGCGGCGTGTACCGATACAGGGCGTGCCGGTGGGCC
>JAKSPY010000049.1 GCA_024404445.1 Clostridia bacterium
GTAACAGTTTGTAAAAAAAGCAGTGCCGATATTGACTTTCACGCCGATTCAGTGTATAATAATCACAGTTCAATATCAGAGGTGCGTATGTCGATATCCGTAAAATTCCTTCGCGCGCAACTTTCACTGTTCAAGCCGTTCGTCAATGACAGCTCACTTGAATTTGCTCGCAAAAGTCAAGATAAAATAGGCGAACTCATGACTGCCGTGCGCCACGGCGACGTCACCATAACCGAGAATAAGCCGGACAAATACGAAAGCGCGTGGATCTGCCCGAAAGATGAATTGCGTGACGGTGTTATTCTGTACTTGCACGGCGGCGGTTATACGTGCGGCTCATTGGAATACTGTAAGGGCTTCGGCTCGGTGCTTGCGTCAGAGCTCGGTATGCGGGTTTTGTGTGTCGCGTACAGGCTGGCCCCGGAAAACAGATTCCCTGCGTCGCTTGACGACGCGTTTTCTGCGTATATGGCGTTGATTGCGTGCGGGATCAGCTCATCAAAAATAATCCTGTGCGGTGAGAGCGCCGGCGGAGGACTGATTTTTTCCCTGTGTCTGAAATTGAAATCGCTGGGTATGCATCTGCCCGCCGGGTTGATCGCGGTTTCTCCGTGGACGGATCTTGCCGCTACGGGTAAATCATATGAATTCAATGCGGAAAAGGATCCGTCGATGAGCAGGGAAAGGCTGTCGTTTTTTGCCGACTGCTACTCCGACGACCGTACCGATCCGCTCGTTTCGCCTTTGTACGGCGATCTGTCGGATATGCCGCCGTCGCTGATTTTCGTCGGCGGCAGTGAGATCATGCTCGACGACGCACGTCAAATGCATGATAAGCTTGTAGCTTCCGGTTGTGCGTCGACCCTGACTGTCGCACCGGGGCTGTGGCACGCATATCTTTTGTACAATCTGAAAGAAAGGCGGCAGGATTTTGCACTGATGGACTCATTCGTCCGCAGAACGCTGAAAACCGAGCGGAAGCTGCGCTGGATGCGTCTGGATAATGCCGGTAAAATATACCCGGCGGCACGACGCAGATCATGGACAAATATGTATCGCGTTTCGGCGACGCTGAATGAAAAGATCGACCCGGCGGTATTGCAGTCGGCACTCGATATTACGGTGAGGCGTTTTCCGTCGATCGCCGTGCGTGTGAGGACGGGTGCGTTCTGGTACTATCTGGAGGAGGTGCCGACGGCACCGATGGTCGCGCCCGACAAATATCAGCCGCTTGTTCATCTGCCGTTTGCCGCGATAGGCAAGTGTGCTTTTCGCGTGTTGTATTACGAGAACAGAATAGCCGTTGAGCTGTTCCACGCGCTGACTGACGGCAACGGAGCAATGACGTTCTTGAAGACGCTCGTTGCCGAATATTTACAGCAGAAATACAGCGTTTTCGTTCCGTGCAAGTGCGGCGTCCTGTCACGGACAGAGCCGCCGTCGGCCGATGAGCTGGAGGACAGCTTTTTGAAATACACGGGCGATATCGCTAAGTCGCGCTCCGAAAAAACGGCGTACAAATTGCCCGGCACGCCGGAGCCGGACGGATTCATGCACGTTACCACTTTTATGGCAAATGCCGAGGATGTGCACAGACTTGCACGTGATAACGGCGTGACAGTCAATACCATAATAATCGCCGCGTTCATGAAAGCCATATTGGAAATACAAAGCGAACGTATCGTTTCGCGTCAACGCAGAAAGCCCGTGAAAATACTTGTTCCCGTCAATCTGCGCAGGGTATTCGGCAGTAAGACGCTAAGAAATTTTGCGATGTTCGTAACGCCGGAGGTCGATGCGCGTTACGGTGACTATACATTTGAGGAGCTGTGCAAAACAGTACACCATCAGATCGGGTTTATGGTGACGCCGAAGGAGATGGCGGCGAGGATATGCCCGAATGTCAAGGGTGAAACGGCGTTCATACTGAAAATCATGCCGCTGTTTATCAAAAACATCGCAATGAGGATCATTTACGACGCCGTGGCGGAGAAAAAATCATGCATTTGCGTGTCAAATCTCGGCCGTATCGATGTACCTCCCGTGATGAGCGACTATGTAAAACGGATGGATTTCGTGCTCGGCGTACAGGCAACGTGTCCGTGCAATTGCGGTATACTGACCTACGGCGACACGCTGTATATGAATCTGGTGCGCGATACGAAGGAACCCGTATTGGAGCGCAAATTCTATGAGGTAATGCGCGGATTGGACATAAAAATCAAGGTAGAAAGTAATGAGAGGTGAACAGTATGTACTGCGTGAAATGCGGGGTGGAGCTTGCCGACAGCGAGAAAAAATGCCCGCTTTGCCAAACCCCGGTATACTTTCCCGGGGCCGATGCGGATGCAAAGCCTCCGTATCCGAGATATAAAAAAGAACATGAGCAGGTGAGTGTCAGCGGCGCGCTTTTCGTCGTTTCGATGCTGTTCCTTTTGCCGATACTGTTGTCGATCGTCTGCGATTTGGAGCTGAATTCGCGTATGGGATGGTCGATCTATGTCGTTGGCGGCCTTATGGTGACATACGTCATGGTCGCGTTGCCCATGTGGTTTCGCCGACCGAATCCCGTGATCTTCATTCCGTGCGATTTTGTCGCCATCGGTCTGTACGTATGGATAATCAGTCTGATGACGGGCGGACATTGGTATCTCGGCTTCGCTTTCCCCGTCATAGGCATGACGGCGATCATAACCACGGCGGTGGTCGCGTTGTGTAAATACCTCAGCCGGGGGCATCTGTTCGTATTCGGAGGTGCGTCTGTCGTGACAGGCTGCCTTATGATGCTGGTCGAATTTCTTGCGCATATCACGTTCAGAACGTCCGGTATGTTTGTGTGGTCATTCTATCCGATGACCGTGCTTTCGCTCATCGGCGCGTTTTTGATACTTGTCGGCATATGCAAGCCGTTGCGCGAGTCGTTGGAGCGCAAATTCTTTATATAAGATTACGTAGTTATTGACATTTGCGAATATGTATGTTAGAATATACTAAAATCTATATTCAGGAGATACGGAAATGAGTCAGGGTACTAATCCGAACACAAATTTCATCTATGACAGGATCTCGCGGTACCTGTCAACCATCAGTGACAGAATGTTCTGCGGTCTGACGCCCATCACGGGGCTGGAGTACTGTGAATGCGGCTATAAGTCCGGAAATCAGCCTCCGCGCGGTCAGCGTTGGGTGCCGCTGGAGGAGCACAGCAATCTCGGCGAGTACGGCAAGGAATTCCACTTTTGGATAAAGGGTAAGATCGTCATCCCCGAAGAGCTTCGCGGTCAGCGTATCGAATTGTATAATTCGTCATTCTCCGACAGAGCTTTTCTGAAAACACCGCAGATGATAATCTACCTCGACAATAAGATCGCCGCGGCATTTGATCAGTTCCACGACAGTATTTTGCTTGACTCCACAAAGGCAGAGCAGGATTTTCTCATATACCTTTACACTGCCGATAACACAAAAATTTACGATTTCTCGCTTTCGCTTCGCCAGGTTGATGAGCTGAGCCGTAAGCTTTACTACGACGTACGTGTCCCGCTTGATATACTTTCGTATTCGGATGAGGACAGCCGCGAGTACGGTCTGATCCTGAATGCGCTCAATTCTGCGCTCAACCTCGTCGATTTCCGCGACAATTCAGACAGATACCGTGAGTCTGTCAAGGCGGCTATTGACAGCCTCGACGAGAACCTCTATAAAAAATACACCGATTCGACGGGGTATTCCTGCGTTTGCATCGGCCATTCTCACATTGACGTCGCATGGCTGTGGACGTTCGCCCAGACAAAGGAGAAGGTCCAGCGCACGTTTGCAAACGTCATAAACCTCATGAAGCGCTATCCCGAATATAAGTTCATGAGCTCACAGGCTCAACTGTATAAGTTCTGTAAGGAGGAGTCACCCGAACTGTATGCCGAGATCAAGGAGATGGTCAAGGCCGGCAGATGGGAGGTCGAGGGCTCATCGTGGGTTGAGCCGGATTGCAACATCACAGGCGGTGAGTCGCTTATCCGTCAGATGCTGTACGGCAAACGCTTCTTCATGAATGAATTCGGCGTCGACTGTAAGGTATTCTGGATACCGGATTCGTTTGGCTTCACGGGCGCTTTGCCGCAGATTCTTTCAAAGTGCGGCATCAAATACGTCGTCACGTCAAAGCTCAGCTGGAACGAAACGGATAAGATGCCGTATGACGTCTTCCGCTGGAAAGGAAATGACGGCTCCGAGGTACTGACGTATTTCATTACAACACAGGACAAGCAGAAGGCAAAGCCGCAGTCCATGCACACGACATATAACGGCAACGCAAGGCCGGGTCAATATCAGGGCGCGTGGGAGCGTTTCCAGCAGAAGACTCTCTCTGATGAGGTGCTCGTTCTGTACGGCGCGGGTGATGGCGGCGGCGGCCCGACAAGCGAGAATATCGAGTATACGCAGAGGCTTGCCGGCGGTCTTCCTCTCAGCCCGAAGACGAAATTCGATTTCGCTCATAATTTCCTTGATAAGCTTGCCGATAACGTCAGCGGCAATCCCGATCTCCCGCAGTGGAGGGGTGAGCTTTACCTCGAATACCATCGCGGCACGCTGACTTCACAGGCAAAGAATAAGAAAAACAACCGCAAGGCAGAGTTCCTGTATGAAAACGCCGAAATGATCTCGGTCATCGGTGAACTGCTTTGCAACGTCAAGTATCCGAAAAAAGAGCTGCGCGACGGTTGGGAAAAGATTCTGCTTTGCCAATTCCACGACGTGCTCCCCGGCTCTTCTGTCGCACAAGTCTATGCCGACAGCGATAAGATATACGACGAGGTATTTGAAAACGGTCATAAGATCGTCGATCCTTTATTGGCGGCTGTCAGCGGGAATATCAAGACGTACGGCGGACTGTTCGTATTCAACCCGAATTCGTTTTCCGCATCTGCACAAGTCATGGCGGAGGGCGAATGGAGATACGTAGAGAATATTCCGGGCAACGGTTGGGCTGTGGTCGCACCTGCCGACAGGATCATGCCGAATATCGGTGATCATTGCATAGACAATGAATATATCTACCTCCATTTCGACGAGAATATGAATATCGACCGCCTCTACGATAAGAGGGCAGGCAGGGACGTACTGCCGACAGGTCAGGTCGCCAACAGGCTTATCGCTTACGAGGATATACCGCGTGATTACGACGCGTGGGAGATCAGCAATTACTATAAGCAGAAGTCATGGCCTATCGATAACGTAGTATCGGTAAAGCGCTATGAGTGCGGCGAAAAGTTGGGCTTTACGGTCGAAAGAAAGTTCGACAACAGCACGATATGTCAGACGATCTCGATAGACGGTCATACGACGAACATCGGATTCGAGACCGAAATAGATTGGAAAAACGATCACATTTTGTTGAAGGCGGATTTCCCGCTGGATATCAATACGACTCGTGCTACGTACGACGTTCAGTTTGGCGCCATTGAGCGTTCAACGCATAAGAACACCAGCTGGGATGCCGCAAAGTTTGAGGTATGCGGTCATAAATTTGCCGATCTGTCGGAAAACGGCTACGGTGTATCGCTTATCAACGATTGCAAGTACGGCTACAGCGCAGAGGGCTCCGTTCTTTCGCTCACGCTTCTGAAGAGCGCGACGTCGCCCGACCGCGGCGCCGATAAGTGTGTACATAACTTCACGTACACGCTCTATCCTCACGTCGGCGATTACACCGATGCCGGCACGGTAGAAAACGCCTACGTTCTCAATAATCCGCTTGTCTGCATCCCGCTGTCGAGGCAGGACGGTAATCTGCCCGATAAGTTCTCACTTGTCAAAACGGACGGCCGGGGTACGATAATCGAAACAGTCAAAAAGTCAGAGCTCGGCGACGGATATATAGTACGTCTGTATGACGCGTATAATATGCACGCGAAGCGCACTGTCACATTCGGAATTCCCGTCAAGGCGGCTTTCATCTGCGATATGTTGGAAACAGAGCTGAAGCCCGTTGAGGTAAGCGGCAAAAACGTTGTAATAGATATTAAGCCGTTTGAGATAGTGACACTGAAAGTCAAAGTCTGATAAAGGTATTGCGACGGCTGTACAGCCGTCGCTTTGCTTTGGAAAGGATACTATGAAAAACACATTCGGTACGAGCGTCTGCGTCACGCTGTTCGGGGAAAGCCACGGAAAATATATCGGCGCGACGCTTGACGGTATTGCCCCCGGCATAGAAATAGACGAGGCGTATATATCAGACAGCCTCGCAAAGCGACGCGGCGATGCCGACGTTTCGACATCAAGGTCAGAGACCGATGAATTCATAATAGTCAGCGGAGCCTACGACGGCAAGACCACGGGTACGCCGCTGACGGTGCTGATACCGAATTCCGATGTGAAGCCGGGCGACTATACGTACGGTACGGCACGTCCGTCGCACGCGGATTTCACCGGGTTTTCCAAATATCACGGCTATGAGGATTATCGCGGCGGCGGACATTTTTCCGGCAGGCTCACGGCGGCTCTTGTCGCCGTCGGTGCCATAGTCAGACGTGCGCTGATGAATAAAAATATCTTCGTCGGTACGCACATTTTACAGTGCGGAGAGGCATTTGACCGCGTATTTGACCGGTTTGATGAGGATATTTCCGCTCTTGCCGGTATGACCTTCCCGGTGCTTGACAGTTCTGCGGCGGAGTCTGTCCGTGCGGAGATCATTGCATCACGTGAGGCATCGGACAGCATCGGAGGCGTATTGCAGACGGCTGTGATCGGTGTGCCTGCCGGAATAGGCGAGCCGTGGTTCGATACTTTAGAGGGACAGATAGCTCACGCCGTTTTTTCGATACCGGCGGTAAAGGGAGTGGAATTCGGCGCCGGATTTGCACTTGGCTTCATGCACGGCAGTGAGGCCAACGATGCCATGCGTATGGTCGGCGGCAGGGTGGAAACCGTCACGAATATGTCGGGCGGGATATGCGGCGGCATCTCAAACGGAATGCCGATCATATTCCAAAGCGCGTTCAAGCCGACGCCGTCTATAGGCAAGCCTCAGAATACCGTTAATTTCATAAACGGTACCGATGCCGATATGATGATATCCGGCAGGCACGATCCGGCAGTCGTTTGCCGTGCCGCGCCTGTCATCGACGCCATGACGGCGATAGTCATAGCGGACGTTATGGCACAGCGTTACGGTACAGATTGGTTAGCCTGACGGGAATGATCAGAATCCGCCCGAAAGAATGCCTTGCGGGGCGCGGAGCTTCCAGGAGCGGATTATTCGCCGGACAGGGCCGAAACACAGTGAATACCGTATGTGTTCACGAGTATTTAACACAGCATAACCTACGGAGGGATAATTATGAAGTACGGTCTGATTGGTGAAAGCTTAAGTCATAGTCTGTCAAAGGACGTTCACGCACGGATATCCGATTATTCTTACGATATCTGCGAGATAGCGCCGGAGGAACTGAAGGGCTTTTGCGAGGCGCGTGATTTTGAGGGTATCAACGTCACTATACCATATAAAGAGAAGATCATCCCGCTTTTGGACGAGGTGGACGACCACGCGCGCAGAATCGGGTCGGTGAATACCGTCATCAACCGCGGCGGCAGACTGTACGGGTACAATACGGATTTCGGCGGTCTGTGCGGGCTGATACTCCACTCCGGAATTGAGATCAAGGACAAGCGGGTGCTGATACTCGGCAAGGGCGGCACGGCAAAGACGGCGCAGGCAGTGTGTGAGTCGCTGGGCGCCGCGGAAATACGTATAGCCGCCAGAAAAAGCGGCGCCGATACGATAGAGCCCGATGACTATGACGCATACACGGACAGCAACGTCATCATAAACGCAACGCCTGTCGGAATGTACCCGGATTGTGACAGGACACCGGTAGATATAAACAGGTTTACTGAGCTTGAGGGCGTCATCGACTGTGTGTTCAATCCCATACGCACGCGCCTCGTCACTGTGGCACGGTCGCGCGGCATAAAGGCCGAGGGAGGTCTTTATATGCTTGTCCGACAGGCGGTGCTGGCGGCGGAATTGTTTACGGGCGATAAGATACCGTATGCCAAAACCGATCTGGTATACGGTGAAATGCTGTATACAAAAGAAAACATGGTGCTGATCGGTCTGCCGGGATGCGGAAAATCCACGGTGGCAAATGCGATCTTTGCGATGACGGGCAGGATATGCGTCGATATCGCGACGGAAATAGAAAAAAGATACGGTCCGACGTCGTTCATTATCAAAAAGCACGGCGAACAGGCTTATCACGAGCTTGAGTCAAAGGTGATAAAGGACGTTGCGTCACGTATGGGCATCGTTATATCGACCAGCGGCGGGACAGTCCTGAACGATGAAAACGTAACGGTGCTCAGGCAAAACGGTAAAATCTTTTTCATTGATCGTTCTGTGGATATGATCGCGCCGAATTTGGGCCCGGCCGCCGCGGCGCTGTCGCTGGACAGTCAGAAATACAGCCTTTACGGTAATGTATGTGACGTGCGTATCGACGGCGACAGGACGATCAAGGAGGTCGCAGAGTCTGTCATTTACAGATTCAAACGCGGCGACCGCGCCTCACGCATACGTTTGTTGGTAATAAACGGACCGAATCTGAATATGCTCGGCGTCCGTCAGCCGGAAATCTACGGCATGGAGTCATATGCCGACCTAACGAAAAAAATCGAGGATTACTGTAAGAAAAGGCCTGTCGATGTCGCGTTCTTCCAATCAAATCACGAGGGCGCGATAATAGATAAGATACAGGAGGCATACGCAAAATACGACGGTCTCATCATCAATCCCGCCGCGTACACGCATACGAGTGTCGCGATCGCCGACGCGATAAGCGCCGTCATGATGCCGACAGTAGAGGTGCATATATCCGATATCAACGCACGCGAGCCTTTCCGCAAAATAAATTATATCAGCCCTGTCTGCTCAAAGACGATCATGGGGCAGGGGACCGACGGTTATCTTTCGGCTGTTGATGCGCTGATAGCCATTCTCGGCTTCTGAATTAAAAACTCCCGACAGAAACGACATCTGTCGGGAGTTTTTGCGAATAAAGTGAAAAAGTCACCTGCGATGATGCGAGTGTATTTTGACCGTTTATTCAGAGCTTATCGACCCAATCCGCCATGTTTCCTTTATGGAATATGTAAGGGTCCAGCGCTATGATACGGGTGCCTCCGTCATCGGTTTCTATCGTGGTATATACGGTGCCGTCGAATGTGAACGAGCTACCGACTGTTCCGTCGTATTCACCTTTTGCGGCGGCAAGCGTTGCGGCGGCGGCGACTGCGCCTAGCTTACGTACGTCCCAAAGCATCATATACGGACAAACAAAGTCAAATGCCTGATCAGTATCGACCGCGGGCATAAAGCCTTTCATTTCGTGCGGCAAGCCCAATCCCGTCAGCTTGATCTCACTTCCGGAGGCTTTCAGCACCTGACCGGCGGCCGCCATGCCGATGGTCGTTGGCGAAACGATCACGTCGACCTTGTTTTCCGCGACGAAGGCGTTAGCCTGATTCGTCGCTTCGGTCGGCTCGTCGTTTCCGTATTTGACGTCAAGGTCGGGGCTGACTTTTCCCGCGTAAATCGGATCGGACAGTTCTATACGCATACAGTCGATCCAGCCGTTTTGTACGGGTGTATCAACAGCAGAGGAAAGAACCCCGAATTTGATGGTATCGCCCGTATAGACTGAAAGTGCGTTCTCGACTGCGGTCCTCATGTCTCCGTCTGTCGGATAATCTATTTTCATGGCGATGAGCGTGGCCGCCTGTACGAGCGCGCTTCCGATTGCCTGCGGATCGCACATATCGATATGCGTCAGACGATAATCGGGTGACGCCGCGTTACAGACGGAAATGATGTTTATCCCCGCCGCTTTCGCCCTTTTGAATACTTCGGCATAGCCCGTATCTCCGCAGGCTGAGATCGTGATCGATTTGACCTTCTGAATAATCAGTGTGTCCAGCATTTCGACCTGCTCGGAAACAAGCGGCTCGGCAGGGCATTTGTATGCAGTCAATTCGCCTTGATCGCTCATATATTCGTAAAAACCGTCGTACATCAGATTGCCGAAGTCGTTTCCGGTATTCTTGAACATAAAAACATTTGTGCCCGAAAGCGCACGTATCGAGTTGATTCCGCACCCGGTAAATGCAAAGAGCATAAGCGCGGCAAGAAATAATGCTGTTAATCTTTTTATCATAATCGTCACCATGACTCTCATTC
>JAKSPY010000005.1 GCA_024404445.1 Clostridia bacterium
AACACATCGTTGAAAAAGACGTCTTTTGTCGGTAGACAAAAGACGTTTTTTTTGTTGGCCTGCCCGACAGGAATCGAACCTGCAACCGTCAGAATCGGAATCTGATACTCTATCCAATTGAGCCACGGGCAGATAAGCCCGCAATTACTGCTGGGCCTTGATCTGCATCAGTGCATGGGCGAGCTGATCGGGGCAAGACGTCCCTTTTCCGCCGCAGTCGATGCCTTCCAGCTTTTCGATGACGTCATCGACCTTCATGCCGGCGACAAGCGACGCTATGCCTTTTGTATTTCCGCTACAACCTCCGACGAACGAAACGCTGATAATTGTGTCGTCGTCAAGTGTGATATTGATCTGACGTGAACAAGTGCCGCGTGTGGCATATGTGAATTCGCGTACCATTTCAGCCTCCGTATATAGTAATTGAGGAAGAAATCACCTGATCGTGACAACCTCCGAGAACGTACACATTATAGCACATATCGCAGTGTTTTTATATAGCAAAACCGGTTAATTTATATTTTTGTGCAATGTGTACAAAAATAGACGAAAAAAATCTATAAAATTCTGCGTGGATTTTTTGAACAAATTTTGAAAAATATTAAAAAAACTATTGCAAAATTTAGGGTATTGGTGTAGAATGGTAAAGCTTGATGTGCGATGAAGTGGGAGGTTGCCGTTAAATCGGGTAATTTCCACGGAGTATGTCCGAAATAATTCGGGCGGACAGTCGTCACCCAAGTCCGGATATTGCGCCGCGTGCGGCGTCAATCCGTTATGGACTCACGTCGGAAGAGATTCCGACTTTTATGTAGGCTGTGTGGAAACACGCGGCGGGGTGTTCGGTCTGGGGTACGCGCTTGCGTAGCGTACCGAACCGCCACAGACAAAAATTTAACAGGAGGAACTTTTCAAGTGGCAGTAAGCGAAAAAATCAGAATCAAACTGAAGAGCTATGATTCCACTCTTATTGACGCGGCAGCAGAAAAGATTGTTGACACGGCAAAGAGAAACGGTGCTACGGTTTCCGGTCCGGTACCGCTTCCCACAGATAAGGAGATCATTACCATTCTTCGCGCCGTTCATAAGTATAAGGACAGCCGCGAGCAGTTTGAAATGAGAACCCACAAGCGCCTTATCGACGTTATTAAGCCGTCGCAGAAGGCAGTCGAAGCACTCACCGGTCTTGAACTTCCGGCCGGCGTCGAAATCGAAATTAAGCTTTAATTTCGGTCGGCGGCACGCAAATCTACCCAATATTATATAGGCGTGCATCGGTCAAGTGTCAAGTCGGCCCGCCCGTTCAAACGGTGGCCGACCAATAACCTTACAGGAGGATAGTATGCAGAAAGGTATCATTGGAAAGAAAATCGGCATGACGCAGATTTTCGACGAAATCGGAAACGTAGTTCCGGTTACGGTAATCGAAGCAGGTCCCTGCGTAGTAGCACAGGTAAAGACAGTCGAAAAAGACGGCTACAGCAGTGTCCAGCTCGGTTTTGAGGATGTCGCAGAGAGAAAGCTCACAAAGGCTGAGCGCGGACACCTCACAAAGGCAGGAGTTGCTCTTAAGAAGCATCTCAAGGAATTCAAACTCGACAATGCCGAGAGCATGAATGTCGGCGACATCGTCGCAGCAGACACATTCGCGGCAGGCGACAGAGTTGATGTAACAGGCATCACAAAGGGTCATGGTTACAGCGGCGTCATCAAGAGATGGAATTGCCACAAGCTCCGTATGACTCATGGTGTCGGTCCCGTTCATCGCCAGCCCGGTTCAATGGGTGCTAACTCGTCCCCTTCGAGAATATTCAAAAACAAGAAAATGGCAGGCCAGTACGGTAACGAGCAGGTCACAGTCCTTAACCTCGACGTAGTCAAGGTTGACGCAGAGAAGAATCTCATCGCAGTCAAGGGCGCTGTTCCCGGTTCTCGTGGCGGCATCGTGTTCATCCGCAACACGTTCAAGGCTTGAGAAGGAGGAATGAACAATGGCTAATATGAATGTAGTTGATATGGCCGGCAAGGTTGTCGGTACTATCGAGCTTACCGATTCCGTATTTGCGGTTGAGGTTAAGCCGGCGGTTCTTCACGCAGCCGTCAGAGCATACCTTCTCAATCAGCGTCAGGGTACACAGTCCACACTTACCAGAACAGAGGTAAGCGGCGGCGGTAAGAAGCCGTGGCGTCAGAAGGGCACAGGCCGTGCAAGACAGGGTTCTACACGTGCTCCGCAGTGGACACACGGCGGTATCGCCTTGGGTCCGAAGCCCAGATCATACAGAACTGACCTTACAAAGAAGACAAGACAGCTTGCTATCAAGGGTGCTCTTTCTTCTAAGGTTACAGAGAATGAGCTTGTAGTTGTTGACGCTATCACGGCAACGGAATACAAGACAAAGGCAATGGTTGCAATGCTCAATGCAATCGGCGCAGACAAGAAGGCACTCGTTGTTCTCGCTGAGAAGAACGATTTCGTGGTCGGTAGCCTTGCAAACATTCCCGGTGTCAAGACAGCTTATGCAAATACGATCAATGTTTATGACATTCTCAATTGCGATAAGCTCGTTCTGGCAAAGGGCGCCGCAGAACAGATCATGGAGGTGTACGCATAATGAAGACAGCATATGACATCATCATAAGACCTGTTATCACAGAGCAGAGCCTTGAGGCAACAAAGAGCCTCACATACACATTCGAGGTACTTCCCGATGCCACAAAGCCGGAGATCGCAAAGGCGGTCGAAACAGCTTTTGGTGTTGAGGTTGAGTCCGTAAACACAGTCAGCATGAAGAGAAAGCCCAAGACACTCGGCGTTCACAGCGGCTATACAAAGTCCTGGAAGAAGGCTGTAGTCACTCTTAAGAAGGGCTCCAAGTCCATCGCTTTCTTTGATGGTATGATTTAAGTTGGGAGGAGTAAAAAATGGCTACAATTAAATACAAACCTACGACTCCGGGCAGACGCGGCATGACAGTGCCGGATTTTGCCGAAATCACAAAATTCACGCCTGAAAAGAGTCTTATCTGTGTAAAGAAGAAAAATGCCGGCAGAAACAGCTACGGCAGAATCACGGTTCGCCACCACGGCGGCGGCAACAGACAGAAGTACAGAATAGTCGATTTTAAGCGCTCGTTCACGGACGGTGCAGCAACGGTAATCGGTGTTGAATACGACCCCAACCGCACGGCGTATATCGCACTCGTTCAGTACGAAGACGGAACAAAGAAGTACGTTCTTGCCCCTGTAGGCCTTACAAACGGCGATGTCATCTATTCCGGTGACAGCTCCGATATCAAGCCGGGCAACACACTTTCGATTTCCGCTATACCCGTAGGTACGCTTATCTACAACATCGAGCTTTACCCCGGTAAGGGCGGACAGCTTGTCCGCAGCGCCGGTTCAGCTGCTCAGCTGATGGCAAAGGAGAACGGAATGGCTCAGGTCAGACTCCCCTCCGGTGAAGTTCGTCTTATCAGACTTGACTGCAAGGCAACGATCGGTCAGGTTTCCAACATCGATCACGAGAACGTTAAGATCGGTAAAGCCGATAAGACACGTCACCTCGGTGTTCGTCCTCATGTCCGCGGTTCTGTCATGAACCCCTGCGATCACCCGCACGGTGGTGGTGAGGGTAAGGCTCCCGTCGGTCGTCCTTCTCCTGTAACTCCTTGGGGTAAGCCCACACACGGTTACAAGACCAGAAACAAGAAGGCAAGGACAGAGCAGTTCATCATCAAACACAGAAACGGCAAATAATTGAGGAGGAAGCAGAATAATGAGTAGAAGCCTTAAAAAAGGACCTTTCGTTGAAGCCAAGCTTTTTTCCAGAATCTCCGCAATGAATGCAAGCGGTGAGAAGAAAGTTCTTAAAACTTGGTCGCGTGCCTCCGTTATATTCCCTGAATTCGTCGGTCACACGATTGCGGTTCATGACGGCAGAAAGCACGTCCCGGTATATATCACAGAGGATATGATCGGTCACAGACTCGGTGAGTTCGCACCCACTAGAACATTCAAGGGACATTCCGGTTCCAAAACATCCAATACGGGCACATAATTTAGAGGGAGGAAAGACAAATGGAAGCAAAAGCATATCTCAAATATGCCAGAATATCCCCCCGCAAGGTGCAGATCGTACTTGACCTTATCAGAGGTAAGGATGCGGGAACGGCTATGGCAATTCTTAAAAATACTCCTAAGGCGGCCAGTGAGTATCTCATAAAGCTCCTTAAGAGTGCAATGGCAAATGCAGAGCATAACTTCGGTATGAACGTCGAGAAGCTTTACGTCAGCGAATGCTTCGTATGCCCCGGCCCCACACTGAAGAGAATGCTTCCCAGAGCTAAGGGAAGCGGCGACAGACTCCTTAAGAGAACGAGCCACATGACGATCGTCCTTAAGGAAAAAGAAGAAGCATAAGGAGGTATGGAAGATGGGTCAGAAAGTTAATCCGCACGGCCTGCGTGTCGGCGTAATCAGTGACTGGGATTCGAGATGGTTCGAAAAGGACGCGACGTTCGGCGATACACTCGTTTCCGACTATAAAGTCAGAAAATATCTCAAAGAGCTTCTTAAACTTGCAGGAGTTCCGAAGATAGAGATCGAGCGCACGCCTGCAAATGTTAAGGTAAACATCTATTGCGCTAAACCCGGTATGGTTATCGGTCGCGGTGGTGCAGAGATCGATAAGCTCCGCACAGACATCGAGAAGATGGTCGGCAAGCCCGTTAACGTAACCGTCACAGAGGTCAGACAGCCTGACATCAATGCTCAGCTCGTTGCAGAGAATGTAGCGGCTCAGCTTGAAAAGAGAATCGCATTCCGCCGTGCCATGAAGCAGTGCATCGGCAGAACGATGCGTCTCGGCGCAAAGGGTATCAAGATCAAGTGCGGCGGCCGTCTCGGCGGCGCCGAAATCGCCAGAAGCGAGAGCTATCATGAGGGTACGATCCCGCTTCAGACGATAAGAGCAGACATCGACTACGGTTTTGCTGAAGCAAACACAACATACGGTAAGATCGGTGTCAAGGTTTGGATCTACAAGGGTGAGGTCCTTTCCGATAAGAAGTCTATTGGCGCTACACCTGTCGAAAAGCCTCGCGAGAGAAGAGACAGAAATGACCGCAGAAACGGCGACCGCAGATTCGGCGACAGAAGACCGAACAACGGTGAGCGCAGATTCAACGGTCCGCGTCAGCCCAGAGAAGGAGGCGCTAAGTAATGTTACTTCCAAAGAGAGTTAAATTCAGACGTGTACAGCGTGGTCGTCTTAAGGGTAAGGCTTCCAGAGGCACAGAGGTCACGTACGGTGAGTACGGTCTTGTGGCTCTTGAGCCGGCCTGGATCACATCAAACCAGATAGAGGCAGCCCGTATCGCCATGACGCGTTACATCAAGCGTGGCGGTCAGGTATGGATCAAAATCTTCCCCGACAAGCCCATCACAGAGAAGCCTGCCGAGACTCGAATGGGTTCCGGTAAAGGTTCGCCCGAATATTGGGTAGCGGTAGTAAAGCCCGGCAGAGTAATGTTTGAAATGGCCGGCGTTACTGAGGAAGAGGCAAAAGAGGCTATGCGTCTTGCAGGACACAAGCTTCCGATCAAGTGCAAGTTCATCAAGAAAGAAACAGCAGGGGAGGCTTAAAAGTGAAAGCATCAGAACTTAGAAATAAAACTGCCGCTGAACTCGAAGAGCAGCTCAAGGAACTCAAGAGTGAGTACTTCAACCTCCGCTTCCAAAATGCGATCAACCAGCTCGACAATCCTCATAAGATTGACTCGGTACGCAAGGACATCGCAAGAGTAATGACAGTTCTTCGCGAGAAGAACGCTGAATAAGCAAGAGAGGAGAATGTGTCATGAGTGAAGCTACAGAAAGAAATCTCAGAAAGACAAGAGTCGGCAAGGTTGTAAGCGATAAGATGGACAAAACCGTCGTAGTCGCTATCGAGGATAACGTAAAGCATCCCAAATACGGCAAGGTCATTAAGAGAACAGTAAAATTCAAAGCACACGACGAGAACAACGAATGCGGTGTAGGTGATACGGTAAGCATCATGGAGACCAGACCCCTGTCAAAGGACAAGAGATGGCGCGTCGTTGAAATCATCGAAAAAGCAAAATAATTTCACAGTGCAGGGCATATGCCCGTGAGATGTGAATAATTAGGAGGAAAGCACAGTGATACAACAGCAATCATTGATGAAAGTCGCCGATAACACCGGCGCTAAGGAACTTATGTGTATTCGTGTGCTCGGTGGTACTGGCAGAAGATATGGTAACATAGGCGATGTCGTTGTGTGTGCGGTTAAAAAGGCCGTTCCCGGCGGTACAGTCAAAAAAGGTGAGGTAGTCAAAGCAGTAATCGTGCGCACCGTCAGCGGCGTGCATCGTGCCGACGGTAGCCACATCAGATTTGACGAGAACGCAGCTGTTATCATAAAGGATGACAATACACCCAGAGGTACACGTATTTTTGGGCCGGTAGCAAGAGAGCTCCGTGATCATGACTTTGTCAAGATCATGTCCCTTGCACCCGAAGTACTTTAATGGAGGAATCGAGAATGAAGAATATTCATGTTAAGAAAGATGACACCGTTATCGTAATCTCCGGTGACGACAAGGGTAAGCAGGGCAAGGTCCTTGAGGTCTCTGTTGAGGAGGGCAAGGTCATTGTCGAGGGCATCAACGTACAGAAAAAGCATGTAAAACCCCGCAAGCAGGGCGACGAGGGCGGCATTATCAACGTCGAGGGCGCTATGTATGCAGACAAGGTCATGCTTTACTGCCCGACCTGCAAGGCCGGACGCCGTTATGCCACAAAGGTTGAGAATGATGAAAAAGTCCGCGTTTGCGTTAAATGCGGCACAAAACTTTGATTGAGGAGGGTGCGATATAATGGCTAGACTTAAAGATTATTACAAGAGTAACGTTGCTCCCGCACTCATGGAGAAGTTTTCCTATAAGAGCCCGATGCAGATCCCGAAGCTGGACAAGATCGTTATAAACGTCGGCGCAGGTGAGGCAAAGGAGAACGCAAAGGCAATCGATAATATCATTGCCGATATCACAGCCATCACAGGACAGAAGGCTGTTCCCACATACGCTAAGAAATCAGTTGCGAACTTCAAGATCCGTAAGGGCATGAAGATCGGTGTAAAGGTCACTCTCAGAGGCGACAGAATGTATGAGTTTGTTGACAGACTCTTCAATCTTGCTCTTCCTCGTCTTCGTGACTTCAAGGGTATCAACCCCAACGCGTTTGACGGCCGCGGTAACTATTCACTCGGCCTCAAGGAGCAGCTTATATTCCCCGAGATCGAATACGATAAGGTCGAGAAGATCAGAGGTATGGATATTGCCTTTGTCACAACGGCCGTAAATGACGAAGAAGCAAAAGAGCTCCTCAAACTTATGGGCGCTCCGTTTGCTAAATAATGGAGGGGTAAGATAATATGGCAAAAATGTCAATGAAGCTCAAACAGCAGAAGACGCAGAAGTACTCAACAAGAGAGTACACAAGATGCAAGATCTGCGGCCGTCCTCACGGTTATCTCCGTAAGTACGGCGTATGCAGAATCTGCTTCCGTGAGCTTGCTTACAAGGGTCAGATCCCCGGCGTAAGAAAAGCAAGCTGGTAATAACCGGCCACAAATCAGGCTCCAATCTTGTCGGAAGGAAAGCGAAAGCTTTAACCATCGGCTCGCCGCCGCGAAAACGCGGCAGCAAGGATTAGGCATAGGGAGAAATCCCAAAACTTAAATTAACTTGCATATAAAGGAGGAAAACAATGCAAATTTCAGACGTTATTGCGGATATGCTCACGCGTATCAGAAACGCAAACAATGCAAAGCATGAAACAGTCGATATTCCTGCATCCAATGTTAAGAAGGCTATCGCCGACATCCTCGTTGAAGAGGGTTACGTTGCAGGTTATCAGATCATCGAGGACGGCAAACAGGGTACTATCAGAGTAACTCTTAAGTTCGGTCGCGGCAAGACGAAAGTTCTGCAGGGCCTCAAGAGAGTTTCAAAGCCCGGTCTGCGCGTTTACACAAGCTGCGAAGATATGCCCAAGGTCATGAACGGATTGGGCACAGCTATCGTATCCACATCTAAGGGCATCATGACTGACAAAAAGGCTCGCTCCCTCAACATCGGCGGCGAAGTCCTTGCATTTGTCTGGTAATTCGGGAGGTAGAGAGATATGTCAAGAATAGGCAGAAAATCAATCACCGTTCCCGCAGGCGTTGACGTCAAGATCGACGGTAACGTAATTACAGTCAAGGGCCCGAAGGGAACACTTACAGAGACAGTCAACAGTGCTATGACGGTAAAGCTGGATAACGGTGTTATCACAGTCGAGCGTCCCAACGATGAGCGCGAAATGAGATCGCTTCACGGTCTTACACGTACTCTCGTCAACAATATGGTCGTCGGCGTAGTCAGCGGCTATTCAAAGACACTTGAGATGGTCGGCGTCGGCTACAAGGCTGTCAAAGAGGGCAAGAAGCTTGTGCTGTACCTCGGTTATTCACATACGATCGAGTTCGTTGAGGAGAACGGCATCACGTTTGACGTTCCCAACTCAACAACGATAGTAGTTAACGGCATTGACAAGCAGCTCGTAGGTCAGATCTCAGCTCAGATCCGTGAGAAGAGACCGCCGGAGCCGTACCTTGGTAAGGGCGTTAAGTACACAGGCGAATATATCCGCCGCAAGGCCGGTAAGACCGGTAAATAATGAAAGGAGTGGACAGTTATGGTATCGAGAAAAGATAGTAATGCAGCACGCGTTATCCGTCATAAGAGAGTCAGAGCCAAGATTTCCGGCACAACAGAAAGACCCCGTCTTTGCGTTTACCGTTCTCTTGCAAATATCAGAGCTCAGATTATTGATGATGTAACAGGTGTAACTCTTGTATCCGCATCCACCCTTGATAAGTCATTCAACGGTTACGGCGGTAATAAGGACGCAGCTAAGGAAGTTGGTAAGGCTATCGCTGCACGCGCCCTTGAAAAAGGTATCACAGAAGTAGTGTTTGACCGTGGCGGCTATGTCTACACGGGCAGAGTAAAAGAACTTGCAGAAGGCGCCCGCGAAGGCGGACTCAAATTCTGATAGGAGGAGTAACATGGCAAAAATTATAGATCCCGCAACACTTGAGCTTACAGAGCGCACTGTTGCCACAAACCGTGTTTCCAAAACCGTCAAGGGTGGCCGTATCGCACGCCAGGCTGCAATTATGGTTGTCGGTGACGGAAACGGTCACGTAGGCTACGGTCTCGGAAAGGCTACTGAGTATCCTGAGGCTATCCGCAAGGGTATCGAGGATGCCAAGAAGAACATTATCGAGGTTTCACTTAAGGATACAACGATCCCGCATGAGGTTATCGGCGAGTTCGGCGCAGCTAAGGTCCTTCTTAAACCCGCTGCTCCCGGTACCGGTATCATCGCAGGTCTGACAGTCCGTGCGATTGTCGAGCTGGCAGGCATCAAGGATATCCGTGCTAAGTGCCTTCGTTCAAGCAATCCCACAAACGTAGTTAAGGCTACATTTGAGGCACTCAAGTCGCTTCGTACGGCAGAGCAGGTCGCTGCTCAGCGCGGTGTAAGCGTCGAGTCACTAAAAGGATGAGGAGGCTGACATAATGGAGAAAATCAAAATCACACTTACGGGAAGCCTCATCGGTGCTAAACCCAATCAAAAGGCTACTGCCAAGTCGCTCGGACTCAACAAGGTCGGCGATGTTACAGAGCAGAACAACGATGCTTCCGTTTTGGGTAAAGTAAAGGTCATCGCTCACCTTGTAAAGGTTGAGAACGCTTGATTTTTTACACAAAACATCAATATCTTTTATTATAACAGGTAAGGAGGAATACCCAAATGAAGTTGAATGAGCTCGCTCCCGCAGCCGGCTCTGTTACTCCTGCGTATCGCAAGGGCAGAGGTGCCGGTTCAGGTAACGGCAAAACAGCCGGTAAGGGTCATAAGGGTCAGAACGCACGTTCAGGCGGCGGTGTAAGACCCGGTTTTGAAGGCGGTCAGATCCCGCTTTACAGAAGACTTCCGAAGAGAGGTTTTCACAATATTTTTGCAAAACAGTTTGCTATCGTCAATGTAGAGGAACTCAATTCCTTTGATGACGGTGCAGAAATCACTGTCGACACACTTCTGAAATGCGGCAAAATCAGCAAAGCATATGACGGAGTCAAGGTGCTCGGCCGCGGCGAAATCACAAAGAAAGTAACTGTAAAGGCAAGCCACTTCTCTGCAGGTGCAAAAGAGAAGATCGAGGCTGCAGGCGGAAAGTGCGAGGTGGTCTAAGTGTTTAAGACTATTAAACAGGCGTGGAAGATCCCGGAGCTTCGCTCTAAAATTCTCTTTACGCTCTTCATAGTTTTACTTTACCGTATCGGTGCGGCAATGCCCGTTCCGTTTATCAACTATGACTATGCAACCTCGGTTGCGAATATGTGGGCTGAAAATTCGATTTTCGCTTACTTCAACGCTTTTTCCAGTAACGCATTCGGCAATGCGACTCTGTTTGCCCTCGGTGTATCTCCGTACATCACGGCGCAGATCGTCATCCAGCTGCTTTGCGTAGCTATCCCTCAGCTTGAAAAGCTCTCCAAAGAGGGCGAATCCGGCAGAAAGAAAATTGAGAAGATCACACGTTATCTTACAGTCGGCCTTGCGATCGTTACGGCTATCGGCTATTATACGATCCTCAAAGCCAACTTCGGCGCAGGCTTCTTCATTTACTCCGAGGGATTTGCAGGAGTATTCTCTGAGATCGTTATCATCGCCTCATATACCGCGGGTGCTTGCCTCGTAATGTGGCTTGGTGAAAAGATCGACGAGCAGGGTATCGGCAACGGTATTTCGATGCTTCTTTTTGCGAACATCATCGCCGGCCTTCCCACAACAATCTATAACTTTATCAGCACATTCCAGACGGCAGAGAAGTCGACCGCAGTCCTCATTGTCTACGGCGTTCTCACGGCAGTCATCGCCCTTGCTTCGATCGTGTTCGTCGTCTATATGTCGGATGCCGAGAGAAGAATACCGATCCAGTACGCTAAGCGTACAGTCGGCAGAAAGATGTACGGCGGCCAGAGCTCAAATCTTCCTATCAAGCTGAATATGTCCGGCGTTATGCCGATCATCTTCGCCAGCACGATAGTATCCCTTCCGATGACGATCATCGCTCTTTGCGGCGGTCAGAAGCATTCGTTCTGGGGTAAGATTTACGACGCTCTTTCGTCCGACAGCATCATATACGCGATCGTGCTGTTCGTGCTGATCATTGCATTTGCATACTTCTACACGGCTATTTCGTTTAACCCTGTTGAGGTATCCAATAACATCATGCAGAACGGCGGTTCTATCCCCGGTATCCGTCCGGGCAGACCGACAGCTGCATATATCAAGAAGGTACTGAATAAGATTGTCCTTATGGGAGCCTTCTTCCTCAGTATCGTTGCGGTTCTCCCGCTTGTACTCAATGTCATTTCCGGCGGACTTCTCAATGTTGTATCCATCACAGGTTCGACACTGCTCATCGTTGTCGGTGTCATCCTTGAGACAGTACGTGAGATCGAGGCTCAGATGACAATGCGTCACTATAAGGGATTCCTTAAATAATACGCATTTCCCACTAAACTCACCTTCGGGTGAGTTTAGGAGAGCGAAAAGGAGGACAGAATTATGAAACTTATGTTTCTCGGCGCCCCCGGCGCCGGCAAAGGCACACAGGCTGAAATCATAGCAGACAAGTATTCGATACCGACGATTTCGACGGGCGCGATACTTCGTGAGGCTATGGCCGCAGGCACAGAAATGGGCGTAAAGGCTAAAAGCTATTGTGAGGCAGGTAAGCTCGTCCCCGACGATGTCGTTATCGGCATCATAAAGGACAGACTTGCAAAGGACGATTGTAAGGGCGGATTCATTCTTGACGGTTTCCCGCGCACGGTACCTCAGGCTGAGGCACTTGATGCCATGGGGATCGAAATGGATCACGTTATCAGCATTGAGGTCGACGACGAATCGATCGTAGAGCGTATGAGCGGAAGACGTCTGTGCGGTAAGTGCGGCGCTTCATATCATACCGTATATATCCCGACGAAGGTCGCGGGTATCTGCGATAAGTGCGGCGGCGAGCTCATTACGAGAGCAGATGATAAGCCCGAGGTCGTCAAGGACCGTTTGGCTACCTACCATAGTCAGACGGAACCGCTGAAGGATTACTATGCGGCAAAGGGCAAGCTTGCGCTTGTCAAAGGCACCGATACCATCGATGCCATTACGGCAAAAATCTCGGCGGTTATTGACGGTATCTGATGATACAGGTAAAAAACAACGAACAATTGGCTATGATGCGAAAGGCCGGACGCATAACCGGCGAGGCGATTTTGGTCGGCCGCGAGCATATCAGACCGGGTGTAAGTACCTGGGAGATCGATAAGGCCATTCACGATTATATCGTGAAATGCGGCGCCAGACCGTCGTTTCTCGGTTATGGCGGTTTCCCCGGAAGTGCATGTATCAGCATCAATGAGGAGATAATCCACGGTATCCCGAAAAAGGACCGTTACCTCAACGAGGGCGATATAGTCAAAATAGATGTGGGCGCTTGCTATCGCGGTTATCACGGTGACAGCGCAAACTCATTCGGAGTCGGAAAGATCAGCGACAGTGCTCAGGCGCTCATAGATGCCACGAGGGAAAGCTTCTAT
Source organism: Clostridia bacterium (assembly GCA_024404445.1). GTDB lineage: Bacteria > Bacillota > Clostridia > Oscillospirales > CAG-272 > RGIG6816. Next base: position 12,745 of record JAKSPY010000005.1, read on the forward strand.
CGCGGCGTTGCGAATGCCTGTGCGGGCAAAAGACTGGGAGACATCGGTTCCGCAATTTGCGAATATGCTGAGTCAAAGGGTTACGGAGTTGTACGTCAGTACGTCGGTCACGGCGTAGGGCAGGAGCTCCATGAGGATCCGGAGGTGCCGAATTACGGCACAGCCGGCCGCGGCCAGCGCCTCTATCCCGGAATGACGATAGCGATTGAGCCGATGATCAATGCAGGCACGTCGGATGTTAAGGTGCTCAAAGATAACTGGACGGTCATAACAGCCGATCGGTCACTTTCAGCTCATTATGAGCACACCGTTGCAATTACAGACGACGGACCGGTATTGCTTACTGAGGTCAGATAAATGTCAAAGAAAAAGGCTTCTGTATCCGCGTATGCGGCTGTAAAGGATGAAAACACTGTGGGCAACATTGTTGTTTCACTGGCGGGCAGGGATGCCGGACGCGTATTCGTCACCGTAGGCCGCGCAGACACCGATACCGTTTTACTTGCGGACGGTAAGGTGCATACCGTATCGGATCCGAAAAAGAAAAAGATCAAGCACTTAACAATAATTGGTCGGGCAACGGATGCGGAGATCTCTGCATTGATGTCCGAAACGGTTCAGGACAGTTTTTTGAGAAGGCTCGTCCGCCGCTACATTGCCGAAAGGTTGAACTAATTAACAGGAGAGTATCATGCCAAAAGACGATGTTATAGAATTTGAGGGTACAGTCGTCGAAACATTACCGAATGCGACCTTCAAGGTAAAGTTGCCGAACGGTCACATCGTGACTGCTCAGATATCGGGTAAACTCCGACAGAACTTTATTAAAATAGTACAGGGCGACAGAGTTACTGTTGAGGTGTCTGTATATGACCTGAATAAGGGACGTATTACGTGGCGCCTTGCCAATAACGATTGACCCATTAAATCACACTAATGAAAGGAACGGTGCAAAACACATGAAAGTTAAGCCTTCCGTTAAAAAGATTTGCCCCAAATGCAAAATTATTAAGAGAAAAGGCCATGTAATGGTCATTTGTGAAAACCCTAAACACAAACAGAGACAGGGTTAATACAAAGGGAGGTGTATTTCCAGAATGGCTCGTATAGCTGGCGTAGAAATTCCTAATCAGAAAAGAGTCGAGATCGGTCTTACCTACATTTACGGTATAGGCAGAACGACTTCCAACCAGATCCTCGCCAAGACAGGTATCGACCCCGATACACGTTGCAAGGATCTTACAGAAGACGATGTTTCTAAGCTCCGCGATGAGATCGAAAACTTCCATAAGGTTGAGGGTGATCTCCGCAGAGATGTTGCTCTTGATATCAAGAGAATGGTCGAAATCGGTTGCTATCGCGGCACAAGACACAAGAAGGGTCTTCCCGTTCGCGGTCAGAGAACAAAGACAAATGCAAGAACGAGAAAAGGTCCCGTCAAGACCATCGCCAACAAGAAGAAATAATTAAGGAGTGATAGAAACATGGCTAAAGCAGCAGCTACAAAAAAAGTAGTCAGAAAGCGCCGCGAACGCAAAAATGTCGAAGTCGGCGCAGCACATATCCGTGCAACCTATAACAATACTATCATCACTATCACTGACCTTGCAGGTAATGCGGTATCATGGGCTTCTGCCGGCGAACTCGGTTTCAAGGGCTCAAGAAAGTCAACTGCATTCGCAGCTCAGATGGCAGCTGAGGCAGCGGCAAAGATCGCTGTTGATAACGGTATGAAAAAGGTTGAGGTATATGTAAAGGGTCCCGGTCAGGGCAGAGAATCAGCAATCCGTGCTCTTTCGACACAGGGTCTGGAGGTCACACTTATCCGTGACGTTACTCCTGTTCCTCACAACGGTTGCAGACCGCCTAAGATCAGACGCGTTTAATTTTGGTTTAAGGAGGATCCACAGAAATGTCAAGATACACAGGTCCTGCGTGCAGACTTTGCCGCAGGGAAGGTACTAAGTTATTCTTAAAGGGCGAGCGTTGCCTGACAGATAAGTGCCCCGTCACACGCCGTGGCACAGCACCCGGTCAGCACGGCGCTGCTCAGTCCAGAAAGCAGAAAGAGTATTTCATGCAGCTGCGTGAGAAGCAGAAGGCCAAGAGATACTACGGCGTTCAGGAGAACCAGTTCAGAACATACTTTGACATCGCAGATAATAAGGAAGGCCAGACAGGTGAAAACCTTCTTTGCCTGCTTGAAAGACGCTTTGACAACGTAGTTTACAGAATGGGTCTTGCAGAAAGCCGTAAAGAGGCCAGACAGCTCGTTCTGCACGCACATTTCACAATCAATGGCAAAAAGGCCAATATCCCCTCAATCATCGTTAAGAAGGGCGACGTAATAGCTCTCACAGAGAAGAGCAAGGCATCAGAGAAGTTCAAATCTCTCCTTGAGCTCATGGAAGCTAAGACATTCCCGCAGTGGCTTGACGTTGATAAGGCAAACGCTACTGCAACGGTTTCCGCGCTTCCCGTCAGAGAAGATGTCGACTTCCCGTTCCAGGAGCATCTTATCGTCGAGTTGTACTCCAAGTAATAACCCCCAAACGATGTGCCGAGGGTGGTTTGTTACAGTGCCACCCGAGGGCATTCAAACAATTTGCGAAATCTGTTATTATTTTACAGGAGGGTTAATAAGATGATTGAAATTGAGAAGCCGAATATTTCGGCCATAGAGCAGAGCGAAGACGGCAGACGCGGCACGTTCGTGCTGGAGCCGCTTGAAAGAGGATATGGTATCACGATAGGCAATTCACTTCGTCGTGTGCTCCTCAGCTCTCTTCCCGGTGTCGCTGTTGTCAGCATTAAGATCAACGGCGACGGCAAGGACGTGCTTCACGAGATTTCTACTGTTCCCGGTGTAAAAGAGGATGTTTGCGAAATAGTTCTTAACGTAAAGGGCATAATCGCAAAGTTGTTCTCCAATTCCATCAAGACGGCAGTCATCGACGTTGTCGGCGCACGCGACGTTACCGCAGGCGATATCAAGTGTGACGACGAGCTTCAGATTCTTAATCCCGAGCTTCACATAGCAACCGTCAGCGAGGGTGTTCGCTTCCATATGGAGCTTACATTCGATCACGGCCGCGGCTATGTATCGCAGGAAAAGAACAAGCAGACGTATTCAGCCGGACAGCTCGGCGTAATATTCGTGGATTCAATATTCACACCCGTATATAATGTCAGCTATAAGGTAGACAATACCCGTGTTGGCAATATCACAGACTATGATAAGCTTTCACTTGACGTACTCACGAACGGTACTATCACTGCAAAAGAGGCAGTATCGCTCGCAGCCAAGATACTCAACGAACATCTCAACCTCTTTGTAGAGCTCAGTGATGAGGCCAAGAGGGCAGAGATCATGGTTGAACGTGAAGAAACCAAGAAAGAAAAAGTACTTGAGATGACCATTGAGGAGCTTGACTTGTCCGTTCGTAGCTTCAACTGCTTGAAGCGCGCGGGCATCGACACGGTGGAGGATCTCACGAGCAAGACGGAAGAGGATATGATCAAGGTCAGAAACCTCGGCAAAAAGTCGCTTGATGAGGTTATCCAGAAGATGCGTTCGCTCGGACTTTCTCTCCGTAAGGAAGACGACTGAACCATAGGTCAATAAGCTTACACAATCGATGCATATTTTGAATATTCAGGCAAAGGAGGATATCAGAAATGCCAGGAACAAGAAAACTCGGCAGACCCACCGCCCACAGAAAGGCGATGCTCAGAGGTATGGTAACATTCCTTCTTGAGAACGGCTCAATGCAGACAACAGTCACGAGAGCCAAAGAGGTCAGATCAATTGCCGAAAAAATGATTACACTCGGTAAGAAGAACACGCTTGCTTCGCGCCGTGCTGCTCTTTCATTTATTACAAAGGAGGATGTCGTCAAGAAACTCTTTGACGAGATCGCCCCGAAGTACGCTGACAGAAACGGCGGTTACACAGCTATTTATAAGCTGGGCCATCGTCGCGGTGACGGCGCAGAGGAAGCTATCATTAAGCTTATCTGATAAAAGTGTCACTATGAGGACCCTTTCGGGGGTCCTCATTTTTTGCTTTATCATGAAAAATACCGGTGGGCGGAAGCTCACCGGCATATACTTATTGACGGGCTTTGCTTTTGCAAAACAGTGCGCGAAACAGCGGGCATAATATGCGCGGCGACTTGAATACGATGATCCTCATAATAACCTCCTTATACTGTCACTATATAGTATGGTAAAATCCGCGTTTTGACATAGCGCGGACTTCTCGTGAGCTGCTTTTACGAAAAATGTCGGCAAAATCGGGAAAAAAATTAAAAAAGGTATTGCAATTGCAGAAAAAATCTGTTACAATACTATCGTAAAAGATGAGACTGTTAGACCGAGCGACGCTCGGTCTAATCTTTGTTTTTGGAGGTATTATGGCGAAGTCAAATAATCTTGCCGCAACGGTCGAAACACTTATTACGCCCGTGGTTACGGAGATGGGCTATGGCCTTTGGGACGTCGAGTACGTCCGCGAGGGCGCCGAGTGGTATCTGCGTGTTACGCTTGACAAGGAAAGCGGCATAGACATCGAGGATTGCGAGAAGGTCCACCGCGCGATCCTGCCGATGCTCGAAAATTATGATTGGGATCACCTTGAGGTGTCTTCACCCGGCGCGGAGAGGACATTGCGTAAGCCGGCCCATTTCAGTGCGGTTATAGGACAGAATACCGAGATCAGACTGTTTTCCCCGGATGCGTCGGGCAACAAGTCATATACGGGCATCCTCACATCGGTCAATGACGTCGGCGTGACGTTGAAATGTGCGGACAGTGAGATCGTATTTGCCTTTGACAAGATAGCGAAGGCACAGACGATATACGATTTTGAAAATATTAAATAAAACATAGATAAAGAGGTACGAGGAAAAATGAACAGCGAATTATTTGCGGCTCTCGATCTGATCGAGAAAGAGAAAGGAATACCAAAGGAATACATGATAGAACGCCTTGAGGCGGCTATCGTCAGCGCCTTCAAAAAGGAGAACGGCGGCAACAGCAACGTGCGCATCGCGATAGATCAGGAAAAGAAAGATATCAAGGTCTATAAGCAGCTCGCTATCGTCGAGGAGGTAACAGACCCCGCGATTGAGATATCACTCGCCGAGGCAAAACAGCACAGCCGCAGACACACGCTCGGCGGTGTCTATGAGATAGAAATGAAAACAAAGGAATTCGGACGTATCAGCGCGCAGGCGGCCAAGCAGGTCATCATCCAGGGTATGCGTGAGGCAGAGAGAACGATGATGATCAAGGAGTATGAAAGCAAAAAGGAAGAGGTCATCACGGCCACTGTCCTCAAAATAGATCCGATAAACGGCAACGTGATAGTGGATACCGGCACCAGCGAGGCTGTTCTGCTCAAGGGTGAGCAGATTCCCGGCGAAGTGTTTGAGGTCGGCGACCATATCAAGGTCTTCGTTATGGAGGTCAAAAGCGAGGTACGCGGCCCGATCGTAACGCTGTCGCGTTCACATTTCGGACTTGTCAAGAGATTGTTTGAGCTTGAGATCCCGGAGATACAGGATGGAACGGTCGTTATACGCGGCATATCGCGTGAGGCCGGATCCAGAACCAAGATCGCGGTCGAAAGCCGTGACGCAAACGTAGATCCGGTAGGTGCATGCATAGGCAATCGCCGTTCCAGAATTTCCAGCATCATCGACGAGCTTCGCGGTGAGAAGATAGACGTCGCAAAGTTCAGCGAGGTACCCGAGGAGTTTATCGCATCAGCACTTTCTCCGGCAACGGTAAAGAGTGTGGTTATTGACGGTGAGAGATCGTGCCGCGTGATCGTGGCACCCGATCAGCTTTCGCTTGCCATCGGTAAGGAAGGTCAGAACGCAAGACTTGCCGCAAAGCTCACGGGATATAAGATAGACATTAAGACAGTATAAATATGGAGAAAATAAAAAAGACACCCGAGCGCAGATGTATCGGCTGTAACGAACGGAAAAGTAAAAAAGAGCTTATCCGTATCGTCAGACTGCCGGATTCATCGGTAGAGCTGGATCGCACCGGAAAAAAGTCCGGCAGGGGGGCATATATTTGCCCGTCCAGGGCCTGTCTGAAAAAGGCGGCAAAAAGGCTTGAGGCAAATCTCGGTTGTACTATACCGGAGGACATTCTCATAAGGCTTGAGAATGAGATAGATAATAGCGATGATAACCAATGAAAAACAAAGACTGCTGTCGTATATAGGACTTGCGAGAAAAGCGGGTAAGCTGATATGCGGCACCGATATGGTATGCGACGCGATACGCGACGGCAAAATAAAGCTCGTCGTCGTCAGCGACAGCGTATCGGCGAATACGCAAAAGCGTATCACGAATTGCGCCAAATATTATAACGTAACGCTGAAGACGGCTGAAGGTATAACTCCTGCCGAGCTCGGAGCCGCACTCGGTAAATCCGACATGGCGTGCGTGGGCGTGACGGACAGCGGGTTTTGTGAGCTGATACTCGGAATATCGAGCCGAAAATAATTGTGAAAGGACAGATCATATGATTGCACAGGTAAAAATACGTTTAGGTCTTCTTGCAAAGGATCTGGAAATGAAAAATAAGGAGCTTACGGACGCGCTTGCGGCCTGCGGTGTCGAGGGCAAATCCTCGTCGAGCACGCTCACGCCCGAGGAGTTCAGTATTCTGATAAATAAACTGACGCTGGATAATCAGACTACGTCGATGTCCGATTATCTGTCCGGTAAAGCCGACGTCAAGCACAAGGCGCCGAAGGCAGTGCCGGTGCCCGAACCGAAGCCGGAGGAGACAAAGCCTGAGGAACCGAAGACGGCGGCACCGGCAACAAAAGAAAAGCCGCAGCCCAAAGCGGCACCGAAGGCAGAGCCGAAAAAAGAGGAGAAAAAGCCTCAGCAGAATCAGCCGAAGGTCAAAATCCCCACACAGCCTCAGCCTGAAAGAGGCGCAAGCAAGGCGCTTGACCGATTTGCCAAGCCGAGCTTCGGCAATCAGCAGAAGCCGCAGAAGCCTCAGCCGGCACCTCAGCCGAAAACGGAGAAGAGCGACAAACAGCGCATAACCGTCACGGGCGGCGGAGAACAGGTGCAGGCAGTCAAGAAAACACGTATCGTCGATACGCGTGCGACGACCGTCGATCTTTCGAAATACGACGATCGCCTTGACAGCTTTGTGCCGGAGAGTGCACGCCGTTCGAATGTATTGCCTGACAGACAGAAGCTGAAAAAACAGCAGTTGAGAAATCCATACGGCAAAAAGGATCAGGGCAACAACAAATTCGATAAATTCAAAAAAGACAATAAGGCGCCTGTCAAGCAGACTCTGAACGTATCTATTCCCGACGAGATCACGGTCGGTGAGTTGGCTCAAAGACTTAAGATCACGGCAGGCGACGCAATAAAGCGTCTGATGAAGCTCGGTGTCATGGCCGGCATAAACGAGGTCGTCGATTACGATACGGCGTTCCTCATAGCAGATGAAATGGGTGCCGTCGTAACGAAAGAGGTACACGTCACGATCGAGGAGAAGCTTTTTGATACCGATGAGGACAAAAAGGACGACCTTGTCGTGCGCGATCCCGTCGTTTGCGTTATGGGACACGTTGACCACGGTAAGACATCGTTGCTTGACGCAATCAGAAATACTCACGTCACGACAGGTGAGGCGGGTGGTATCACACAGCACATCGGTGCGTACCGCGTAAAGATACAGGATAAATATATCACGTTCCTTGATACACCCGGACACGAGGCATTCACTGCCATGCGTGCGCGCGGTGCAATGGCAACTGATATTGCCATCCTCGTTGTTGCCGCCGATGACGGTATCATGCCGCAGACGATCGAGGCAATCAACCACGCAAAGGCGGCGGGCGTCGAGATAATCGTTGCAATCAATAAGATAGATAAGCCGGCGGCAAACCCTGAGATAGTAAAGCAACAGCTCACTAACTATGATCTGCTTCCGGAGGAGTGGGGCGGCAAGACGATATGCGTGCCGGTTTCCGCGCTGACCAAAAAGGGTATTCCCGATCTGCTTGAAAATGTTCTGCTGGTTGCGGAGGTCGCGGAGCTCAAGGCTAATCCCAACCGCCGTGCAAAGGGTGTCGTAATTGAGGCCAGACTTGATAAAGGTCGCGGCCCCGTCGCAACGATCCTCGTACAGAACGGTACTCTCCATGCCGGCGATACGGTGATCGCAGGTACTGCGGTCGGCCGTGTCCGTGCCATGACAGATGACAGAGGCAAACAGCTGAAGACTGCGGGTCCGTCAGTGCCCGTCGAGATCATAGGCCTTGATAACGTACCCATGGCGGGCGACGAATTCAATGCCGTAGAGGACGAAAGAATGGCGAGGGAGCTCGCGGAGCGCCGTCGCGACAAAGAAAAGCAGGATGAGCTCAATGCCAATAAGCGCGTCAACCTTGAGGATTTCTTCAATCAGATCAAGGACGGCGTCAAGGACCTTAACATCATCGTCAAGGCCGACGTAAAGGGCTCGGCTGAGGCCGTCAAGGCATCGCTTCTGAAGCTGTCGAACGATGAGGTGCACGTCAACGTGATCCACACCGGTGTCGGCGGTATCACAGAGGGCGACGTCACGTTCGCTTCCGCCTCAAACGCGATCATCATCGGCTTTAACGTACGTCCCGATAAGACCGCCATGGATTCAGCAGAGGCCGCGGGTGTGGATATCCGCACGTACAGGGTCATCTATGAGTGCATAGAGCAGATCGAGGCGGCTATCAAGGGTATGCTCAATCCTGTATTCCATGAGGTCATTCTCGGTCACGCACAGGTCAGACAGACCATCCATGTTCCCAATGTCGGAACGATCGCGGGCTCGTACGTTCAGGACGGTAAGATCACGAATAAATCTTCTATCAGAATCGTTCGTGACGGCATAGTGATATTTGAGGATAAGATATCCTCGCTCCGCCGTTTCAAGGACGACGTAAAAGAGGTCGCCTCAGGATATGAATGCGGTGTAGGTCTGGATAAGTTCAACGATATCAAGGAAAACGATATACTTGAAGCATACGTAATGGAAGAAGTAGCAAGATAAGGAGAACGATATGAATTTCAGACAGGTTCATCTTGATTTTCACACAAGCGGCGAAATAGAGAATATCGGATCGGAATTCACACGCGCAAATTTTCAAAAGGCTCTTAAGGAGGGTCACGTCAACTCAATAACCCTGTTTGCCAAGTGTCATCACGGCTGGGCGTATTTCCCGTCAGAGACGAACGTGATGCACCCGCATCTTGCGTTTGACCTTTTGGGCGAACAGATCGAGGCGGCACACGAGATCGGTGTAAAAACGCCGGTGTACCTTTCGGCGGGACTTGATGAGCGTCTGGCGCGTATTCACCCGGATTGGCTGTACAGAAATCCCGATCAGAGCACGGAATGGGCGCACGATTTTTCGGTGCCGGGATACCACCGCATCTGTATGAACACACCGTACCTTGAGATACTCGCATCAGAGGTCGAGGAGGTCGTGCGTAAATACGATTGTGACGGCATATTCCTTGATATCGTCGGGGCTTTTCCGTGCAGATGTCTGCACTGCGTTCAGACGATGCTGGACAAAGGACTTGATCCTTACGACGATACGAATGCATATAAAAACGGCGTCGAGGTATATAAAAAGTACCTTGCCCGTATGCGTCAGGCGGTAGATAAATATAAGCCCGGACTTCCGCTTTTCCACAATGCGGGTCATCTGCAAAGCGGACGGCGCGACTTTGCCGGCGCGAACACGCACCTTGAGCTTGAGAGTCTGCCCACGGGCGGCTGGGGCTACGATCATTTTCAGCTTTCAGCCGCATACGCGCGCACGCTCGGTATGGAATATCTCGGCATGACGGGCAAATTCCACCTCAGTTGGGGCGAATTCGGTGGCTTCAAGCATCCGAACGCACTTCGCTATGAGGTTGCCATAGATATGGCGAACGGCGCAAAAATGTCAATAGGAGATCAGTGTCATCCGCTCGGCAAATTGGAGAGCGCGACGTATAAGCTGATCGGTGAGGCATATGCCGACGTTGAAAAAAAGGAGCCGTGGCTTGACGGCGTGGAAAGCGTCGCCGACGTGGCGCTTCTTTCACAGGAGGCACTGTTCACGTATATGCACCCCGGCGAGATCCCCCCGAATAAGAATTCGTATTTCGGCGCGACGGGCGCGTCCCGTATGCTGATCGAGGGCAAGTACCTGTTCGACGTCGTTGACACCGAGGCAGACCTTTCAAAGTATAAGGTGCTGATCATCACCGACGACGGCGTGATAGACAGACAGTACGCACAGAAGGTGCATGAATTCATCGACAACGGCGGTAAGGTATTGGCGTCCGGTACATCCGCATTGCTGAACGACGGTAGCGGATTTGCCTTTGACTTAGGCGCGAGATACCTCGGTAAATGCGAATACTGTCCCGCATATATCAGACCGAATTTTGAGATGGAGGGACTGTACGACAGCGCGTACGTCATATACAATCAGGCCCAAAGCATCGAGGCGACCGGCGAGGTCACCGCAATACGGGAAAACCCGTATTTCAATCGCACGACTCATCATTTCTCGTCGCACGCTCAGACGCCGAACGATCCCGCTCACCGCTATCCTGCCATTACGTTTGGAGCGGACGGCGCGTATATTTCGTTCCCGCTGTTCACGGAATATGCGCTCAAGGGATCTCTTATAGCAAAGCGTGTCGTAGAGGCTACGCTGGACAGGCTTCTGTCGGACGATAAGACTCTGACGACGAATCTGCCGTCATACGGTATCACGACGCTGATGAAGCAGGGCAACAGATACATAAATCATCTGATCTATGTGACGCCCGTCAAGCGCGGTAAGGGTGTGGAAATAGTCGAGGATATTATCCCGGTCTATAATACAGAGATATCGATAAAGCTCGATACCGAGCCTACAAGGGTATACCTTGCGCCGCAGGACAGGGATATCGACTATGATTATACCGACGGCGTGCTGACATATACGGTAGACAAAATAGACTGCCATCAGATGGTGGTCATAGAATAAGCATCCAAAACAAATTCATAAAACATATGCGGATGACCGCATTGTGGATACGGGAGAAAAATGACTGTATTTGATATACTGACGCTCATCTGCGGGCTGGCCATGTTTTTGTACGGTATGCAGATAATGGGCAATTCACTGAAGAAAAGTGCGGGCTCCGGTCTTAATAAGTTCCTCGGAAAAATGACGTCTAACCCGATAAAGGGCTTTTTGCTTGGCCTTGTCGTAACCGCAATAATGCAGTCATCATCGGCAACGACCGTCATGGTCGTCGGATTCGTCAACTCCGGAACCATGACGCTGACGCAATCGGTATCGGTCATCATCGGCGCAAACGTCGGAGCGGTCGCCACATATTGGCTGACGGCGCTTTCGGCGTTGGGAAGCACGGGCGCAAGCACCGTGACTGGCGCACTTGAATGGCTGAAGCCGTCGTCGTGGATGCCGATAATCGCTATCGTCGGCGTGGCGATACTGATGTTTTCAAAACGAAGCAAAAGGCGCGATTTCGCATCGGTATTGCTCGGCTTTTCGGTATTGATGGTCGGTATGGACCTTATGAGCGGCGCTGTCGCGTCGTTGGGTGATGATTCAGCATTCCGCGAGGTGATTGCCGTAATAAATAACCCGGTAGTCGGCATAACGGTCGGCACGATCATAACGGCCGCCGTGCAGTCCAGCGCGGCGTCGGTCGGTATTTTGCAGACGCTGACACAGACGGGCACGATAACGTACGGCATCGCGATACCGATTATCATGGGACAGAATATCGGCACCTGTATCACGGCAATGCTTTCGTCGATCGGCGCGAATAAAAACGGACGTCGCGCCGCACTCGTTCATCTGTATTTCAACCTGTTCGGCTCTGCCATTCTTTTGGCGTTGTACTGTCTTATCGGCAGAATCATCGGCGGATATCCGTTTGAAGATATGGCTATCGGGCCGTGGGCGATTGCCGCAGTGCATTCGGTGCTGAAGGTATTTTACGTTGTTCTCGGCGCAGCGGGCGCAAGGCTGTTGGAGCGTGCCGCGTTCATCTCAGTCAGGGAGTCGGGCGACGACTCGCAAACGCAGAATCTGTTGGATGAACGATTGTTCAAGACCCCGTCAGTCGCCGTTGACCGCGCCATATCCGTAACACAGTCGATGGCAATGCTGGCAAATGAAGCATTCATAAAGGCATTGTCGGTGTTGGGATCATATGACGGCAAGCTCGCAGACGAAATACGCGGGCTTGAGGACAAGGGCGATATTTATGAGGATACGCTGGGCACATATCTCGTCAAGCTGTCAAATCAGAATCTTGACGATGAGGACCACGGTAAAATATCGATGCTTTTGCATATTATCGGCGATCTTGAGCGTATATCGGATCACGCGGTGAATGTGGTCGAGTCGGCAGAGGAGATAAACGATAAAAAGGTCGAATTCTCCGCCGAGGCCAAAAAAGAGCTTTCGGTGCTTTATGACGCGGTAAGCGAAATACTGAATAAAGCCGTATCGTCATTTATTGAAGGTGATATCCGGCTTGCCCACGACGTTGAGCCGTTGGAAGAGGTCATCGACGATCTGTGCGACGAAATAAAGAGCCGCCACATCGTCAGACTGCAAAAGAGCGAATGTACGATAGAGCACGGCTTTGTGCTTGCTGATCTGCTGACAAACTGCGAACGCGTATCAGATCACTGTTCCAATATTGCCGGCTGTCTGATCGAGGTCTCGGAATATGAGTCGCTGGATATGCACAGCTACCTTGGAAAGGTCAAGGCCGGCGGCGAGGACTTTAACGAAAAAAGCCGCGTTTATCGCGAAAAATATAAAATATCATAACGGAGGAGCATTATGTTCACATCATCTCAGTTCATCAAAAAGCGTGAGAAACCTGTTCTGACTAAGGAAGACATTCCGTACAAGGCGGGTCTGATCTTCAACGCGGGCGTGGCGAAATTCAACGGGAAATACGTAATGATTTTCCGTAATGACGTTCCCGACGTGTGGGGAGAGCGCGTATTTTCGCCCGGCTCCACGAATCTCGGCTTTGCAACGAGCGACGACGGTATAAATTGGACGTCGGCAAAGGCACCGTGCCTTACGCTTGATGATTATCGCGACAAGTTCGGTATCAACGATAGGGTAACGAAGTTCTATGATCCGCGACTTACGGTCATCGACGGCATCGTATATATGTGCTTTGCGATCGATACGGCGCACGGCGTGTGCGGCGGAGTCGCGACGACTGAGGATTTTGAGCATTTTGACATCAAATACGTTTCCGTACCCGAAAACAGAAATATGGTCATTTTTCCCGGAAAGATCGGCGGAAATTTCGTCCGCCTCGAACGCCCGATGCCCGTTTACTCGCGCGGACGTGACAGATTTGACACGTGGATGTCGTTTTCACCCGATCTGAAATATTGGGGAAATACGAAGTTCGTTTTCGGCGTCGAGGATGTCCCGTTTGCGAATGATAAGGTCGGCCCCGGTGCGCCCCCGATACTTACGGAAAAGGGGTGGCTGACGACGTTCCATGCCGTATGGCGCGACGAAACCAGAGGCAAGCACGGTTGGGAGCCGAAATGGACAAAGATTTACACCGCCGGCATCATGCTTCTCGATAAGGACGAGCCGTGGAAGATACTCGGAATGTCTAAGGAGCCGCTGATCGCGCCGGAGCTTCCGTACGAAAAGGATGAGGGCTTCCGTACCGATGTCATTTTCCCGGGCGGTATGTTGCTTGACGGTGATGAGGTCAAGATATATTACGGCGCGGCCGATACGGTAGAGGCTGTATGCACTGCCGATGTGAATGACCTTATTTCGCTGTGTATTTAAGAAAGACGGAGATAAAAATGGACAAAATATCATTTGGCACCGGCGGTTGGCGTGCCGTCATCGGTGTCGATTTCATAAAGAGTAATATTGAAAGAACGGCACAGGGAATAGCCGAGCTGATCATATCAAAGGGGAAAACCGAGCTACCCGTTGCAATCGGACACGACCGCAGATTTCTTTCTGAGGATGCCATGAAGTGGGTCAGCCTCGTGCTGGCCGGCAACGGCATCAAGGTCGAGTATATCGACAGAAGCTCACCGACGCCGCTGATCATGTTCCGCGTGCTTGACGGCGGACTGCATTACGGCATCGAGATAACCGCCAGCCACAACCCTGCGGCATATAACGGCATAAAGCTGATAGTCGATGAGGGACGTGACGCGCCGGTAGAACTGACGAATGAGCTGGAGAATATAATTGCCAACGTCACCGATATACGCCGAATGGATGAGAATGATGCACTTGGTACCGGTATGATCACACCCATCAAAAATCCGTTCAACGGATTTATCGATTCGATACTGTCACGCCTTGACGTCGATAAGATCAAGACACGCGGCCCCAGAGTGTTGTTCGATCCGATGCACGGCTCCGGCACTTATCCTCTGACGACGATACTTAGCACGTCACGTTGTACCATAGACGTGATAAACTATAATCGCGATGTGCTGTTCGGCGGTGAATTGCCGGCACCGACAAAGGATACGCTTGTCAACCTCGCAAACGGCGTTAAGGTCGGTAAATACGATATGGGTATCGCGTTTGACGGCGACGGCGACAGACTCGGTATAATCGACAGCGACGGTACATATATCACCGCAAATCAAATTCTGGTATTGATGTATTATTATCTGCACGAATACCGCGGCTGGAAGGGTCCGGTTGTCAGAAACCTTGCGACTACGCATATGCTGGACAAGGTCGCCGAGGCCATCGGTGAAAAGTGCTATGAGGTGCCCGTCGGATTCAAGTATATTTCGTCAAAGATGGCCGAGGTCGATGCAGTGCTCGGCGGCGAGTCCTCCGGCGGTATGACCGTCCGCGGACACATCAACGGAAAAGATTCCGTATATGCGGCATCGCTGTTCGTCGAAATGATCAGCGCGACAGGCAAATCGGTCGGCAAGCTTTGGCGTGATCTGGAAAAGAGATTCGGCCGTTATGAAATGGTAGAGTCGAATGTGAAATTTGCGCCTGAATTCAAGGAAGAGCTGGTGCCGCGTTTGTCGGATGAATCGGCACTGCCGCATTTTTCAAAGACGATCGACAGGGTCTCGTTTGAGGACGGCACTAAGTATTATTTCGGCGACGGATCATTCTTGATTTGCCGTTTTTCCGGCACCGAGCCGTTGCTCAGAATATTTGCCGAAAGCTCTGACGCCGCTTCCGCGCGCAGGCTGATCGACGAAATGAACGACTATATCTATAATAAAGAGCCGATAAACGTATAAAAAATCGGAGCTGTTTAAAAAGTCCCGAAAAAGAGGCAGAGACGAAAGCCGAAGAGGCGATCGTCTCTGCTTTTTTGTAAAGTGAATACAAATCTTTGATGACAGGATACCGTCGTTTATCTCATGGATAAGCTCGGTCAGTTGTTTATGTCTGCAAACAGCGTCTCGATATTTTCCCCGACGTACTCTCTCAAAAAATTGCTGATCGTGGAATAACTCGGTGCTTTTTCGCGGGGACTTTTTTAACAGCCTCCTTTTTTCAGATGACGTTCAAGTATTCCGGTGCAGGCGGCTATGTACTCGGGGCATGGTCGCTTTGAATAATACTCTTTCGTGCGCGGTTCGGGATCGCCTCCGTCGGCGGTTTTCACTCCGGCCAAAAGCTCACGGCATATTATTGAGCCGTATTCTGCACGGAATTCGTCGGCAAGCGTGCGGATGAAGGCGTAATGCTCCTTTTTGACGTTGCCCGTTTCCGGAGTGGAATAGCCGAATATAAGTCCGGCGGCCATAAACATACCGCTGACCGCGCCGCAGACCTCGCGCATACGTGCCATACCGCCGCCGAATGATGAGCTGATCTTTGCGGCTGACGTGTCATCGAGTCCGGTAACGTCGCCGAAGGCAAGCAATATTGACTGCGTGCAGTTATATCCCGACAAAAAGTTTTCTTTTGCTTTTTTCATTCTGTCCGTGTATTCCATAATGCGCTCCTTTTTCTTATATTATACGGCATAATCCGTGTTTTTGCAATGCGTAAATGAAGGTTTACAAAATCACGACCGTGTGGTATAATCGTGGCGGGGTGATGAAATGACTGACGCGGAATTATCGCAAAGGATCGCCGTGGCGGTGAACGCCGTCGGCGGAGTCGCATATTACGTCGGCGGCTGTGTGCGCGACAGGCTGATGGGCCGCACAGTCAAGGATATAGATATTGAGGTACACCGTGTGCCGCCGCAGACGTTATATGAGATACTGTCGCGTTTCGGCACGGTGACGGAAAACGGGAAATCATTCGGGATTTACGGCATCAAGGGCCATGCCGTCGATATAGCAATTCCGCGGCGCGAGCACACTTTCGGCGCAGGTCACCGCGATGTTATAATCGACAGCGATCCGTATATCGGCGTATATGCTGCGTGTAAGCGCCGCGACATAACGATGAATGCCATCATGCAAAACGTGCTGACCGGTGAGCTGACAGACTGCTTTGGCGGCACGGAAGATATAAAAAACGGCGTGATCCGTCACATATCAGACGCATTTCCGGAGGACCCGCTGAGGGTTTACCGCGTGGCACAGTTTGCGGCGCGCTTTGGCTTTTCAGTCGATGAAAGGACGCTGTCATTATGCTCCGGCGTCGATCTGTCGGCGCTCCCGCGTGAGAGAGTGTTCGAGGAAACGAAAAAGGCGTTGTTGCAATCGGACAGGCCGTCGGCGTACTTTGAGGTTCTGAAAAAGATCGGCAAGCTCGGCGATTCGTTTGAACTGATCGGGCGGTTGATCGGCGTACCGCAGGATCCGGCATTTCATCCTGAGGGCGACGTGTGGAATCACACGATGGCGGTGCTGGACGCGGCGGCATCAATGCGTGCACGTGCAAATGAGCCGCTTCCGTTTATGCTGTCGGCACTTTTGCACGACGTAGGCAAGCCGTATACCACTGAGGCGGACGGCGACGGGCGGATACATTCATACGGGCACGATGATGTCGGCACGGAGTATGCTGAAAAAGCGCTGAAAAAGTTTACCGACGACAAGACGATTATTAAATACGTCACGGATATGGTCAGACGGCATATGGTCGTGTATCATACGATAGCGGGCGGAAGCGCGGTCAAAAAAATCAACCGGATATTTTACGATTCTGTGTGCCCGGATGACCTGTGCCTTCTGGCGCTGTGCGACAGGGCGGGGTGCGGCCGCGAAACGGAGAAGGCAGGCGACGCTTTGTTTTCGGCGCTGTCGACGTTCCGTGAGTATATGTCGCGCCCGTACGTCACCGGAAACGACCTGATAGCCGCCGGATGCAAGGAAGGCACAGAACTTGGCGAACGTCTCAATTACGCCGTAAAATTGCGTTTGGCGGGCATAGACAAGGTTACGGCGCTGAAACAGTGCCTTTCGATCAGAATAAAGGGCAAGCCCCGCGACTGAAACCGGATATTTCCAAAACCATGGGGGTGAATGTATGTCGATCATTTTCAACGAGGATCCCAATCACTATATAATCACAAGGTACCGTGCCGGCGTCACGCAGATAAACGAAAACGACCTGCGTGACTTCATCCGGCAGTACCGTGACACAAATATTTCGGATTTCCTTGTCTGTGTGAACGCCGGCCAACCGTTTTATAAGACTGTCAGGATGAAATCCATAATCGATCGGCTGAGCGAATGGGAGGCTGACGGAAGGCTTGCCGCCGTCGAAAAAAACGATGTCGTGATGTGCGTGAAGCTGCTGCGCGACGCGTGCGATCGCGGGATAGACATATTCGGCATCTGGCTTGACGAGATCAGAAAATGCGGTATGCGTGCGTGGGTATCGGTCAGAATGAACGATATCCATGATGCCGAGGATCACGATGCTTTTTTGCCGAGTGATTTCGTTAAGGCGCACTCTGAGTATATGCGCGCGTTTTACAGACAGCCGTCGATACACCCGGAATATGCGCTGGATTATTCTGTCGCCGAGGTCAGAGAGCAATATCTGAATTTAATAGAAGAAACGCTTGATACGTACGATTGCGACGGGATAGAGCTTGACTATATGCGTGAGCCGTATTGCTTTGCGATAGGCAGGGAACAGCAGGGCTTGAAAACAATGACGAAATTCGTCGGGCAGGTCTTCACGTTGGTAAAGAAATCGGAAAAACGCCGGGGTCACAGGATCGTGACAGGCGTCCGTGTGCCGTCGGCGCCGCGTGACGCAATGCTGCTCGGACTTGACGTCGTGGAGTGGCTGAATCGTGGATATGTTGACCGGCTTTTCGTTACGCCGCATTGGTCCGGATCTGACGGCAATATGCCGATCGACCTGTGGAAGAGTATAATATCGGGTCGGGATATCCGCCTCGCGGCAGGGCTTGAGCTTTTGCTGGATGCCTACAACCGCCGCGGAAGAAAATACAATTATATCGATGCAGGATCAGCCATCGGATTTGCCTGTGCATACGACGCGCTCGGTGCCGACGACGTGTATCTATTCAACTATATGGACTGCATAAATGAGTCGGAACTGACGGGCGGGAATGATGTGCTGAGTAAACGGAACTACGCGTACTTTTTGCGCACGGCAGGCGACAGCGAGAAAATGATAAATGCGCCGCGCCGTCACGTCGTAACTTTTTTTGACACATGGATACCGGGTGAGCCGCCGCGAAAACCGTTGCCGCTTCGGGTGTCTGCCGACGAAGGCGCGACGGTATACAGTGCTTTGCGAATACCGACCGGTGTGATCCCGCAGGGAAAAGAGGTCTCGCTTTGCCTCGGATTTGAAAAAGGGCTGTCGCACGGTGACGACGTGAACGTATACGCCGCTTGCCGGCGGTGCCGCCTTATCGGAAGTGTTTCTACGCCGTATCACGCATACGATGACCTTGATTATTACGCGTATGAAATCGAAAACGACGGCGATCTTCCCACCGTGTTTATCGCCGAGATAGGGGCTTTGCGCGGCACGGCCACAGTACATTGGGCGGAAATAGACGTGAAATAAAATAATCCCGTGAATTCAAACGAATTCACGGGATTTTTTCACCTGAAATCAGTTATTCGAGACCGTATAATCAATCCTTAAGAGCTGCCTGAGCCGCTGCAAGTCTTGCTATCGGAACACGGAACGGTGAGCAAGATACGTAGTCGAGGCCGATCTTGTGGCAGAATTCAACGGATGACGGATCGCCACCGTGCTCGCCGCAGATACCGATGTGCATTGTGGGTCTGGACTTGCGTCCGCCCTCAACTGTCAACTGCATAAGCTTGCCTACGCCGATCTGATCGAGCTTAGCAAACGGATCGCTCTCATATATCTTGCTGTCATAGTAAGCACCGAGGAACTTACCGGCGTCGTCACGGCTGAAGCCGAACGTCATCTGCGTAAGGTCGTTTGTACCGAAGCAGAAGAACTCAGCTTCCTTAGCGATCTCCTCAGCTGTAAGAGCGGCACGAGGAATCTCGATCATCGTACCGACCTCGTACTTGAGGTCTGCGCCTGCTGCCGCGATCTCGGCGTCAGCTGTTGCGGTAACTACGTCCTTAACGAACTTGAACTCCTTAAGCTCGCCGACAAGCGGAACCTCGATCTCAGGAACGATCGTCCAATCGGGATGAGCCTTTGAAACCTTGATAGCCGCACGGATGACAGCCTTTGTCTGCATCTTTGCGATCTCGGGGTACGTAACTGCAAGACGGCAGCCACGATGTCCCATCATCGGGTTGAACTCATGAAGAGATGAGATGATAGCCTTGATGCTCTCAACTGACTTACCCTGTGCCTTTGCAAGAGCCGCGATGTCATCTTCCTCTGTGGGAACAAACTCATGAAGCGGCGGATCAAGGAATCTGATAAGGACGGGATAACCCTCAAGAGCCTCATAAAGCTTCTCAAAGTCGCCCTGCTGATAGGGAAGGATCTTCTCAAGTGCGGCTTCTCTTTCCTCGACCGTGTCAGCGCAGATCATCTCGCGGAATGCGGCAATCCTGTCAGCCTCAAAGAACATATGCTCGGTACGGCAAAGACCGATACCCTCTGCACCGAGCTCACGAGCCTTCTTTGCATCGCGCGGTGTGTCGGCGTTCGTGCGAACCTTGAGCTTGCGGTACTTGTCGGCCCAACCCATGATTCTGCCGAAATTGCCGCTGATCTGTGCATCAACCGTTGCGATAGCCTCGCCGTAAATGTTACCTGTCGTACCGTCGATGGAGATTACGTCGCCCTCATGGAATACCTTACCGCCGAGCTCGAATTTCTTGTTCTCTTCATCCATCTTGATGTCACCGCAACCGGAAACACAGCATGTCCCCATACCGCGTGCAACGACTGCCGCGTGTGATGTCATACCGCCGCGGACAGTAAGGATACCCTGTGCGGCCTTCATGCCCGTGATATCCTCAGGTGATGTTTCAAGTCTTACAAGGACGACCTTCTTGCCGGCCTTTTTCCATTCCTGCGCGTCGTCGGCAGTGAATACTACCTGACCGCAGGCGGCACCGGGAGAAGCGCCGAGACCGCGTCCGAGGGGCTTAGCGGCCTTAAGAGCCTTAGCGTCGAACTGCGGGTGAAGAAGCGTATCAAGGTTGCGGGGATCGATCATGAGAACAGCCTCTTTCTCTGTTCTCATACCCTCGTCAACGAGGTCGCAAGCAATCTGAAGGGCGGCCTGCGCCGTTCTCTTACCGTTGCGGCACTGAAGCATATAGAGCTTACCGTTCTCGACTGTGAACTCCATATCCTGCATATCACGGTATCTCTTCTCAAGGATAGCGCAAACGTCAACGAACTGCTTGTATGCGTCCGGGAACTGCTCTGCCATCTGAGAGATCGGCATGGGTGTACGAACACCTGCAACGACGTCCTCGCCCTGAGCGTTTACAAGGAACTCGCCCATCAGCTTCTTTTCGCCTGTTGCGGGATCACGTGTGAATGCAACACCTGTGCCGGAATTATTGTTAAGGTTACCGAATACCATCGGCATTACGTTGACTGCCGTGCCCCAGCTGTACGGGATATCGTTGTCGCGGCGGTAAACATTGGCACGGGGGTTATCCCAACTGCGGAATACGGCGCGGATAGCCTCATAAAGCTGTACCTTGGGATCAGAGGGGAAGTCCTCACCCAGCTGTGCCTTATACTCAGCCTTGAACTGTGTAGCAAGTGTCTTCAGATCAGCGGCTGTCAGCTCAACGTCGAACTGAACGCCCTTCTCGGCCTTCATCTTATCAATGAGCTGCTCAAAGTACTTCTTGCCGACCTCCATAACGACGTCGGAGAACATCTGGATGAATCTTCTGTATGAGTCGTAGACAAATCTCTCAAACTTAGGATCGGGGTTGGAAGCGATCATTGCCGCAACAACCTCATCGTTAAGACCGAGGTTAAGGATTGTGTCCATCATGCCGGGCATTGATGCGCGGGCACCGGAACGAACGGAAACGAGAAGCGGGTTTTTAAGATCGCCGAACTTCTTGCCGTTGATTTTTTCCATTGTTTCAACGTTCTTCATGATCTCAGCCATGATCTCATCGTTGATCTTTCTGCCGTCCTCATAGTACTGCGTGCAGGCCTCAGTCGAAATCGTGAAGCCCTGAGGAACGGGAAGACCGATCTGAGTCATCTCGGCAAGGTTAGCGCCCTTACCGCCGAGGAGCTCACGCATATCGGCGTTGCCCTCGCTGAACAGGTAACAATATTTTTTTGTTGCCATTGGAATAAACCTCCGTAAATTTATTGTTATTAAAGTTGAATAACTTTATCCGATTGGATATTATATCACACCGTGATCAGAATATCTACACTTTTTGCAAAAAAAATCCATATTGACCTAAAAATGCGTAAACAAGTTAATTTTTTCGCGGGCGCAACGGCAAAACCGCATTATTTTTTGATATTAAGCGGCGCACGGCTATTTTTCTATTGCAAAACCGAGGAAAATTGTGTAAAATATAATGACAAATTCAGTGGAGGGGTACGATGTCGATCTGGGATATACTGAAAACGGACAATGCCGCACCTGCGGTAAAGCCCGAATATATAATCGCCGGCCTCGGAAATCCGGGTCCGAAATACGAAAGGACACGCCATAACTGCGGCTTTGTCGCGATCGACCGCATGGCGGAAAAATACGGCGTCAGAATAGACCGCGCCAAATATCAGGCACTGATCGCAATGACGTCGGTCGGCGGTCACGGAGTTATGCTCATGAAGCCGCAGACGCTCATGAACGCGTCGGGCGCGGCGATACAGGAGGCGGCGGATTTCTATAAGATACCGTCTGACAGGATCATAGTCCTGTGTGACGATATTTCGTTGGCGCCGGGTATCATCAGAATACGAAAAAACGGCAGTGCCGGCGGTCATAAAGGGTTAAAAAGTATAATTGCGTGCCTGGGCACCGACGCTTTTCCCAGGGTGAAGATAGGCGTCGGCGAAAAGCCGAATCCGGAGTATGATCTTGCCGATTGGGTGTTGTGCAAAATTCCGGATGCCGACAGAAAGGCGATCGACGGCAGGCTGGACGACATCGTCGGTGCCGTTGAAATGATGATAGCGGGGAATACCGAACAGGCGACGCAGCTATACAACCGAAAGGGATAACGGATGAATGTTTTTGCCGACAGAATCCGGCAGGTGCGCGAGTACGGTCAGATACTGAAATGTATCGACGAGTCAAAAAAGCGAAAACGGCATCTGCCGATGATGATAACGGGATTATGCGAGGGGGCTCTTGACGCTTTCCTCGCCGCTTTGGCGTGCGACAAAAAGGGCGTTTTGCCTTTTCTGATAATCGTCCATGATGAAAAAAACGCATTCCGTCTGGCATCGGTTTTGCGCGCTTTTGATTACAGCGTCGACGTTTTTCCCTCGCGTGAGCCTGTGCTGTACGATATCGTTTCTTCACATGAGCTTGAGCACGAACGCATAGAGGTATTGCGCCATATCATCGACGCGACTGTCGATATCGTCATCACGACGCCGGACGCGGCGCTGAGCTATACGATTCCGCGCGAAAAGTTGACGGCGCAGACGAGGACATACTGCCTCGGCGATACGCTCGACCTTGAAACATTCCGGTCGGAGCTTGTCAGTGCCGGGTATGTGTTTGCCGATCTGGTCGACGGCGTGGGACAGTTTTCCGTGCGCGGCGGCATCGTTGATATTTATCCGCCGCAGACCGACGGACCCGTCAGATTTGAACTTTTCGGCGACGAAATAGATCAGATAGGCACATTCGATATTTTTTCGCAACGCAAGGTGCGTCAGCTGACAGATTTCACGATCTGCCCGACAAGGGAATTCGTGCCGGATGCCGAGGCACGTGCGCTGATAACGTTGTCGCTTGAATCGCTGATAAAAAAGGCACAGTCGCCGGAGACGGCGGCGTCGCTGTCGCATGAGCTCGCCTCGCTGAAATCATCTGACGATCTGCCGTTCGCCGACAAATATATGTCGGTCATCCACCCGGAAAATCAGACGCTTTTAGACTATTTTACCGACGAGTCCGTCGTGGCGATGACCGAAACGGGCGCCGTCGCGGAAAAATTGAAGACTCAGTCATGGCATATTTCACAGGAGATAGAGCAACTGCTGAAGGACGGTTTGATACAGCCGAAATACGCGTCGTACTACGCTGACGAGGGCAAGCTGTATGCATTTCTCGAACGCAACAGCGCACTGCTGATCAACAATTTTCAGTCGCAATATCATGGTAAGCTGAACGAAATGTTCATTTTCCAAACGCGGAAAACACCGACTGTCATAGGAAATATGTCGGCACTCGCCGATGACCTGCGATCGTATATTTCCGCAGGCAGTGCTGTCGTTATCCTGTGCTCAAATGCGACGGAGGTGCAGTCGCTGTCCGATCTGCTCAACGACGAAGGCATCACATATTCCGCCGTCACGCACTATTCAAACGTCGCGGAGGCATTGCCGAAAATACCGGTCATCACCTGCTTTGACTGCGAGGGCTTTGAGATAATCGGCGGTGGCTTTGCCGTGCTGTCGTTCGGCGAATGCGACCGGAAAAGGAAGTCAGCGTATAAGCGTTCGGAAAAGAAGGATGGCAAGTCCTCAAAAGAAAAAATACTGTCGTACGCCGATCTGCAGGTCGGTGATTATGTGGTCCACGATATGCACGGTATAGGCAGATACATGGGCATCGAGAGCATACTCAGCTACAACGGCGTTCGCTCAGACCATATCAAGATCGTGTATTCGGGATCGGGAGTTTTGTACGTTCCGTGCGAAAAGATAGATCAGGTCGCTAAGTATATCGGCGTCGGCTCCGACGACGATAACGTGAAGCTGTCAAAGCTCGGCGGCGGTGAATGGGAACGCACGAAGTCGCGCGTCAGCCGTGAGGTCAAGAACATGGCCAAAGAGCTGATCTCCCTGTACGCCGAACGAATGCGCCGCCCCGGATTTGCTTTTTCGCCCGACGACGCAATGCAACGTGAATTTGAGTCTATGTTTGAGTACGACGAAACGGACGGTCAGCTGGAGGCCACGCGCGATATCAAAAACGATATGGAGCGCCCGGTGCCGATGGACAGACTGCTGTGCGGTGATGTCGGATTCGGAAAGACGGAGGTGGCACTGCGCGCGGCTTTCAAGGCGGTCGAGAACAGTAAACAGGTCGCCATCCTCGTACCGACGACCATCCTCGCAATGCAACACTATAATACGATAGTTTCGAGAATGAGGGCATTTCCCGTGAACGTGGGCGTATTGTCGCGTTTCCGTTCGACAAAAGAACAGCAGGCGACAGTGCATGCCCTGGCACGTGGGGATATTGACATAATCGTGGGCACCCACAGACTGCTGTCGCAGGATGTTTCGTTCCGCGATCTCGGCCTTGTCATAATAGACGAGGAACAGCGATTCGGCGTGTCGCACAAGGAAAAGCTGAAGCAATTGGCGCACAATGTGGACGTGCTGACGCTGACCGCGACACCGATCCCGCGCACGCTGAATATGGCGATGAGCGATATACGCGATATGTCTGTGCTGGATGAGGCGCCGCAGGACAGATTGCCTGTACAGACGTACGTTTTTGAGCACGACGATATTATCGTTTTCGACGCGATAAGGCGTGAGCTGGCACGTGGAGGTCAGGTATTCTATCTGTTCAACAATATCGAAACGATAGGCGCGCGCGCCGCAAAGATCAAAAAGGAATTTCCCGACGCGGTCGTCGAGGTCGCGCACGGGCAAATGGATAAGGAACAGCTGTCCGATATATGGCAGTCGCTGGTTGCCGGTCAGATCGACGTTCTCGTCTGCACGACGATAATCGAAACGGGCGTCGATGTGCCGAACGCGAACACGCTGATCATAGAAAATGCTGACAGGATGGGACTTTCACAGCTTCATCAGATACGCGGACGCGTCGGACGTTCGTCGCGCCGTGCATATGCGTATTTCACATATCCGCGCGGAAAGGCGATATCCGAGATCGCGACCAAAAGATTGCAGGCGATACGCGATTATACAGAATTCGGCGCCGGATTCAAAATAGCGTTGCGTGATCTGGAGATACGCGGCGCGGGTGACGTTCTTGGCGCGTCGCAAAGCGGGCATATGGCCAGCGTCGGTTACGATATGTATGTCAGAATACTGAACGCCGCGATCCTGGAGGAAAAGGGAATACCGGAGCCGAAGACCGTCGAATGTACCGTCAACGTCGGGCGCGATTCTTTCATACCGGAATCATACGTGCCCAACGCCGCGCAACGCATAGATATCTACAAAAAGATCGCGCGGATACGCAACGACGAGGATGCCGACGATATCCGCGATGAGCTGACCGACAGATACGGATATCCGCCGCAGAGCGTGGAAACGCTCATACAGGCGTCGCTGGTCCGGAGGCTCGGATCGGATTGCGGCTTTACGCTGATAGAACGCAAAATGAACGATATCGTGATATATCCGCAAGCGTTGGATATCGTCGCGTGGAGTGAGATGGCCGCGGCACTGCCGGGTAGAATAGTCATCACTCCGTCGTCAAGGCCGTACGTCACCTGCCGCGGACGCAAAAATGAACAGATTTTCCCGCTAATTTTCGAAATATTCAAGATTTATACACAAATAAAATCAAAAAAAGAGTAGACAACGGGAAAAAAGTAGTGTATAATGTATCGCGTGTGCGTTGTACGTACTATGTTTCAACATTAAGGAGATTAGAAATGAAATTCAACAGATTTTTCAAGTTCATCGCGGTTGCACTTATCGTGTGTATGCTCGCCGGAGTTCTTGCTTCCTGCGGCAATAAGACCGTCGTAACGCTTACGGTGGACGGTAAGACCTACACACTGACAGAGGCTGAGTATACGCTGTACATGAAGGCGATCAAGCTCAATGTCATGTACTCTATGGGTGCGACATCAGTATATAACTCGATCCTGTGGGATTATTATACGACTGCCGACGGCACGACGTATGAGAAGTATTATCAGAACTATGTCAAGGATTACGCAGTCGCATCGGTCATTTCAGAGTATCTGTGCGAGAAGTACGGCATTACGGTCAGCTCTGAGGACCTTGCCGCACGTAAGGCAAACATCAAGGCTGCCAATAAGAATTACGGTGGCCCCGGCTCGTATAAGCAGTATTTCGGCTATACGGCAGCCGATTACTATAACACGTTTATCCCCGCATCAGAGAGAATCAACAAGCTGTTGGAGTACCTCTATACGGGTGATAACGCCGTCGATCCCGTCACGGATGATGAGATGGAGTCCTTCTATACGGATAACTACTACGGCTATCAGTTCATCATGCTCGACATGAACAATAAGATCGCGACAGACGATAACGGTTATATGATCGGTCTTGACGCTTCCCATAAGGAGTATCCCGTTCAGATCGTTACAGCCGAGGACGGCACCGTGTCTATCGAAATAGTTCACGACATCCCGACAGATGATGAGGACGAAAACGATGACGATGCGGACGCGTCTGCAGTCGATTACGCAGACAGTGAGGACGATATTCCCGATGCCAATGTGGGCGAGCTGCTCACAAGCGGCGATGTTCCCACCGACGTCGCGACCAACGATGCCAAGGACGAC
>JAKSPY010000050.1 GCA_024404445.1 Clostridia bacterium
ATTCATTTCCTTTATGATGGCGCGTGTGACTATATCACGCGGCGCGAGATCGGCCAGAGGATGAACGCCCTGCATAAATGCCTCGCCGCGATTGTTTTTCAATATTCCGCCCTCACCGCGCACGGCCTCCGATATCAGAAACGCGCGTTCCACGTCCCTGCCGACGCACAATGTCGTAGGATGGAATTGAACGAGTTCCATACCGAATATTTCCGCGCCTGCGCGCTGTGACATGGCGATGCCGTCACCGATCGCGCCGTCAGGATTGGTAGTGGAAAGATAAAGATGACCGACGCCGCCCGATGCGACGATAATATTTGAACAACGTATGAAGCGCGGCTTATCGTCGAATACGATCAGACCGATTATGCCGCTGTCATCCGACACGACGTCAACGACGTACGTATTGAACATGATATTGATGTGCTTACGTTCAAGCGCTATTTCACCGAGTCGGCGCGTAGTTTCACGACCCGTCGCGTCACCGCAGCAATGCACTATCCTGCGGCGGCTGTGCCCGCCCTCACGCGTTATCTGAAGCTCACCCTCCGGATTTCTGTCAAAAGGAACGTCGAGATCGATCAGTTCACGTATATCGTCAGGTCCCTGCTCTACCAACAGCTCCACGGCCTTTTTGTCGCACAGCCCGGCGCCCGCCTTCAAAGTATCGTCGATGTGTGACGCGTAGTAGTCGTCAGGGGAAATAACGGACGCTATGCCTCCCTGCGCCAGCCATGAATTTGATCTGTCGATCATTCCCTTTGTGATGACGGCAGTCCTCATCGATGGGTCAATGTGGATCGCCGCGTACAGTCCCGCGATACCGCTGCCGACGATGCAGACGTCGTAACTCTCAGTGTTTTCGGCACTGACCGTGCCGCTAAAAATGTATCTTCTCATTTTTGCCTTTCCGTCATCGGTCGATCAAGTCGCGTGATGGCAGTGCGCGATCGCCCGCGCACGTGATTTAATATATTATATCACGGAAAAACATATATTTCAATGACTTGTTGAAATTATTTGGTAATTTTCGGTCAAAGTTCACGTCCGGGTATTTACAATTGCGCGGTCATGCGGTAGAATAACAGTAAACTGGGAGATTTATATGGCTGTAAAAATGAAACAAGATAAAATAGTACGGCTGGCGCCTATGGCCGGCGACGGCGACAGATCATTCAGACTGATATGTAAAAGACACGGCGCCGAATATCTGTGCACGGAAATGGTTTCCGCCAAGGCCATCTGTTATAATGACAAAAAAACGCCCTTGCTTGCCGATCTGACATCGGAGGAATTGCCGGCGGCAGTCCAACTGTTCGGACACGAACCGGAGTATATCCATGACGCGGTCAAATCGCTGATCCGGCGCGCGGAAGAAAGCGGCGTCATGATGTCGGCCTTTGATATCAACATGGGATGCCCGATGCACAAGATTGTGTCAAACGGAGACGGTGCCGCACTGATGAAAACTCCGGCGGTCGCGGCGGAGGTTATACGAGCCGCGGTAAATGCCGCGGGCGATATTCCCGTTACCGTCAAGATGCGTCTTGGTTGGGACAGGTCGTCGATAAACGTAATCGAGATGGCAAAGATTGCCGAGGGCTGCGGCGCGAAAGAAATATGCGTGCACGCCAGAACACGGGCTGATCTGTATTCGCCCGGCACATTGCGCGAATACATCGGGAAGGTAAAGCAGGCTGTCGGCATAACGGTGATCGGCAACGGGAACATCATGTGCGCCGACGACGCGATATCCATGATGAAGGAAACAGGATGCGACGGCGTAGCGATAGCTCGCGGGGCGTTGGGAAATCCGTGGATTTTTGATGAGATCCGCGCACGGTTGGACGGCAGTGAATTCATGCAACCGACGGTGCGGGAACGGATCGACGAGGCAATGCTTCAATTGCGCATGAGCACCTCTCACAAGGGTGAATACACGGCGATAGTCGAGGCACGCAAGTATTTGCCGAGATATATCAAGTGTGTCAGGGGAAGCTCGGCAGCGCGGCGAGAATTAAACGGCGCGAAAACGGCTGAAGAAATTGAAAGCATACTGAATTCACTCACAGAATATCAGAATTAGCGCCGGCATTCAGACGCTTTTTCATTTCAGGTGAATATTTATACGATTTTCGACACGGTTTGACAAACAATTGCCACAATTTTGCCAAATAGCGAGCGCAATAATGCATATCGTTGTATATTTGTCACTTTTTGTCGAATTATGTCGAGTGCGATAACACGAAAAGATTTTACTATCAAACGGCAGTATGTTACGATAATGGCATCAAACACCGGAGGTTATTATGAAATACTGCTGTGAAACAATTCCCAAAATCAAGAGTCTGATATGCAATTGCAACGACGTTACGCTGATTTACCGATTATTGACAAGCGAGGCGGTCACAGGCGAGGCGTTTTCAGTGCTTCTGACAAGTGTCTGCAATGACAAAATTACAGACGCCATCATTCATTTCGGCGCTGATAAGACGGCGGCCGAGACGTTTATCAACATGATTTTCAGATACAAAATAACGCCGCTGACCGTCAATGACATCCTGTCGGATATGAGATTGTCGAAAATTTGAAATATTTTTTCCGAAAAAAGGTTTACAAATCGCAACACTTGTGATAGAATAACCACAAATCTGTGAAAGGCGGCCGTATTGTATGAAGTGCCCTGTCTGCGGTTATACCGAAAGCAAAGTCATCGATTCGCGACCGACAGAAGAGGGCGTCAGCATACGTCGTCGCCGCGAGTGCCTTTCGTGCCAAAACAGATTCACTACCTATGAGGTAATTGAGACGCTTCCCTTGCTCGTGGTCAAGAAAGATAAGACACGCGAGCTTTTCGATAAATCAAAGTTATGCAACGGCATCATAAACGCTTGCCATAAGACCTCTATCACGATGCAACAGATCGAAACCATTGCATCGGATATTGAGTCCGAACTGCAGAATTCCCTGACGAGAGAGATTCCGTCAGGTCAGATCGGTGTGCTTGTAATGGAAAAGCTTAAAAAGATAGACGAGGTTGCATACGTCAGATTCGCGTCCGTTTACCGTGAATTCAAGGATCTCGACACTTTTATGCGAGAGCTTGAAAAAATCCGTTCGGGAAAGAGCGATCTTTGATCATCGGCGCATAGGCGCCGACTTTGTCATGTAATGCGCGGCTTAATGCTGTAAATATAGATATCACCTTTAACAGCGTAGGTACATACCCTGTACAGTAGGCACGCGTAAATTATTTGGCGGAAGGTTTTTATATGATCACGATCAAAGAAATGCCCTACAAGAATTTCGGTAAATGTCTGATGATTACAAACGGCATTATAGAGATATTGACAACTGTCGATGTCGGTCCGAGAATAATCAAATGCAACCTGACAGGAAAGCACAATCTTATGTTCAATGACATAGAGCGTAAGGTCACGCACGATGTTTCGGAGCTTTACGGTGAGGATAAAGCCTGGTATATATACGGTGGTCACCGCATCTGGCTTTCACCGGAGAAATTCCCCGATACATACTATCCGGATAATGATAAGGTCGTATACGCGACAACCGCAACAGGTGCTGTTTTCAAGCCTCTCCGTCAGACAAACACGGATCTTCAGTGTGAGCTCAAGATCGAAATGTCACCCGACGAGCCTACAGCAACGATAACGCACACCATCACAAATTGCGGCAAAAAAGACGTCACCGGATCGGTATGGTGTCTGTCTGTAATGGACAAGGACGGAACGGCAATTGTTCCGATGCCACAAGAAGATACGGGACTTTTGAGTAACAGATCGATCGTCCTTTGGCCCTACACTAAGATGTCAGACAGCCGTGCGGTTTGGGGCGACAAATACATCGCTCTCAGACAGAATTCCGAGGCCAAAGATGCATTTAAGGTAGGTCTGAACAATACGGCACACGTAGCCGCATATATAAATAAAGGTCAGGCGTTCATCAAGGATTTCGATGTAAA
The DNA here is from genome assembly GCA_024404445.1 of Clostridia bacterium. Classification (GTDB taxonomy): domain Bacteria; phylum Bacillota; class Clostridia; order Oscillospirales; family CAG-272; genus RGIG6816. The sequence goes on from JAKSPY010000050.1 coordinate 3,983, forward strand.
TCATCCCAACGGTAACTACCCCGACAGAGGCTGTTCATGTGAGCTTTATACCGCAGAGTATTTCCTTGAATGCGAGTCGATTTCCGAGATTAAAACTCTGAAAAGGGGCGAGTCCATGACCCATACGGAGCGTTGGAGACTGTGCGAATTCGATGATAATTTCGAGCTTAACGAGTCAAACATCAACGACGCGGCCGCCAAACTCGGAATTTAATACAGATAACACAAAAAAGCTTGCCACGGCAAGCTTTTTTATTTGTTTTATGTATTTATATATTTTTATGCGTCAATATCAAAATCTGAAATACATAAACGGATTGTATGATCCGTCTACCAAATACCCTGTACTAATCACGAACAACACAAGACAGATAATATATCGGAAAATTACAACAGTATTTTCCATAACCGCAAATCTTGTCAATTTCTTTTCAATGACGCTTATGACAGGAGTTGAGAGTAAAATCGACAAAATCACTGTGAAAATATAATTTGATACGGCGAAACTTGATACCGTATCCATCAGTGCAACACCGCCGGCACCGACCATTTCGCCGAGCATTTTCGGGATCAGTGCCAAATTTTCCGAATGGAAAATAACGAATCCAAACACCGTAACAGCCGCAAAATAGATCCGTGAGATGATTCTGGACTTTTCCAACCATTTGCCGTACACATACTTCTCTGCTATTATGATAACGCCGTAGTACAGTCCCCAGATAATGTAATTATACGCCGCGCCGTGCCATATGCCGGTCAACAGCCAGACAACGAGCAGATTGAAAATATGACGCTTTATTGAGCATCTGTTACCGCCCATCGGGAAATACACGCAATCACGGAACCATGTGCCGAGCGTTATATGCCATCTGCGCCAGAATTCCGTCGCGCTTTTGGATATAAAGGGGTAATTGAAGTTTTCCGGGAACGAAAATCCGAGCATGGCGCCGAGCCCTATCGCCATATCGCTGTATCCGGAAAAATCGAAATATATCTGCAGCGGCAAGGACAAAGCGCACAGCCATGCCAGCACCACGGTATGTGAGGAGGATGTGTCATACACTTTTACGGCCGATGCGAGCGTATTTGCGATTATAACCTTTTTACCGAGTCCGATACAAAATCTGCACACGCCCGTCGTGAATTTTTCCAATGTGATCTTTCGCGATTTCAATTCGTTGGAAATATCGCTGTATCTGACGATAGGACCCGCGACAAGCTGAGGAAACAGCGTCACGAACGCCGCAAAATCTATGATGTTACGTTCCGCTGGGAATCTCCCCCGATATACGTCGATCGTATAGCTCATCGTCTGAAACGTGTAAAAGCTTATTCCGATTGGCAATGCGACCTGCAGAAGCTTGACCTCGATCCCCGTCAGATGTCCAAAGCTACTGATAAACAGGTCGGCGTATTTGAAATAACCGAGTAAAGACAGGTTAACGACAAGCGATATGATCAAAAATAGCTTTGTCAGCCTCTTTTTATCACGGAATCTATCAATTCCGAGTGAGCAAAAATAGTCAGTCAGCGTTGATAATATCATTAGTACGACGAGATTTTGCTCACCGACATAATAAAAAGTCAGACTGAAAACAAGCAGTACGGCGTTTCTGAATTTTTTCGGAAGCAGATAATGGGCAAGAAGAACAGCCGCTAAAAATAAGTAAATAAACCCGATACTTGAAAAAACCATATTCCCGCCTCACTTTACCTGCAGATTGTCGCTGACCTCAATTGCGGATATGCTGTACGCAAACAGAATATCACTTCCCTGCTCCGGCGGCACTGTTTCAAGGGCACGGCTCGTCTTGATATACCTTATGTCAAATACCACGACTCGGCCGTAGTCGGACACAAGCAAGGGTGCCAAGCTTCTGCCAAAGGAATCGGAGAAAAGATACAGTGTTTTGCCATCCGGATTACACGTATTTTCGATCACTATGACTGTGCAGGCACCGCCGAGAAATACGTCATACGCATCGTCGGCCGTGATATATTCATCGTAATATAGCCTTGCATCCTCTAAAACGCCTGTCTTTTTATTTGCGCGCAAAACCTTTACGGCGTCAAGCGTATCATAAGTCAGCGTCACGATCTCATCCGACGGCAACGGCAAAGCGGAATGACCGTAATACACGCCGTAAAACGGTGCCAGCGCGTCGTTTTTTCTGATGCCGTCTATCTTATTCGCGCCCATCTCGGTCAGGATTCTGTCGGCAACATCCACGATCTCCGTCTGCTTCCAATGTGAATCCGTGGCATAGTAGCTGTTACCGTCCAACAGATCATATATGTCGATGAATTTTGCGGATGTTTCCGTTTTTATGCGTTCGGCGATCGGTCCGTAATCCACATAAGGTATGCCGGCACCTTCGGATAAGTACATTGATTTATCCGGTATCACGGTGGAATACAGGTTATAACCGCCGTCGGAAAAATACGTATCGGCCAATGCATTGATACGTTTTATGTAGACATTGACGGGCTTTTCTTCCATTTCCGATTTGATTTCAAATGCCTGTCCGTGACTCACCGATATTCCGTTATTTTCTTTCTGACGCAGAACGCCGAACTGAAACACCGCCTTTATTCTGCGAAAAGTATCGCGCCATGCAAACTGATCAAGCAAGTAATCCTCAAATGATGTAAAAAATGTGCCGTCAGCGACAGATTTCATGGTCATCTGCGGCTTAGCGGCAAGCTCACGTCTTTCGCTTTCAGAAACAGTCCCGGGCGTTCGCAAAACCACGAACGCACCGAGACCGAATACAGTAATCAAAAACAGCGCGATAAATATTATTGATGCTGTTTTTTTAATTTTCATATTGTCAATCAGGGAATAAGCAGACCGCCGCTGTTTTTCCAGGTATTCTCTCTGTCGATTCTGACAGCCTCAAGTGCGGAAAGCTCAACCACCGCGCTGTAAACTGAGTTGCAGGCCGATTCATCGGAAGCCGTAAAGATGACGTAATTGCCTGTGTACGCACCTACGATCGACGAGGGCTTAAGGCAGCCGAAGCGATTCGGTTTTGTATTCATAACGATCTTCTGTGCTGTTTCGGCAACGTCTACACCGTCCTTCAGTTTGATTACGACGACCGAATGTGTATACCATGATCCAAGCGGCTTTGATTCGATAGCCGAATCGACCAGAGCGTAAAACTCATCTGTGTCAAGGCCGAGGATCGATGTGCAGCTGTCCTCATCTACGGGAGTAGGCTCGCACTCTATCGTTCCGATGCCGTAATATTCATACTCTTCTGTCCATGCGGCCATGTCGATCTCGATCGCCCTCGTAACGATCGAATTCAGTATTGCCTCCATGTCTCCTGTGAAAGCCTCGGCAACAGTGATGGGCTCAACAACCGTTGTGGCCTCCGTTGTGGCCTCCGTTGTAGCCTCCGTCGTGACGTCTGTCGTCGCCTCGGTTGTCGCATCTGTAGTAGCGTCATTCTCCGTTTTGCCGCAACCGGCGAAACAGCATACAATGATCGCCACAGTCAATAAAAGTGTGATGATTCTTTTCATTTCAGTACCTCTGATTCATAAATTGTTTTGCATCAATTGCAGATGCTGTACAGCGTATATGATTATACACCAAACGCGGAGAAAAGTAAAGACATATCGCGGTTTTATCAAATAATCATTAAAAATAGCCAAAATGCGGGTAATAAAACAGGTCGGATTGGTGCCTATTTTTATCTGTACGCATCAAAAGCGACGATTTCCGGCCGGCCGTCCGCGTCGGTGATCTCAAGTCTGAATCGCGGACATCTGATATCCGGCACGGAAATAATGCGTTTTCTGCCTATCCCGTACCCATCGCACAGCAAAAAGTTCCAATCGGCGTACGGATACTTTGACGGTATCGTGGCGTATAATCGCCATCTCCTGACTATATTCCCGCCGGAAACATCCTCCTTTATCACGATGTGCCTCACGCGCGGCAAATACATCGTATCCTTGATCTCGGTCTGATATTTTTCCTTTGAATATGAAAGAATGTACGAATTTCCGTCGCGGACAAGCTGATCAAATCCGCAATTGTCGGCGTATCTGCACTTTATGGCGTCGCGCCACTCAAGCAGACGTCTGACGTCGGCATCTTCCAATCGGCCATTCGGTGCGGGAGCCAGATTCAACAGCATCGACGCACCTCTGCCGATGCCCGTTTCATACATACCGATCAGCTCATCGACCGATTTAAGCGTGTATTCGTTATCCTCCCAAAACCAGCTGTCGCGCATACGCAGATCGCCTTCAAGACAAAAGAACCTTCCGCGCGAAACATTCGTCATATCGTAAGGAACATATGAGTCCTCATTGCCTATTCCGCAGACGTCATGACCCATAATGATGATATCCGGTTGCAAACTGCGCACATAGTCGATAATACCGGCAGGATAATACCCGCATGGGAACGAACCGTCAAACCACAGATAATCTACCCTACCGTATCTGCCGTCAAGCAATTCACCGAGCTGACCGTAATAATACCTGTCGGCCGCAGTCTTGTCATTAAAATCGATCCTGTCGCCCCATTCGTTCGGTGAATAATACAGACCGCACCCAATATCGTTATCGTGACATGCCTGCGTGAACATCCCGACGGCATCTCCCCGCCCGTTTTTCCATTGGGACTGTGCGACGGAATAATCGGAATACGCGGATTGCCACATGGCAAAACCGTCGTGATGCTTTGTCGTCATAACGGCGAACTGCGCTCCGGCACTTTTGACGGTCTTTATCCAGCTGTCGGGATCAAAATCCGTCGGCAAAAATGTTTCCGCCGACATATGGATTCCGTCCCAATCGTGGTGACCATGATTGAATGTTCTGATGCCGTAATGAAAAAATACGCCGAATTCCCACGACAGATACTTTTTTTGCGCCGCCGTAACATTTGCCATACCGACCCTCCGCCATTTTCTTTCATATCAAATTGTACGGCATATTATCGATAAAGTCAATATTTTTTTACATTCAGACAATAAAACGGTTTACATTTCGGCGCGGTTATGCTAAAATCGAATCAGATAAATACCGACACGGCAGGAGGAGAAAATGAACAGACAATGGACACCGGCAGAGGCACGCGAATGGTATAAGAAATACCCGTGGATCCGCGGCTGTAACTTTATCGGCAGCGACTGTTGCAGTCGTATAGATATGTGGCAATCGTACCACAGCGACGAGCACTTGCTGACAGCAGATAATGAATTGGCGCTGGCGGAGAAGCTCGGCTTCAACACCATACGTCTGCTGATCGAGTTTGACGTATGGGCGCAGGAGCACGACTCGTTCATGACTATATTTGAGTCATATATTTCGCTGGCCGCCAAACACAAAATAACGGTGTTACCGGTGCTGGCGAATGAGGCAGTCATCTCACGTGGGGAATTCAGATTCAAGCCGTTGGGTGAGCAAAAATACTATCTGGGCTATCATCAGGGACGTTTGCCGCTGACACCGGAACAGTCCGCACAAAATCCCGTTCACCCGCTGGAGGTCGAGCCGTACAGAACGCAGTATCTGCAAATGGTGACGGAGATCGTGAAAAAATACGCCGATGACACGCGCATATTGGCGTGGGATGTATATAATGAGCCCGGCATAATACTAAAAGAGCGCTCCCGACCGCTGATCAGGCTCCTGTTCGATACCGTGCGCGCCTGCGATCCTTCGCAACCGCTCATGGCCGACGTTTTCCGTCCGATAAAGTGCGATGAGGTGACTGATGAAACGGACAGATTGTCTTTATCGCTGTCTGACGTTATCAGTTTTCACGGTTATTGGCCGTATGAAAAGCTGTTACCGATGATAGAGGTGCTGAAAAAAGAAGAACGTCCGATTTTCATGACTGAATGGCTCAATCGTATCATGCATAATACGGTCAAAGAGATATATCCGTTACTGTATTTGGAGAATATTGCGTGCTGGTGTTGGGGCTTCGTCCTCGGCAAGACGCAGACGAATGAGCCGTGGGATTCACTTTGGTTGCAATATGAAAACGGGACTCACCCGGAGTACGATTTCACAAAATGGATGCACGACTTGTACAGACCGGGCTTTCACCCTTACGATCCTCACGAAATTGAGCTTATCCGACAGTACAACGATCTGGCAGACAGACGGAGAAAGCCATAAGCAGTTTATCAAACACCATAAAAACGGGCTGTAAATAAATAGCCCAAAAAAATCCGAAGCAACCGGTAAAGTTCGCTTCG
>JAKSPY010000051.1 GCA_024404445.1 Clostridia bacterium
CTCTTTTATCAGTCCGACCGTGAAATCGGTTCCGTTTGCCGATTTGTATCTCAGTTCGGTTATACCGAGGTCGTTCAGATATTTGCAACGGTCGCGCAGTGATGCGTTATGCTTATCCCACGCCGCCGACGGATCGTCGCCGTCAGCACGGGAGGTATATAGGATCGCGTTCCACAGCTTTTCGACAGCCGTACTTGTTCTCTCGCCCGGGAATACCTTGCGTGCCCATTTTTCGCCCGGCACTGCCGCTATGCACCACTGATACTTATTTTCCATCTCGTCGCGGTAAGGCTTTATGACCTTGTATATCGCCTGCCTCGACTTTGATACCTTCATCTGATTGATGCCGTTGAGCCCGTCGGGATCTTCGGAATCGATATATATCCTTGCGGGAAGCGCATCCACCGCGTATTTCAGCTTCTCGACCTCCCAATTTTTGACAGTCGAAAGCGATTTGACGGTGCGATAGCGATAATTCAGTTTTTTAAGCGGCTGATGATCCCACTCTACGGTGACCTCGCCGGCGCCTGCTTTATAGCATTCGTCCACGACCATCGTGATGAACTCCGGCTGATCAAGCTCCGCCGATATGATAACGTGCTGACCCTTCTGCACGTTAACGCCCTTTTCGGCTATGAGTTTTGCGTATTTTCGCATTGTTGTTTTTTTCATGATTGCCCTCCGTTACTTTATCATTATTTCGGAATATATCTCACTTTTTCCCACACCGCGATCACGTGCGCAGGCCTTCATGGCGTCATTTTTCGCCATTCCCTGCCCTATGTAATAGTCTACGTGCTCGGCAATGCTCATCTCAGACCAGAATGCGCTGTCACGGTCAGCGGCGTCACAGCCGCTGACGACCAGCACATATTCACCGCGCGGATCAGTCTGCGAATACATCTGCACGGCACCGCCTATGGTCGTGCGGATTATTTCCTCGTTGATCTTAGTCAATTCGCGGCACAGCGATATCTGCCTGTCACCGAGTATCTCCAGCATATCGTCAAGCGTCGTTTTCAGCTTATGCGGCGCCTCATAGAATATGATCGTCCTCACCTCGGATCTCAATGCCTCCAGCGCCTTTCTGCGCTGTGCCTTCGCCGCCGACAGGAATCCCTCAAAAACGAATCTGCCTGTCGGCAGTCCCGAAACGGCAAGCGCCGACACCGCCGCGCACGCACCGGGTATCACCGAAACCTTTATACCCTGTTCACAGCACAGCTTCACGATATCCTCCCCCGGGTCACTGATAGCCGGCATACCGGCGTCGGTTATCAGGGCGCACGTTTCGCCGCCGAGTATTCTCTGCACGATGACGGCACCGCGCTCACGCTTGTTGTGCTCAAAATAGCTAACCAACGGCTTTTTGATCCCGTAAAGCATCAAAAGCTTCCCGCTGTTACGCGTATCCTCCGCCGCGACGAAATCGCATTCCGACAGCACCTTTTTGGCACGCTCACTGATGTCTGCGAGGTTTCCTATCGGCGTCGCTACGAGGTACAGGATACCGCGTTCGGTCGCGTTCTTTTCATCTGAATTTATCATTGAAATCTCCGTGTTCATAAATGTATTTCATATCGTCGGTATAGCCGTCGTTCGTCATATTCGCGGCCGAAAAATATATAATCAGCGGAGGCGTGACGCAAACGCCGTCCGACGCACCCTTTTTCGCCTCGATCAGCAATATCGACGGCACGTGATCGGACGTCGGATGCACGAATGTCAGCCTTTTTACCGCGAGACGGTTCTCATGGCACAGTGCGATAAGCTCCGCCGCCCTGTCCGGTCTGTAAACCGCATAGAATGTACCGCCGAATTTCAGTATGCGCGACGCGCAAGCCACAAAATCTCCGATCGTGCCGTTGAGTTCGTGACGGGACGCGGCATTCTCGTCCATACAGTTCAGCAGTCCGCTGTCGGCGCGCATATACGGAGGATTAGTGAATACCGTGTCATAGACCCCGCAGTAGCTGTTATCCAGCTGACGCAAATCGCGGCAGATCACGTCGATTTTCCCGTTCTGTCCGTTGGACTCGACATTTTTCGCCGCGATGGCGGCAATGCCCTCCTGCACCTCGACGGCGGTGATGTGCTTCAGCTTATCCGCGGAAACCGCCAACAGTGAAATTACTCCGCTACCGGCGCCCAGCTCACAGCCGACCGCGTTTTTTCTGCGTTTCATATATGCGTACAGCAGATATGCATCGGTGCCGAATGACAGCGAACCCGTCCTTTCGGCTATCGTCAGTTTTTCATTGATTTCTGTCAGTTTTTCCGTCATTTGCGGCCTCTGTTTTGCCTGAATGCCTCAAACGCGATTATCGACGCCGCGCTGGCCGCGCTGAGTGCCGCCGGAAACCGTCTGCCGTAATCCAGCATCAGTATCATATCGGCACCGGAAAGTGCCTCGTGTCCGAATCCCCTTTTTTCGCCGCCGATAAGCAACAGCAACGGAAAACGCAGATCGGCGTCGTAAACCGAAACGCTGTTTTTGCATTTATCCGTCGCCGCGACGGTGTAGCCGAGTGATCTGAATTTTTCGACGGCTCTTTCACCGGACGCGATACCTATCTCAAACAGCTCCGACGCGCCCGCGGACGCGCGTGCGACGACGCCTGCCGCGCTCATCCAATTGCGCGGCGACAGGATCACACCGTCAGCACCCGCCGCATATAGCGAGCGAAGACAATATCCGAAATTATACGGGTCCTCAATGCCCTCCAGCATTACGTAAAAGCCGTCGGTCTTTATATTCATACCGTCTATATCGGTAAACTCACGCTCCGTACATTCGGCAACAAAGCCTCCGTGAGTATTGCCGATGGTCATTCCATCGATGACAGAGGCGTCGACGCCCTCAACGGCAAAGCCGAGTGCCCCCGACTTTGCTTTCAGATACGAAAGCTCTTTCATTTTCGACTCCGACTTTGACCTGTCGTACAGTACGCGTGTGATCCTCCGCGTATTGATGCCGGCCTCTCCTCCGTCGATAACGGCGCGAATGGAGATCATCCCCTCCATCACAGTCGAGCCGATGAATTTTTCCGCCTCTTTGTTCATCGGGTATATCCTTTCATTGATTCATTTCGCACAAGCGGTAAAATATATGTGCCAGCTCCTGCCTCGTCACGATATTCTCCGGACGAAACGTCCCGTCAGCAAATCCCGTCATTATGTTCAGCCCGATCATCGTGTCGATGGCCGACGCGTTTTCGTCGTCGCCGATGTCGCAAAAGGAATCTGATTTTTCCGACGACACGCTCTGACCCACCATGCCCGCCATGACCTCCGCGACCTGTGACCGTGTCAGCTCCTCCGTCGGGCAAAATACGTATATACCGCAGTCCTCGTATATCGGTAACAGTCCGGCGTGTACCACCGATCTGACACCGCCGAGAAAGCGCGGAGATATGTCGTTTTCATCATTCACTCCGATAGACAGCGACGACGTGAATCCATCGTCGATGCCGAGATATCGTGCCAACACGTATGCAAAATACTCGCGTGTGACAGGTACGGTAGGATAGAAATAACACCTGCCGTCTATACTCGACGTCGGCATGATCCCCGCGGCACACATCGCGTCGATCTCTCCGGCGACACTGCTGAGCACAGAGTCGCACGGCGTGGGGCAGATAGGCTCCTTTTTATCATTGCGATTTGCAAACAAAAGCACTGCCGATGCGCACATAACGGCCATACATAAAGCAAACGATGCGGTTTTTGATACTATTCTTTTCATCTTGATTTTTTCATCCTTTCGCCGATGTTTTTCTACATCATAGCAAAAGAAAATGAAAAATCACCGCGCACCGTGCTGTCGAAAACCGTCAACCGAGCATTTTGAAATTATAAGACTCCGCGACCGACTTTTTCGCGTTCATATGTAAGATTGCCTTGCGATAGAATTCCAGCTCTTTTTTGCTTATTTCGTTGCCGCGCCTCATGACGCGGAGATATTTTGCCGTCGATTCCAGCCTGTATACGTTTTCGACAGGCGCCGACAGCTTCGTCGACTGCGCCGTGAAAACGACAAGAGTTTCGATAGGCGGCGGCTCGATCTGAAAACGCTCAAACAACCTGTTCACGACAAGCGCGCCGTCCTGCGCGTTACGAACGGGATTCGGAAAATCGGTGTCACGCAGTCCCCCGCTTTTCAGTCTGGCGCAGGAATGCCATGTTTCGCCGTCATCCACGGTGATCACCCCTGCCTCCTCGCGTATACGGACGACGACAATGCCGCTTCGTGTTATCAAAAGGTTGTCTATGTACTGATAATTGACTATTTTATTCCCGTCGAACACAGGTAAAAACAGATTCGTCAGGACGGCGTTACTGCCGATAAGTATACGCATCAATTTGATCGCGCCGTCACGTCCGGCGTTAAAGCTCTCAATGATTTTATCACATTTATATTTTTCGGCAAAATGGACCGACAACGCAAAAAACACGGTCAAAAGAACGATCGTGCCGACAGCCGTCGCCAATATGTATCCCAGCTCGCTCATATGCTCCTCCGTTGGTTGATGAGTAATATTATATCACATATAAATAGATTTTCAATAGCGGGCGCACAATTTGACGCCCTTTTGCGCAAAAAAACATCGGCACTTGCATTATTCGGCCGACAGTGGTATAATACCGACGGAAAGGGTGGTAGTATGATAAGCCTGTTATCAAAATTGTTCATCAAAAACAGAGGCGATTATTCTGACACGGCCGTCAGACGTGCGTATGGTATGCTGTGCGGAATAGTCGGTATCTCGCTGAATGTTTTTTTATTCGCTTTGAAGCTGATCGCGGGCACACTCAGCGGTGCGATCTCCGTCACCGCGGATGCCTTCAATAACCTGTCCGATGCAGGATCGTCGGTGATAACGCTGATAGGATTCAAGCTGGCAGGTCAGAAACCGGATACCGAGCATCCGTTCGGTCACGGCAGAATGGAATATATTTCGGGGCTTATCGTGTCGATGATCATAATAGTCGTGGGCTTTGAGCTGGCGCGCACATCGTTTGACAAGATCACGTCACCGGAGCCGACGGAGTTTTCATACCTCACGGTCGGTATACTGACCGTGTCGATACTAGTCAAGCTGTATATGTCATTATATAACACTCGAATCGGAAAGAAGATCACATCGGCGGCCATGAAAGCAACGGCGACCGACAGCTTAAGCGACTGCGTTGCGACCGCCGTAGTATTGATTTGTACCGTACTGTCCGGTTTCACCACGGTCAATCTCGACGCATACTGCGGATTGGCAGTATCGCTGTTTATCATGTACGCCGGTCTGCATGCCGCAATAGAAACGATCAGCCCGTTGCTCGGCGAGCCGCCGTCAAAGGAATTCGTCGAAAAAATAGAAAAGATCGTCATGTCACACGACGACATTCAGGGCATACACGACCTCGTAGTACACGATTACGGTCCCGGCCGCATGATGATATCACTGCACGCCGAGGTACCGTCGAGTAGCGATATCCTGTATATGCATGACATAATCGACAATATCGAAAGGGAATTGCGCGATACGCTGAGCTGTGATGCGGTCATACACATGGACCCGATCGACACCGACGACGATACGGTGAATGAACTCAGACACACGGTATCCGAAATAGTCGCGTCGATCGACAGCACGATGACGATCCACGATTTCAGAATAGTAAAAGGGGCGTCGCATACAAATCTGATCTTTGATATGGTCGTGCCGTTCAGCGTCAAAATACCGGAAAACGAGCTGAAACAGCACGTGTGCGATAAGATCGGAAAGCTGGGAAATTACTATGCCGTCATCAGCATAGACAAGTCATTGATAAAATAGAAATGTCTAAATATATGCAATCAAGCCCTGCCAAACGGCAAGGCTTGATTTTCTTTATCCGATACGGGTTTTCAGTATCTGCGACGTTCTTTTTCGTAGCGTTCGATGTCACGGCGTTCGGCCTTTTCCTCCTCTGCCTCGCGTTTATCGTAATTCTTTTTGCCGCGGCACAGGCCAATCTCCATTTTGACGTTTTTACCGAGAAAATACAGCGACAGCGGCACGATCGCATACCCATCGCGTGCCGATTGTGAATACAGCTTGATTATCTCCTTTTTGTGCATCAGCAACTTTCTGTCGCGCATGGGATCGCGATTGAAAATATTGCCCTTTTCATACGGGCTGATATGCACGCCTGTCGCAAAAAGCTCACCCGACACGATACAGCAATAGGAATCCTTCAGATTGACGTTGCCCAGACGAAGCGATTTGACCTCGGTGCCGGCAAGCACGATCCCCGTTTCATACGTCTCATCGACGAAAAAATCGTGGTACGCTTTTTTGTTGCGCGCTATTACTCTTTTTTCCTTTTCCATAACTGCCTCCGCTTTTTGTCATTGTACCATACGGACGCCGATATTTCAATAGCGTAATTTGTCAAAATAACGTCGGTTAATTTTTCGTTATGACTTGAAAAGGGCGCACGATTGGGATATAATGGTCACAGAATATAACAAAAGGAGAAAGTTATGGTCACCTTTGAAAAAATACATGACGCCGCCCGCGTGCTTGACGGTATCGTTCGCCACACTGAGCTGATCCCGTCAACAATGATCGACGGATGTCGGCTTTACCTTAAGCCCGAAAATCTGCAATACACGGGCTCTTTCAAGCTTCGCGGTGCCGCATACAAGATCGCCACGCTTTCCGATGAGGAAAAGGCGCGCGGCGTTGTCGCCTGCTCTGCCGGAAATCACGCGCAGGGCGTAGCGCGCTCGGCACAGCGCTTCGGCATCAAGTCAGTTATCTGTATGCCGGATACTGCCCCGCTGATGAAGATAGACGCAACCAAATCATACGGTGCCGAGGTATGCCTCGTGCCCGGCGTTTACGATGACGCACACGATAAGGCTGTGGAGCTTCAGCATGAGCAGGGGTACACGTTCGTCCACCCGTTTGACGATGACAACATCATCGCCGGTCAGGGCACGATCGGTATTGAGATCATGTCACAGCTGCAGGATGCCGACGCGATAGTCTGTGCGATAGGCGGCGGCGGACTTATATCAGGTGTGGCAATCGCCGCAAAATACATTAACCCCAAAGTAAAGATCTACGGTGTTCAGGCGGAACGTGCGGCAAGTATGTTCACTGCCGTCAAATCCGGCAGGATAGTGCGACTCCCGTCCGTCAACACATTTGCCGACGGCATAGCCGTAAAAGAGGCGGGAGAGAATACATACAGGTACGTATCTCAATACGTTGACGACGTAGTCACAGTCAGCGATGACGAAATAGCGTGCGCGATCCTCGCAATGATCGAAAAGCACAAGATAGTCGCAGAGGGCGCCGGTGCCGCGCCTGTCGCCGCCGTAATGTGCGGAAGAATACCGTGCGAGGGCAAAAAAGTCGTCTGCGTCGTTTCCGGCGGAAACATCGACGTCGGCATACTGTCAAAGGTCATCGAGCGCGGTCTGGTCGGCGCCGGACGCACACACACCGTCCGCATTGATCTGCCTGACCGTCCCGGTCAGCTGAACAAGGTATCAAGCATCATCGCCGAGTGCGGCGGCAATATCCTGCAGGTGCATCATGACCGCGGCACAAACGGCCACGACATAGCAGGTTGCGGTCTGCAAATCAAAATGGAAACGAGAAATTTTGACCAAATCGAACGTATCGACACGTCGCTCCGCGACGCGGGATACCTGATCACGGATACTAAATAATCGGAGGATATCATGAGCACAAAGGTTTACACAAAAAACGCACCCGATGCGATCGGTCCGTATTCACAGGCCGTTATCACGGGGAATCTGGTCTTTACATCAGGACAGATAGCCATCAATCCCACCACCGGCGCAGTCGAAGCGACCACGATCGAGGGACAGACAGAACAGATCTGTCAGAATCTCGCGAATGTACTCGCCGCTGCCGGAACGTCGCTTGACAAGGCTGTCAAGACTGTATGTTTCCTCGCCGACATGGGCGATTTTGCCAAATTCAATGAGATATACGGTAAGTATTTCACGTCAAAGCCTGCCCGTTCCTGCGTAGCGGCAAAAACGCTGCCGAAAAACGTATTGGCAGAGGTTGAGGTCATAGCCGAGATCTGACGCAGATCTCCGCAAAAGCCTACCGGCAAACAAAAGCCGACAATAAAAACGGAGGTGAGCAACATGACGAAAACGAATCGCGGTTTTGCATTTTTCATTGCGATCCTGTTTATTTTCACCATGCTCATCTCCGCCTGCTTTATCGTTACCGAGTCCGACCACGATTGCATCGGTGAAAACTGCCTCATCTGCGGTCAGATCAACATTTGCCGTCGCACGTCGCACCCGGTCTGTGCCGTTTTGTCCGTTTTCGTTTTTGCCGCATTGTCCGGTGCCATAGCCGTCAGCTCACGCTTTAACCTTCAAAGCCCGGCAGACGCCTTTTCTCTCGTCACACTCAAAGTAAAGCTTTCGGATTGAATATTGACTGATTTCACAAGGAAGCGATCTATCCTTTTCGGGATAGGTCTGTCGGTTTTTGCCGCTTCCCTGTTTTTTTGCGCCTGTTTTCAGTTTTTTTATTTGATTCGGAGGTTTATTTTTATGCAAAAATATATTTCGGTCCTGCTTACCGTGATAATGCTTGCCGGCATTATCACCGGTTGCGGCAATCTTCCAAACAACACAAACGAAAAGCTTTCCGTCGTGACCACTATTTTTCCGGAATACGATTGGGTCATGAATATTCTCGGCGAAAAAGCGACCGATGCCGACGTAACAATGCTTCTTGACAACGGTGTCGATCTGCACAGCTTTCAGCCCACGGCATATGACATTATCACGATCTCACGGTGCGACCTCTTTATCTATGTCGGCGGCGAATCCGATGAATGGGTGGACGACGCGCTGAAAGAAGCGACCAACAAAGATATGATCGTGATCGACCTGCTCGACGTGCTCGGCGATGCCGTCAAGGAGGAAGAGGTCAAGGAGGGTATGGAAGTCGGGGAACACGTGGAAGAAGCCGAATACGACGAACACGTCTGGCTCTCTTTGAAAAACGCCGTCGTTATCGTAGGTGCAATCCGCGACGCGCTTATTTCGCTCGATGCCGAAAACGCCGACGTTTATACCGCCAATTCTTCCTCATATATCGAAAAGCTGAACGCTCTCGATGCGGAATACAGATCGGCAGTGGACGCCGCGACGGTCAAAACCGTACTGTTCGGCGATCGTTTCCCGTTCCGCTATCTTACAGACGATTACGGACTCGATTATTTCGCCGCATTTGTCGGATGCTCCGCGGAAAGCGAGGCATCATTTGAAACGATCGCGTTTCTCGCGAACAAGGTGGACGAGCTCGGTCTTTCCACCGTGCTGACCTTGGAGGACACCGATCACAAGATCGCAGAAACAATCGTTGCCTCATCAAAAGAAAAATCGTCACAGATCCTGTCTATGGACTCTATGCAATCCACGACAATGAGGGACGTTAAAAACGGCGTGACGTATCTTTCCGTAATGAAAAAGAATCTTTCCGTTCTGACGGATGCTTTGAAATAAGGAGGAAATGATATGGCTCTGCTCACTTGTCGGGATCTATATCTCGGATATGACGGCAAAGTAATCGTACAGAATCTCAATTTTGAGGTATATTCCGGCGACTACCTCTGCATCATCGGCGAAAACGGCTCCGGTAAATCCACACTGATAAAGACGATCCTCGGCCTGATTTCCCCTATGTCAGGCAAAATAACAGCCGGGGACGGTCTATTGCCGAATGAGATCGGATATCTGCCGCAGCAAACCGTGGTGCAAAGGGATTTCCCTGCCACGGTGTGGGAAATCGTGCTTTCCGGCTGTCAGGGAAGGTGCGGACTGCGCCCGTTCTACACAAAAGAGGAAAAACGGCTTGCCGCCGAAAGTATTAAAAAAATGGGCATATCCCAGCTGACAAGACGGTGTTACAGGGGGCTGTCGGGCGGTCAGCAACGGCGTGTTCGGCTGGCCCGTGCGCTGTGTGCCACGAAGAAAAGGCTGCTTCCCGACGAGCCGGTCTCGGGGCTTGACCCGAAGGTCACGGCAGAGATGTACGCGCTCATTGAAAAGCTGAACAGAGACGGCATCACCGTCATTATGATCTCCCACGATCTGAATGCCACGCTGACCTATGCCAGCCATATCCTGCACATCGGGGACACGGTGTTTTACGGCAC
>JAKSPY010000052.1 GCA_024404445.1 Clostridia bacterium
GGCAGGAAGCTGAGTACGCTTCCGACTCCGGCAAAAACGCCGTCGATCACAAGACTATGCACCACCTCGTTTATGCCGTAGCTTTTCAGACCGGCATCGACAACGCCCGTCAGCCACAGGACCCCGTCCTCCATAAGGTTGCTGAAAAACGCGCCGATCACGTCGAAAGTCAGCCAGAAAACCAACAGCATTATGGCAATAAATATGGGAATTGCCATAAATTTATTCGTCAGAACATCGTCGATCTTCACGCTTCTGATATGCTCACGGCTGTCGCGGCATTTTACGACGGACTCACGGCAGACCCCCTCAATAAAGGTATAGCGCATATCGGCTATCGCGGCATTGCGATCCATTTCGGATTCCGTCTCCATCTCTATGACGGAGTGCTCTATCATCTCAAGCTCATTTGTGTCAAGCTCAAGCTTCTGCGTCATCGGCTCGTCGCCCTCAATAAGCTTGATCGCGGCAAAGCGCGCGCTGACGCCGATATTTTCAGCATGATCCTCAACAAGGTGCGTTACGGCGTGTATACAGCGGTGTATCGGTCCCGACGGACAAAAGTCGTACACCGACGGATAGACCTTTCTTTTTGCAATGTCAACGGCGCATCTGACCAGCTCGTCGATGCCCTCATTTTTGGCCGCCGTGATCGGGATGACCGGTATACCCAACAGTTTGCTCATTTTATCGACGTTGATCGATCCGCCGTTTGCGTGGACCTCGTCCATCATATTGAGCGCGAGCACCATCGGCACGCGCAAAGTGATGAGCTGCAGGGTGAGATACAGGTTGCGCTCAATATTCGTCGCGTCGACTATATTGATAATGCCGTCCGGATGCTGATTGAGGATAAAATCGCGCGTGACGATTTCCTCGTTTGTGTACGGACGTATGGAATAAATGCCGGGCAGATCGACGACCGAATTGCCCTTGGCAAGCCTGATCTCGCCCATTTTCTGATCGACCGTGACACCCGGAAAGTTTCCGACGTGCTGATTTGAGCCCGTAAGTACATTGAAAAGCGTCGTCTTACCGCAATTCTGATTGCCTGCAAGTGCAAATATCATTATTTCGTTTCCTCCACGCCGATCAGTTTTGCGTCTTCTTTTCTTATCGTCAGCTCATACCCGCGAAGGCGCAACTCTATTGGGTCGCCCATGGGTGCGACCTTTACGACCGTGACTGCTGTTTTCGGTATTATTCCCATATCAAGAAGCCTGCATCGCAGGTCGCCGCCTCCCCCGACCGATCTTATCACGCCGCTGTGCCCTATCGGCCAATCATCAAGCGTCATGTTACCTCCTAAATTCGCTTGCCGAGAATTTCACGGTAGTGGCGATAAAATGATTCATATTCCCCCGCGTCGATGGCACAGCGTATCTTTGCCATAAGATCATTGTAAAAATACAAGTTGTGCAAAACCGCAAGACGCATACCCAACATTTCACCCACGTTCAGAAGGTGTCTGATGTACGCACGTGAATAACTGCGGCACGCCGGGCATCCGCAATCCGGGTCTATCGGCAACGGATCTGTCAGATACTTACTGTTGTTGATATTCATGTGGCCCTTCCACGTGAATATATAGCCGTGACGCGCGTTTCTGGACGGCATAACGCAGTCGAAAAAGTCGACGCCGCGATATACTGCCTCAATGATATTCAGGGGCGTACCGACGCCCATGAGATACCTCGGCTTATCGACCGGCATATACGGCTCTACCTGTTCTATGACGTGATACATTTCATCCGTCGACTCACCGACGGCAAGACCGCCGATGGCATAGCCGTCAAGACCCATTTCCGCTATCGTCTTCATGTGATCGACGCGAATATCGTCATACGTACTGCCCTGATTGATGCCGAACAAAAGCTGGTTTTTGTTTATCGTTTCGTCCAACGAATTCAATCTGTCCATTTCGGCACGGCAACGCGCCAACCAACGTGTGGTGCGCGCAACGGAATCCTTTACGTATTTATACGGTGCCGGGTTTTCTATGCACTCATCAAACGCCATCGCGATCGTTGAGGCGATATGCGATTGTATCTGCATACTCTCCTCCGGTCCCATAAAAATGCGTCTTCCGTCTATGTGCGAATTGAAATTGACACCCTCCTCGGTGATCTTGCGCAGCTTTGCAAGCGAAAAGACCTGAAAGCCGCCGCTGTCCGTAAGAACGGGCCTGTCCCAATTGAAAAACTTATGGATTCCGCCCATACGGTATATGACGTCATCGCCCGGACGAACGTGAAGATGATAAGTGTTTGACAATTCTATCTGACATCCGATCTGACGAAGGTCGTCTGTCGAAATCCCACCCTTTATCGCCGCGGACGTTCCGACATTCATAAACACCGGCGTCTGCACGGTGCCGTGCACCGTCTGCATTTCGCCGCGACGTGCATATCCGTCTTTTTTGATCAGTTTGAACATAATGCCCCTTTATTATTTTTTTCTGCCGAAACGCGTATCCAATTCGCGTTTGGTAAGCTCAAATGCCACAGGTCTGCCGTGAGGACAGTACTTGATGCAATCGTAACGAAGCAGATTATTGCATATCCATTCCAGATGCTCATCCGGGTACGATCTGCCCGCCTTGATCGACATTTTGCACGCTGTCTGATACAGTGCCTTTTCAAATGACGCGGCACGGTTGACGTCAAGTGTGCCGTAGTCCATGACGCTGTACATCATTTCGAGGAACATATCGAATGCGTTTCTCATATCATATCCCGCCGGTATACCCGTCAGCTTTACCGTCCGACCGTTTTCCACGGTATACTCAAACCCGACCTTCGTTATCTCATCGTTGAAATCGTGTAGGCTGACAGCCTCCTCGGCACTGAGCTCTATCTCCACGGGAGTGAGCAGAAGCTGGATGTTCGGCTTTTCGGCTTTGTAATTCGATTTCAGTATCTCAAAATTTATGCGCTCGTGTGCGGCGTGCTTATCGACTATCAGTATCTTTTTTTCCAGCTCCACAATCAAATAGCAGTTAAAAATCTCACCGGCTATCGAATACCGCGGCAATTCATTTGCGACCTGACGCTTCAGTTCCTCAAAATACGGATCGGGCAACGGCGCCATGTGCTTCAGTACGTCATAAACGGAAAGCGCGTCCTTGCCGCTGTTACCGTCTGCACTGATATCGATAAGCGGACGGGCGCCGCACGAAATATCCAGCCCGGCACGTTCGGCCGCCGCGTCATTGACGCCGGCGATATACCACGGAGAAGATGTGTCGGCCATTTGCGGCGCGACATCGGGATCATCCTTATACAGACGTTCCGCCGCTACGCGTAGCTTGTCGGCGGTCGAATCAAGCGTGTGATATATGTCCTCGCCCATGCTTTTCGCCTTGATCGGTTCTTCTTTCGCCGTGGGGACGACCGTCGAAATCGTCAGTTGCTCCGGATTTGCGTCGTTTTTATCGGTCAACGGCACGAACGCGGATATCACGTTCATGTCGCTCACATCCGGCAGCTTATCATTGATATCGAACGTCGGGCGGTTGATGGATCTGTCCAGAGCGCCGCGCACGGTATAGAATATGGCGTTGAACACGCTTTTTTCATCAGAGAATTTAACCTCAAGCTTTGACGGATGGATATTCACATCGACTGACGAGGTATTCACGCCGATATTCAGCACGCACGACGGATATTTTTTGACGGGCAGGTACGACTCATACGCTCTGTCGATGGCCGCGGATATCAGCTTTGAACGTATGCTTCTGCCGTTGACGAAAAATACCTGCATACCGCGGTTTCCGCGCGAATACATCGGCATGGTGACGTAGCCGCTGACCGAGATGCCGCCGCTGTCCGCACCGATCTCTATCGTGCTGGTCGCGAACACCTTACCGTAGACCGCGTAAATGGCATCGTAAGTACTGCCGTTGCCGGGCGTCTGAAATTTCATCTCACCGTCGCTGACGAATTTGAATGAAATATCCGGATGCGATACGGCGATGCGCTCTATTTCGTTCTGCGCGCCCGCCGCCTCGGCGGCATCCGATTTAAGGAATTTCAACCTTGCCGGAGTGTTGGCGAACAGGCTTTCGCATATGACCGTAGTGCCGTTCGGACAACCGGATGAAGTGACGGAGGGCGACGCGCCGTAATCGCACGACAGTATCACGCCCTCTTTATCGCACTCACGTTTTGTCATTATGCGCATTTTCGTGACTGCGGAAATCGCCGCCAACGCCTCACCGCGAAAGCCGAGCGTACATATGGCACCGAGGTCATCTTTGGTCCTGATCTTACCTGTGGCATGACGTTTTATCGACTTCACGGCGTCCTCGTCACTCATACCGCAACCGTCATCCGTCACGCGCATAAGAGCTATGCCGCCGCGCTGTATTTCTACAGTGATCTTATGTGCGCCCGCGTCGATCGCGTTCTCCGTCAGCTCCTTTACGGCGTTTGCGGGTCTTTCCACCACCTCACCCGCCGCAATGAGATTGGCGACGCTGATATCGAGTATGTTGATCGCGCTCATATGAGCCTCCTTACAGCAGTTTTTTCAGTTCAAATATCAGATTGAGTGCCTCAAGCGGCGACAGTGTATTTATATCGGTCATACGCAGTTTATCGCACACCTCTTTATCACGCAGATCGTCAAGTGAGATCAGCCCCTCATCGCGTTCCTGCGTTTTCTTTTCGTATTTCGGTGAATACGATCCGCTTTCCAGCTGTGACAAGACCGCTTTTGCACGACGTGTCACCTCATCGGGAACGCCTGCGAGCTTTGCGACCTCGATGCCGTAGCTATCATCGGCCGCACCGCGCACGATCTTTCGCAGGAAAATGATCGAATCCGCCTTTTTCTTTGCGGCGATATTGTAATTCGTTATGCCGTCAAGCTCATTTTCAAGCGACGTCAGTTCGTGATAATGCGTAGCGAACAACGTTTTTGCTCCGATATGGCGTACCGTATATTCCGCAACGGCACGGGCTATGCTCATGCCGTCAAAGGTACTCGTTCCCCTGCCTATTTCATCGTAGATGACAAGGCTCTTTGACGTCGCGTTTTTCAGTATGTGCGACACCTCGTTCATTTCCAGCATGAACGTGGACTGACCCATAGCGAGATCGTCCGAGGCTCCGATACGGGTAAACACCTTATCCACCGCGGATATACGCGCCTGACGTGCAGGCACGTACGAGCCTATCTGCGCCATAATGCAGATCAGCGCGACCTGACGCATATACGTCGATTTACCTGCCATATTCGGTCCCGTTATCAGCATGAATTTATTGCGCCGTGAATCAAGCTCCGTGTCATTCGGCACGAAAAACGCCTCCGGTGCGCATTGCTCCACGACAGGGTGTCTGCCGTCGGATATTGAGATCTCGTCGCCGTAGCATATTTCCGGCGCGATATAATTATTGCGGTGAGCAACCTCGGCAAATGAACGGTAGACGTCAAGCTTCGCCAACATGAACGCTGTCTTTTGCATGCGGTGCACCTCTGCGGCCACGCGAGTACGGACATCGCAGAAAAGTTGATACTCAAGTGCGACAAGACGTTCGCTGGCGCCGAGCACCTGCGACTCCATATCCTTCAATTCCTCAGTGATATAGCGTTCGCCGGTCGTCAGCGTCTGCTTACGTATATATCTGTCCGGTACCTCGGAAACAGAGCCCTTTGACACCTCAATATAATACCCGAAAACACGGTTATACCCGACCTTCAGCGTCTTTATGCCTGTTTCACGCCGTTCTGTCTCCTCAATTTTCGATATCCATTCCTTGCCGTTCGACATCATATAGCGCAATTTGTCTATATCGTCGCTGTAACCCGGTCTGATAAGCCCGCCCTCACGCACCGAGAACGGCGGCTCATCCGCTATCGACGCGCAGATCAATTTGCAGATATCCTCCAGAGTATCAAGCGACTGCGCGATCGACGCCATTTCCGGACTTTGACATCCGGAGATCAGTGATTTTATCTGCGGCAGTTTTTCACACGTCTGCGCAACCGCGCGCAGGTCGCGCGCATTGGCGCTTCCGTAGGTAATACGTGTCGAAAGCCTTTCAAGGTCGAGCACATTGCCGAGCATATCGCCGAGCTCGTCACGTAAAATGAGATTATCGTAAAGCTCAGTGACCGCATTCTGACGGCGAATTATCGCATTCGGATTTTTCAGCGGAAAATCGAGATATTTTTTCAACAGTCTTGCGCCCGCCGCGGTTTTAGTCCTGTCAAGCACCCACAGCAAAGAGCCTTTCTTGTCACCGCGACGCATGGTCGAGCATATCTCCAGACTCCGGCGTGAATTAGCGTCTATCTCCAGATATTCGCCGCTGATATAGTAATTGATATCGTTCAGATTTTTCAGCTCGGATTTCTGCGTCTGCTCACAATACGTAACGGCCGCACCGAGCGCACGCATGGCTATATTGTCACGGTTTTCGAATTCCTGAGGCAGACTGTGCATATGCCGGGCGGCTATCTCATATGCCGCGTCTCCGTCGAACAGATCGTCGCGAGCCTCGTTTATCAGACAGTCAAGGCGCGTCCTCATATACTGCCCCGCTTCTCCGAGCTCTGCCGCCGTGCAGTTCAACACAGCCTCACGAGGTAAATAAGTGCCTAACTCACCGATCAGCTTATCCGTTGCGTCATCGCCGTGAAATTCCGTGACGTTGGCCTGCCCCGTCGATACGTCGACGAACGCCACGCCGCAACCGTCTGCCGAACGGCAGACTGCGCACATATAGTTATTGCTTTTTTCATCAAGGAATGACGACTCCGTGACCGTGCCGGGGGTGATCATTCTGATCACGTCGCGCTTGACGAGTCCCTTTGCCAATGCCGGATCCTCAAGCTGTTCGCATATGGCGACCTTATAACCGCGGTTGACAAGGCGGCCTATATAGTTTTCGGCGGCGTGAAAAGGCACACCGCACATAGGCGCTCTGCCGTCGTCCCCGTTATCCCTGCCCGTCAAAACAAGGTCAAGCTCCGCAGAGGCAGTCTGAGCGTCGTCAAAAAACATCTCATAGAAATCGCCTATTCGATACATGAGGATATAATCCTTATACTTTTCCTTGATCTCAAGGTACTGTTGCATCATCGGTGTCATACGCGATCCTCTTTCTGTCAGTCGATCACTGTTCCGACAAGGGCAAACGTCTGCCCCTGTGTGATTCTGATATTCACAAACTGCCCCTCCAGAGAAGCATCTCCGTCGAACAGCACTATCTTATTGCCCTCGGTCCTGCCCGTTAGTTTAGCGGGGTTGTTCTTGCTTGCGCCCTCGCACAGCACTCGTAGCGTTTTACCGACCTCGGCGATATTCTTTTCATATGCTATTTTTTCCTGTACGGCGAGCATACGGGTAAAGCGTTCGGACTTTACGCTGTCCGGTATCTGGTTATCCATGACTGCGGCCGGCGTGCCGTCGCGCTTGGAATAAATAAACGAGAAAATCATATCATAGCGGATATCCGAAAGAGCATTCAGCGTGCCGGCAAAATCATCCTCAGTTTCGCCCGGAAAGCCGACGATGATATCCGTGGATATGGCTATATCCGGCATTTTTTCACGCATATAGGTGACGAGTCTGCGGTACGATGAGTAATCGTAATGCCTGTTCATGGCACGGAGCATCGCGTCACTGCCCGACTGTATCGGCAAATGGAGATGCTTTGCTATATGCTTTTCACGCGCCATCGTGTCGATCAGCTTTTCAGAGGCGTCTTTGGGGTGCGATGTCATGAATCTGATTATGTAATCGCCGTCGATGCGGCAAAGCCTAGTGAGCAGATCGGCAAAATCACATTCACCGTCAAATTCTTTTCCGTATGAATTCACATTCTGACCCAAAAGAGTGATCTCACGATACCCGTCGCGGATCAATTCCTCGTCCTCGGCGTATATTGCCTCCGGACGGCGCGACACCTCCCTGCCGCGCACATACGGTACAATGCAATACGTGCAGAAATTATTACATCCGTACATAATACTGACGTACGCCTGATATCTGCTTTTGCGCAGGACCGGCATCCCCTCGGCAACGACTGCCTCACCGGTATTCGGCACAAACTGACGTTTGACCTTTTGTATCACTTCATAAACTATCTCCGGCAGTCTGGCAAGTGACTCCGTGCCGAAAACGAAATCGACGTACGGATAACTGCGCTTGATCTTTTCGCTGACGGCCTGTTGTGAAACCATGCATCCGCCGATACCGATGATGAGGTCGGGATTGACAGCCTTCAGATGCTTATATCCTCCGGTTATCGAAAGCGCTCGTTTCTCGGCGTGATCGCGCACCGCGCACGTATTTACAATGATGAGATCGGCCTGCTTTTCGTCATCCACAATGGTATAGCCCATGTCGCGTGCCATGCCGGCAATACGCTCACTGTCAGCCTCATTCTGCTGACAGCCGTACGTAACGACGCACGCCTGACGGCGATGCCCGTCGGAGATTGCGTCGGTGGTGATTTTGCGTATCTTATCCGTATATTCCCTCTGCCGTGCCATCTCATCGGCAGTCATTCTGTGTGTACCTGTTCTGTCGGGCATACAGCCTCCGTATTTTCATGATTTATTCTGTCGGCGATTTGTATCCGCCGTTTTATTGTCATAACTATCGTTGTAATCTTTCTTTATTCCTATCATACCACAGGGGATTAGAAATTGCAATAGCAACAAAGGATTTTTTATGAGAAAATTATCCCCGAAACGACAAAAACCCGCACCGTCAATGTCGAAAATATTATTACATCCAAATTACATCCAAGTTTGGCAAAAATGTTGACTTACACTGAAAAAAGTGATACACTGTTAATATAAGATGAAAGGGTGGTCACCATGATGAAATTATCTGTACAAACCTCTCCGGTCATAGAGAAGCTCGGCGTTAAAGCGGGGCTGAAGGCGATCAAGGATGCCGGATTTGACGGCGTGGACCTTAACCTGGACGTTTTGTATCCGGGCGGCGATATTTTCCACAACAAGACTTCCGAATTTTTTGACAGCCGCGAGCAGATCGAGAAATACATAAAAGAGGTCAACGAGGCACGTTCGGAATACGGTATTGAGATTTTGCAATGCCACGGTCCGTTCCCCATCGCGCAGTTCAAGCCCGATAATATCAACGATTATCTGTTTGAAACGCTGGTAAAAAGCATAGAGATATGCGCACGGGTAGGATGCAATAAGATCGTCGTGCATCCCGCGGGCAACGGAAGTGCGCGTTATCCGACGCCGCTTGCAGAGGAATGGCGCGTAAGCATGAATGTATACGAGCGCCTCATACCGACACTGAAAAAATATCGCGTCATCTGCTGTCTGGAAAATATGTGGAAGCAGGATTGGCGGACGAAGCTCATCTATGCCGGCATCTGCGACGACATGAAGGACGTCTGTGAGCATATTGATAAGCTGAACAAAATGGCAGGTGAAGAGCTGTTCGGCTTCTGCCTCGACACAGGTCACCTGTTGCTGGTCGGTGCTGACATATATGACGCGGTCATGACGCTGGGCAAACGTCTGAAAGCATTCCATATTCATGACAACGACGGTGTCAACGACCAGCATATCACGCCGTATCTCGGAAGAGGTAACTGGGACAGATTCTGTTTGGCCGTTCACGATTCGGGATACCGCGGCTCACTCAGTTTTGAAACGTCAAACACGATCAACGTACTGTTCTGCCGCGACGAGCTGATACCCATGGCGCTCAGAATGACGCGCGATATAGGCGTATTCTTTAATGAATGCATAGCCTCAATGAACAAAAAATGATCATAAACAGTATGCCGTTGCATCCGCAACGGCATACTGATAATTATCGCGTATTATTTGACGTTTTTTCAAAAAAGTGTTGACAAACCTATGCCGATTGATATATAATATCTTTCGCTGATAAATTGAATATCGTTTTCGGGGTGTGGCTCAGTTTGGTAGAGTGCTTGGTTCGGGACCAAGAGGCCGGAGGTTCAAATCCTCTCACTCCGACCACATACGAATTATCCGAACACTTACCTTATCGGTGAGGCGTTCGGATTTTTCATATCTATTACGTATCCGAATTGGAACAGCAAGAAATAAAACTGCCCGGGCAGATGGCCGATATCAATCGGCTATCTGTCCGGGCTTTCCTTATGCCGTTGCTTTTTTCTCGACGGCTTTTTCCTTTTCCCGCTTCATCTTCCACTCCTCG
>JAKSPY010000053.1 GCA_024404445.1 Clostridia bacterium
CGTCGGGTACACTCATTGTGCCCGATGAACGCTTCCGTTTTTTCACTTATGACCTGATAGCTATTACTTATTTTTCGGTATCAGCTTGTCCTTGCCACCCATATAATGCTGTATAGCCTTCGGGATAAGCACCGTGCCGTCGGACTGCAGATTGTTCTCTAAAAATGCGATGAGCATTCTCGGAGGTGCAACGACGGTATTGTTGAGAGTGTGGGGCAGATACGTTCTGCCATCGGCACCCTTGACGCGTATTTTCAGTCTGCGCGCCTGTGCGTCGCCGAGGTTGGAGCACGAGCAAACCTCAAAATACTTTTGCTGACGTGGCGACCATGCCTCGATGTCGCACGACTTGACCTTAAGATCGGCAAGATCGCCGGAGCAACATTCAAGCTGACGTACCGGAATATCCATTGAGCGGAAGAGCTCAACGCTCCAACGCCACATTTTTTCATACCAATCCATGGAATCCTCAGGCTTACAGACCACGATCATCTCCTGCTTTTCAAATTGGTGAATCCTGTAAACGCCGCGCTCCTCGATACCGTGCGCACCTTTTTCCTTACGGAAGCAGGGCGAATAGCTGGTAAGCGTCTGAGGCAGTGCCGTTTCAGGCAGTATCTGATCAATGAATTTACCGATCATGGAATGTTCACTTGTACCGATGAGGTAGAGGTCTTCTCCCTCGATTTTATACATCATGGCGTCCATATCGGTCTGGCTCATAACGCCCTCTACGACGTTACCGTGTATCATGAAGGGGGGAATGCAGAAGGTGAATCCGCGTTCGATCATAAAGTCGCGCGCATACGCAAGCACAGCCTCGTGCAGACGTGCGATGTCGCCCATAAGATAATAGAATCCGTTGCCGGATACGCGGCCTGCGGCATCCATATCAACTCCGTCAAAGTTTTCCATTATCTCGGTATGATAGGGAATATCAAAATTCGGCACCACGGGCTCACCGAAACGCTGGACCTCCACGTTCTCGCTGTCGTCCTTGCCTATCGGCACCGACGGATCGATGATATTCGGGATAACCATCATGATTTTTCTGATCTTTTCCTCATATTCGGGTTCCAACTTCTCCAGCTCAGCAAGACGGGCAGAGCTTTCCGCGACCTTTTTCTTCATCTGCTCGGCATCTTCCTTTTTGCCCTGTGCCATAAGAGCGCCGATCATTTTAGAGCATTTGTTCTTTTCGGAACGAAGGTCATTGGCCTCCTGTATCGTTTTTCTGTTCTCGATATCGAGGGCGATCACCTCATCGACAAGCGGGAGCTTGTGATCCTGAAATTTGTTTTTGATATTCTGTTTTACCACGTCGGGATTTTCTCTTAAAAACTTAATGTCGATCATACTTCCTCCAAAAAATGTATATAACGTAAATTTTAATTTCTGTATGCGGCACGCATCATTTCTATTTCTTTTCTGTAACCGTCGGTGTCGTTCGGCGTTTCAAGGATGAACGGCAGACCGTGCAACGCCGCGTGGTTGACGATACGCGCCAGCGCGTCATATCCGATCCGACCTTCTCCGATTTTTGCGTGCCTGTCTTTGTGCGATGCGCGGTCGTTCATGCTGTCGTTCAGATGAATCGCTTTCAGCCTGTTCAGCCCGATGACCTTATCGAATTCGGTCATCACCGAGTCAAAATCTCCCACGACGTCGTATCCGGCGTCCCAAATGTGACACGTATCCAGACATACGCCGACGTGATCGTCACATCCGACCATATCTATGATCCTGCGTATTTCCTCAAACCGTGAGCCAACCTCGCTGCCTTTGCCGGACATGGTTTCCAGCAGGACCGTCGTGTGCTGATCCGGTCTGATGACGGCATTCAGCAGGTCCGCGATCTGCGCGATACCCACGTCAATACCTTGACCCGTATGTGATCCGGGGTGAAAATTATAGTAATTTCCGGGGGTGTATTCCATTCTGACAAGGTCGTCTGCCATCGTGTTTCTCGCAAAGACGCGCAGTTTTTCATCTGCCGAGCACGGATTCAATGTGTAGGCCGAATGTGCGACGATATTATTTATATCGTGCTCCGCGGCATATCCGATGAACGCGTTGACGTCGTCGCGGTCTATCGGTTTTGCCTGACCACCGCGCGGGTTACGCGTGAAAAACGCAAACGTGTTTCCGCCGACCTCGGTCGTTTCGCGTCCCATGGCAACGTACCCGCCGGAGCCTGAAACGTGATAACCTATACGCAACATGGCACCACCTATACGTTGAATCTGATGACGACTATATCGCCGTCACGGAACACGTAGTCCTTGCCCTCGCTTCTGATCAGCCCCTTTTCCTTTGCGGCGTTCATTGAGCCGCAAGCCATCAGATCGTCATATGAGATGACCTCGGCACGTATAAAGCCGCGCTCCATATCGGAATGTATCTTGCCGGCCGCCTGCGGTGCCTTCGTCCCCTTGACGATCGTCCACGCTCTGACCTCTTTCGGACCCGCGGTCAGAAAACTGATGTAGCCGAGCAGTGAATAGCTGGCTTTGATAAGCGAATCAAGCCCGCTTTCCGCTATACCGAGATCATCAAGAAATGCTTTTTTATCATCGCCGTCAAGCTCAGCCAATTCCGCCTCGACCCCGGCGCAGATCGTCAGAAGCTCGGCTCCCTCGCTTTGGGCAAGGTCGTACAGCTTTTTATAGTTATCGGTCTGTTTGAATGCGTCGCCGATCTGATCCTCACTGATGTTTGCGACGTAAATGACGGGCTTCATCGACAACAGAGGCATATCCGAAAAATATTCCTTTTCATCATCTGTCAGCTCGACCGCGCGGGCGCTCACGCCGTTGTTCATGGCGTCGCGCACTCTCTGCAAGACCGACAGCTTTGCGGCAAGTGTCTTGTCGCCCTTCATAGCCTTTTCCGTTGCGGTGATCTTATGCTCGATCATTTCTATATCGGCATAGATCAGCTCCATATTTATAGTTTCGATGTCGCGCATCGGATTCACGGTGCCGTCGACGTGAATGATGTTAGTATCCTCAAAGCAACGCACGATGTGAACTATAGCGTCGGTTTCTCTGATATGCGACAGAAATTTATTGCCCAGACCCTCACCGTGCGACGCACCCTTTACAAGGCCGGCGATATCGACGAATTCGATAACGGCGGGCGTATATTTCTCCGGATTGTACATTTTAGCCAACTCATCAAGGCGTGAATCGGGTACTGCGACCATGCCGACATTCGGCTCTATCGTGCAGAATGGGTAATTTGCGGCCATCGCACCCGCGTTCGTAATTGCATTGAAAAGCGTGCTTTTGCCGACATTCGGCAATCCAACTATACCGAGTTTCATAATATCCGTCCTTTTCGTTTATTCAACTATTATATTTTACACCCAAATTTTGATTAAGTCAAGAATTTTGGCAATATTTAATAAACTGTTACCACACTGTAAAACAAAATAAAACGTATTTACATTTCCGCTCACTGATGATATAATATATCCGTACTTATAACACGGAGGTATATATGGCATCCAGAATACTTGTTATTGACGACGATCTGAATATCTGCGAGGCGATCAAGCTGTATCTTGAAAAGGAGAACTATGAGGTTGCCACAGCCAACGACGGTGAAGCGGGCGTTTCGACATTCAAGTCACTCGGCGCCGATCTCGTTCTGTTGGATATTATGATGACGAAAAAGGACGGATGGCAGGTATGCCGCGAAATACGCGAGGTATCTAATGTCCCCATCATCATGGTGACTGCCAAAGGCGAGGTCTTTGATAAGGTGTTGGGGCTTGAACTCGGTGCCGACGACTTTATGACAAAGCCGTTCGATATGAAGGAGCTTGCCGTCAGAATAAAGGCCGTACTGCGCCGCTGTCAGCAAACGAATGAAAAAGCACCCGGCGACGATTGCGTCAGGTACGATAACATTGAGATTTCATTGCAGAAATACGAGCTTCGTCTGAAGGGCAGGCAGATAGATATCCCGCCGAAGGAATTGGAGCTTTTGTATTTCCTCGCCTCGAACGCGAACCGTGTCTTCACACGTGATCAGCTGCTTGATAAGGTATGGGGGTTTGACTATCTCGGCGATTCACGCACCGTAGACGTTCACGTCAAGCGTTTGCGCGAAAAGCTGGACGGCGTCAGCGATAAATGGATCCTGAAAACTGTCTGGAGCGTAGGATACAAATTCGAGCTTATCAACGACTGATATATACGGCGCGGGTATATCGCGCCGTTTTTTCAACGGAGGCAAATTTGAGAAACAGTATTTTTTCGAGATATATCACCTCGTTTCTGATCATCATATTCGTCAGCTTTACGGTGTTGACCGTTATTATCAGTTCCATGACGGTGCAGTTTGCCGACAATCAGAAAAAGAACGTAGCGATCAATACATCACAGCTGTTATATGATTACCTTTCGTCAGAACGGCTGTACCCGTCCGTACAGTCTTTTTATAAAGAGCTCACGAGTATGATCGACCTGCTGTCGCAGAATGCGGAAACGCTGACAATAATCATAACCGACACGAGCGATACGATCATCGTATCCACGGAAGACGAATATTCCGGTGAGATTACGGATCCCGCGGTATTACAGTATGTGCGCGGCACCGATGTGATGCTGGTTTACACCGACCTTGACGGTATGCTTCAGTCAACGTGCGGAGTCGTCGTTACGCCGCTTGTCTATAATGTTGACGGTTGGAATTCGTTCGCCGGTACTCTGTACGTTTGCTATGAGGCAAAAAGCGTTGACGTGCTGACGACCGACGCAGTTCGCACCATCATTCTGGCAAGCATGTGGGTAATGGTCGCCAGCCTCATCATCGTTTATTTCACCACGGAGCGTATCGTTGCGCCCCTGCGCCGCATGAATGAGGCGACGAAGCGATTTGCGGCAGGAAAATTCGATACTCGTCTGCCGGTACGCGGAAACGATGAAGTGGCACAGCTGTCTACGTCGTTCAATGCCATGGCCGAGGCGCTTGCAGACATTGAGTATCAGCGTTCCAGCTTTCTTGCCAACATTTCTCACGACCTGCGCACCCCGATGACGTCTATATCGGGCTTCATCGACGGAATACTCGACGGCGCGATCCCGCCCGAAAAGCAGGAGTATTATCTGCGCATCGTATCGCAGGAGGTCAGACGTCTGTCGCGCCTCGTTTCACAGTTGCTTGACATTTCTCGTCTTGAGGCCGGAAATAGAAAATTTGAAAAGGTTCCGTTCGATATCTGTGAGATGGCACGCATCATTCTGATTTCGTTTGAGAACAAGATCGACGAAAAAAGGCTTGACGTCGAGTTTACCGCATCCGCAGACAGGATCACGGTTTTTTCGGATAAGGATGCGGTAAATCAGGTGCTTTACAACATCTGTGACAATGCCGTGAAATTCTCAAACGACGGCGGGAAATATAAGATCGAAATCACAGAGGCCAAAGACAGGGCATACGTTTCTGTATATAATGAGGGTAAGGGAATCAGCCACGAGGACCTGCCGCACGTATTCGACAGATTCTATAAAAGCGACAAAAGCCGCGGCCTTGACAAGACGGGCGTCGGGCTCGGTCTTTATATCTGTAAAACGATCATGGATAACCTTGACGGCACTATTTCGGTCGAAAGTATTTTCGGTTCGTACTGCAAATTCACGATCAGCCTGCCAAAGGCGCAACCGTCAAAACGCACAGTAGAGAAATCGAACGCCGCAGAATATAATGATGTTGACATCAAGCCCGCAAACAACGATCAGAGGTGAACGATTTGACCGAAAAACCACAGCAGTCCGTTGGCGAAACGGCGGCGCGCACGGCGGATATTCTGACATCGGATATACCGGCTGAAGGATTCAACGCCCGGATACCGGATAAATACATCGTCCGTCAGATCATCCGCACACTTCGTGCCGTCGTGTTTCCGCAGTTTTTACATGAAGCGTCGACCGAATACCGTGACGTCCGTCAAGGACTTGAGCAAATCTATTCGATGCTCAAGCCCGAGATAATTTCGGCATTCATGTTTGACAATCCCGGACTGAAATCAGACGATACCGAGAAGCTCGCGGAAAAGATCAGCCTTGATTTTATCTCGGCGGTGCCGGACGTCAGACGGATGCTGAATAAAGATATCGACGCCGGCTTCAACGGCGATCCTGCCGCGAAAAGCCGTGAGGATATCATCATTTCCTATCCCGGACTCACTGCGATATTCGTGTACCGATTTGCGCACATCTTATATAAGGCACAGGTGCCTCTGATCCCGAGGATAATGACCGAATACGCCCACAGCCGCACGGGTATCGACATAAATGCCGGCGCACAAATCGGCGAATACTTCTTCATCGATCACGGCACCGGTGTCGTCATAGGCGAAACGACAATAATAGGCAACAGAGTAAAGTTGTACCAGGGTGTCACACTCGGCGCGCTTTCTACGAGAAAAGGGCAACAGCTCAGCGGCGTCAAGCGGCACCCGACGATAGAAGATGACGTCACTGTGTACGCCAATGCCACTATCCTCGGCGGAGATACGATCATAGGCAGGGGCTCTGTCATCGGCGGCAGTGCGTTCATTACAAAGCCCGTACCGCCGTATACAAAAGTGATAGTGAAAAATCAGGAGCTGATCTTCAAAACCGCGGAAAAAGAGATTTGGGAAATATAGACTGAAAATGCAGAGCGATCTGCATTTTTTGTTTTGTCACGCTGTGTCAAACGGAATAGAATGATACCGGGGATGATTTATCGTGTCGAAAATTTTATCTTGAATTTCAAAAAATGCAGAAAAATGTTTTGAAAATTCAGAAAATGCCGAAAATAATATTGACAAATTGACAAAATGATGATAAATTAAACCTATTACTGCACAGGAGATGCTTATAGTGAGTTTCAAAATTGATTATCTGAATGAATTGATGACGACCGTCGAAAAAAGAAACGCGAATGAACCGGAGTTCCATCAGGCAGTGCGCGAAGTGCTGGAGTCCCTGGAGCCGGCATTGGTGCGCAACAGCGATTATATATATTCAGGCGTCATAGAACGGCTGGTAGAACCGGAAAGGACCGTCAAATTCCGTGTTCCGTGGGTGGATGACCACGGGATGGTTCACGTCAACCGCGGCTTCAGAATACAGTTCAACAGCGCAATAGGGCCGTACAAGGGCGGTCTCAGATTTCACCCGTCGGTCTACGAGGGGATCATCAAATTTCTCGGATTTGAGCAAATATTCAAAAATTCGCTTACCGGACTGCCGATAGGCGGCGCCAAGGGCGGCTCGGACTTTGATCCCAAGGGCAGAAGCGATATGGAAATAATGCGTTTTTGCCAATCATTCATGACCGAGCTGTATAAGTACGTCGGTGCCGATACCGATATTCCCGCCGGCGATATCGGCGTAGGCGCGCGTGAGATCGGATATCTTTTCGGTCAATACAAACGCCTGACCGATCAGTTCAACGGCGTTCTTACCGGAAAGGGTCTGTCATACGGCGGAAGCCTTGCACGCCGTGAGGCCACAGGATACGGTCTTTGCTATTACACCGAAAAAATGCTCGCAACAGCAGGTATGTCTTTTAACGGGACGCGCGTCGTCATTTCCGGTTCCGGCAATGTCGCGATATACGCCTGCGAAAAAGCACAGGCGCTGGGCGCGACTGTCGTTGCGATGTCGGACTCCGACGGTTACATAGTCGACAACAACGGCATAAACCTTGAGTATGTAAAGGAAATCAAAGAGCAGAACAAGGGCAGGATACGCGACTATCGTATCTACGTACCGTTGGCTGAATATCACGCGGGCAGTCGCGGAATATGGGGCGTCAAATGCGACATCGCCATGCCGTGCGCGACGCAAAATGAGATCGATGAGGATTCAGCGTTCAGTCTGATGGCAGGCGGTTGCCGCGCCGTGGCCGAGGGGGCCAATATGCCGTCAACGCTGGAAGCTACAAAGGCATTTTTGTCCGGTGGGGTACTGTTTGCGCCGGCAAAGGCAGCAAATGCGGGCGGCGTAGCGACATCGGCTCTTGAAATGTCACAGAATTCACAGCGTATGCCGTGGACGTTCGACGAGGTCGATACAAGGCTCAGAACGATAATGGAAAACATATTCGACAACTGTTATTCGACGTCGGAGGAATACGGCAAGCCGGGTAATCTCGTAGTCGGAGCGAACATTGCCGGATTTTTGAAGGTCGCCGATGCGATGATGAGCCAGGGAATAGTGTAATATCGCAAAAATGCAGAAAAATAATGCAACAAGGTTTACCGTCCTTGTTGCATTTTGTCGTTTCAGATGTTATAATAACTAAAAATATATAGTAAGGGCAGTGTGTATGATACGCAGATTCATCTCATACTATAAGCCGCACAAAAAACTGTTTTTTTTAGATATGGTGTGCGCTTTCATCGTCGCGGTGTGCGACCTTTTCTATCCCATGATCGCCAGGGACATAATCAATGAATACGTTCCCAATCAGCTGATCAGACCTCTTGTCGTGTGGTCGCTTGTTTTGTTGGCGATCTACATAGTAAAACTGATCCTGAATTACGTGATTACGTACTACGGTCACATCGTCGGCATCAGGATACAGGCCGATATGCGCCGCGATATGTTCGTGCATCTGCAAAAACTGCCGTTCACTTATTATGACGACAATAAATCCGGTGCGATAATGTCACGCCTTATCAACGACCTGTTTGAGGTATCGGAGCTGGCACATCACGGACCGGAGGATCTGTTTTTGTCTGCGATCATGTTCGTCGGATCGTTTGTGTTCCTGTTGACGATCAACGTATACCTGTCGCTGATATTGTTTGCGTTCCTGCCCCTGATCATGTTTTTCACGATCAAAATGCGTCTGAGCCTCAAAAACGCCTTCAAAAAGAGCAAGGAACAATTGGCTGAGGTCAATGCCGATATTGAAACGTCCGTATCCGGAATCAGGGTATCGCGTGCTTATACGTCAGAGGAGCACGAAACCCGGAAATTCGAGCATGAAAACGATAAATTCAAAGCCATCCGCGCCGTAGCGATGAAGGAAATGGGCAAATTTCACTCCGTGATGACGTTTTCTACGGATTTCCTTTATTTCGTCGTATTGCTCGGCGGCGGTCTGTTCTTCTATTACGGCATGATCGACATAGGCGATTTTGCGGCTTTCATTCTGTTTATCAGTATGTTCCTGAATCCTATCAAAAGGTTTATCGCGCTGTTTGAACAGTTGCAGGAGGGTATGACCGGATTCGCAAGATTCTGTGAGGTCATGGATACACCGATAGAGCCGGAATCCCCGAACGCAGTTGAATTGACGGATGTCAAGGGACACATCATTTTTGACGACGCAACATTCAGGTACGACAGCGGCAGTCGCCGAATCGTCATAAATCACCTCAACATGGATATACCCAGCGGAAAAAAGCTGGCACTTGTCGGTCCGTCCGGCGGTGGCAAAACGACGATCTGCAATCTGATTCCCCGTTTCTATGAGCTGAAGGGCGGCAGAATAACGGTAGACGGACACGATATCACCTCACTCACGCGCCATTCGCTCAGATCCAATATAGGTATCGTATCGCAGGACGTGTACTTGTTCAACGGCACGATCAAAGAGAATATCGCGTACGGCGATCTTGATGCCACTGATGAGGAAATAATCGAGGCGGCAAAAAAGGCCAATATCCACGATTACATCATGTCGTTGGAAAACGGTTACGACACAGACGTCGGCGAACGCGGCGTTAAACTATCCGGCGGACAAAAGCAACGTATCTCAATCGCGCGCGTTTTCCTCAAAAATCCGTCCATACTCATTCTTGACGAGGCTACCAGCGCACTTGACAACGCGACAGAAATGCAGATACAATCAGCACTTGACGAATTGGCATACGGCAGAACGGTAATCGTCGTCGCACACAGGCTTTCCACAGTCAAAAACGCCGACGAGATAGTCGTTATCGACGCGTCCGGAGTCAAGGAACGCGGCACCCACGATCAGCTTATGGCGCTGAACGGAGAGTACAGTAAGCTGTATTCGTATCAGTTCAGATAGGTTTATCGTATCTTAGCCTCCTACGGCATCTCTGGGCACCGTCAGCAGATGATACCG
>JAKSPY010000054.1 GCA_024404445.1 Clostridia bacterium
AACATCTACAGCCAGAGCCTCGGTGATAATATGGGAAGTATTTCCGTGGATGGCGCTCCGTCATACTGCGCCGGCATCGGAACGGACGGCGTTTTGGAATGGACTGAGCCGAAAAACTGCGGTCATGTGAATATCTACGGAGGAAGAATCAGCTCGCGTGGCGCAGATTTGTCGGCAGGTATCGGCGGCGGCGCAGCGAGCAAATGCTCGGTCACGATAACAAACGGCGATATAACGGCATGCGGCGGTGACAGGGCCGCCGGCATCGGCACCGGTGCAGGTCAACTCGATTACAGCGACGTATACATAAGCGGAGGCACTGTCTGTGCATACGGCGGAACTGACGGCGCCGGCATCGGCACCGGACTAGGTTCATTATGTAACGTATATATATCCGGCGGAAATATTACCGCCATAGGCTATGACTGCGGATCCGGCATCGGCTCATCGTTCACGAGCGGCTGCAACATTGTGTTATCCGGTGACTGCATTATAAATGCAAAAGGCGGAAAAGATGCCGTAGACATCGGCAACGGAAACAGCAGCCACGGCGGTACCGTTACGGACACGCGTAATTCGGGCGGGTCCACGCTCTCCGAGGGCAATCTGTGGATCATCGCCGTCTGTGCCGTCGTGATCGTCGGCGCGGTCGTCGCGTTTGTGATCTGCAAGAAGAAAAAGAGACCCGTGCTTGCAAACAGCGAAGAAAAATAAATTATCCTCTGTTTTATTTCTGAATTCCAAAAATATTAAATAAACCGAAAACTCTGAAGGGAGCAATTCTATCATGAAAAAATTTGTTGGTATGATTTTGGCGGTGCTGATGCTCGTCGCATTGTTGCCGCTCACGACGTTGCCGGTGTCGGCAGAATCCGAACCTGAATCGATAAAGGGAACGTGTAGCACCGGCGGAGGAGTCCATTGGGAGTTGAAAGGCGACACCTTGCGCCTTTCGGGTAACGGCAATATTGATAATTACGACAATTACAAACAGACGCCGTGGTATCAATACGGCGCAAACAATGACGTCAAGCATCTTGAGATCGGAACAGGTGAGGACGACAACATCACCCGAATAGGCAGTTGGGCGTTTGCTTATTTCTATTATCTTGAGGATATAAAGCTCGGCGAGGGACTGCAGGTCATCGAGTATTGTGCTTTTTACTGTGCTACCTCCGAAAACGAAGCCGTCAATGTCGATCTTGTTATCCCCTCTACGGTATATTATATCGGTGACTATGCGTTCGGATATGCGTACGGTCTGCGAAATGTAAATATCAAGTCGGATTTTTCGGTACTGCCCAGCTATGTCAGGGGAACACCCTATTACTTCGTCGAGCATAAGGACCCTATTTGTGCTGACAGAATCTTTATTCAATACTGTGCCTTTTATTACTGCGACGGTATGACCACGCTGTCGATCGGCAATTTCAAAAAGAACGAAAGCAAGAACGTGCAAATCGGCGAATATGCCTTCGGGGAATGCCATAAATTAGAGACTATACATCTGTCAGATACTTTTGCCTCGGCCGACTACGGAGCTTTTTATAGGTGCAGTAACCTGAAAAACGTGTATTATTACGGATTATCGGACAATTTCCCGAAAGACAGTATCTCCTCAGGTCGTAACGATTATTTTATCTACGCGATCAACAACGAAGAAGGCCTCCGCATAGTCTGTAATGATACGGGTACATACACCTATATTGACAAAAACGGCAATGCCGCGACACTTGACGGAACAAAGGAATACTTCCGTATCATGAAGAGCGACACGACCGATTTGAAGGGCGGCTGGTATGTCGTAAACAATGATGTTAATTTCGGCAAAACGAGGATCAGGGTTTCCGGCGACGTAAACATTCTGTTGCTTGACGGCTGTTCCATCACGACGTCCGGCGGTATCGGCATACCGTATAACACCGAACAAACGCTGAACATCTACAGCCAGAGCCTCGGTGATAATATGGGAAGTATTTCCGTGGATGGCGTTAGCACTCCGTCATACTGCGCCGGCATCGGAACGGACGGCGTTTATAAAGCGGAATCGCTGAAAAACTGCGGTCATGTGAATATCTACGGAGGAAGAATCAACTCGCGTGGCGCACTTTGGTCGGCAGGTATCGGCGGCGGCGCAACGTGCAAATGCTCGGTCACGATAACAAACGGTGATATAACGGCACGCGGCGGTGCCGGCGGTGCCGGAATCGGCACAGGAGAATTTCAACGCGATTACAGCGATATATATATAAGCGGAGGCACTGTCTGTGCATACGGCGGAACTGACGGCGCCGGCATCGGCGCAGGAGAATGCGGACGCTGTTACGTATATATATCCGGCGGAGATATTACCGCCGTAGGAGACAGGTACGGCGCCGGCATCGGTACAGGCTTCACGAGCAGCTGCCATATTGTATTATCCGGCGACTGCATTATAAATGCAAAAGGCGGAGAAAATTCCGTAGACATCGGCTACGATTACCAAAGCGAAGGCTCCGTAACGGACACGCGAAAATCAGGCGGGTCCACGCTCTCCGAGGGCAATCTGTGGATCGTCGCCGTCGTTGCCGTCGCGGTCGTCGGCGCGGTCGTCGCGTTTGTGATCTGCAAGAAGAAAAAGAAAACAGCATAAAAAAGTCAAAAGCCCGCTTCCCGCTGTCATTCTGAGGCATTTATGCCGAAGAATCTGATAGAATATTTGATCACAGCAGAGTTATGCGATCAGACCCGGAAGCGCACCGGCGCAGTATCATTTTGCGTCGGCAAAGCATCATAGAATAGTAAAAACATCTGCCGAAAGGGGATCAACCTCCGATCGGCAGATGTATTTTTTTATATCCTTATGTATCCTTTACCGCGTCTTTTATCTCTGACATCGTAAAGCCGTGACGCACCAGCGACGATATCGCCTTTGCGCGCGTCATTTTGTTCTCAAATATCTCCATGCCGCCCATTTGCTCTATGCGGCGACGGCAAAGCTCGACGAAATCTATCTCACACTCGTCAATTGCCGCGTCGATTACCGCGGAGTCATAGCCCTTAACGTACATATCGTTTCTGATACGCATCCTGCCGTACAGACGTTTAGCCAGATCGGCCGCGACAGCCTCTGCCTGTGCCTGCTCGTTGATATACCCGCACTCCGCGATATATTCCACGGCATCGGCGGCGATCTCACGCTTCACGCCCTTTTGCCCAAGCCTCTGCACCAGACCGCGTTTTGACGACGCGGAGTACGATAACAGGCTGATGCCCCGCTTCACCGCGTCCGTTTTTTCGATCAGATATATCAGACGGTCGGCCTTTTCACGGTCTGACGGCATTTCTCCGACGGATGATGTCGGCAGACCCGTTTCACTGAAAAATTCAGTGGCTATCGAGCCTTTTACCGATTGCACCATACGCCCCTCTATGAATTTCAGACTGACGTATATCTGCTCACCGTCCGGTGACGGAGTGATATCCGAAATAATGATATCCATTATTCTTCGGCATTCACGTCAAGCACGCGCAGATCAAATCCGTCCTCGTCCACGCCTTCACCGTCCTCATCATCGTCGTCAAGTGAATACGTTTCCTCCGGCAACAGGTTTATTGAGTCCTGCTGTGACTTGATCTTATTTTCGATCTCTTTCATCAGATCCTTATGCGCGTCGAGGTAATCGCGTGCGGCATCCTTGCCCTGCGCGATCTTGTTACCCTCATAGCTGAACCATGACCCGCTTTTCTGCAATATTCCGAGGTCGGTCGCAATCGTGACGATCTCACCGCTTTTTGCTATACCGCGTCCGTAATATATCTCAAATTCCGCAACACGGAAGGGCGGTGCGACCTTGTTTTTTACCACCTTTACCTTTACCTTATTGCCTATCACGTCGCCGCCCTGCTTTATCGACTCACTCTTTCTGACGTCAAGGCGCACGGACGCGTAGAATTTCAGCGCGCGTCCGCCGGTCGTCGTTTCGGGATTGCCGTACATAACGCCGACCTTTTCACGCAGCTGGTTTATGAATATGGCGACGCAGTTGGTCTTTGAGATTACGCCCGACAGCTTTCTGAGCGCCTGTGACATAAGTCTGGCCTGTACGCCGACGTGTGACGCACCCATGTTGCCGTCGATCTCCGACTGCGGTACGAGTGCCGCAACGGAGTCCACCACCACAACGTCGATCGCACCGGAACGCACCAATTGTTCCGTGATGTCAAGCGCCTGTTCTCCGCTGTCCGGCTGAGAAACGAGCAGTTCATCGATATTGACGCCGAGTGCCTTTGCATATATCGGGTCCAGCGCGTGCTCCGCGTCTATGAATGCCGCGGTGCCGCCGAGCTTTTGTACCTCTGCCGCGATATGCAGTGCGACAGTCGTTTTACCCGACGATTCCGGCCCGAATATCTCTATGATCCTGCCGCGCGGGACGCCGCCGATGCCGA
This sequence comes from Clostridia bacterium, assembly GCA_024404445.1. Classification (GTDB taxonomy): domain Bacteria; phylum Bacillota; class Clostridia; order Oscillospirales; family CAG-272; genus RGIG6816. The sequence goes on from JAKSPY010000054.1 coordinate 4,432, forward strand.
GTGCCAGATCCAATGTCAGAGAGCCTGTCGGGACCGCCTCAACATTCATGTGCGTGTTCTCACCGAGTTTCATTATCGTGCCCTTGCCAAAGCTTTTTTCTATCTGTGATATGGCTGTCGCCAATGCCTGCGCCTTTGCGTCGCCGTCCTGCTGTTTTACTACGGGGGCGGCCGCTTTTTTCGTTGCCTTCATCTTGTTCCTCCGCTAAATTAAAATTCGTCGTTGTCAATCTGCTCTGTTTCCGCGTCGTCACCGTCGTCGAAATTGCCGATCTCCTCTGCCCTCGTGGCAAGCTCGGCATTGATCGCCTCTGCCTTTTCGTGCTCTGCGGCGATCTCCTTATCCTCCTCCGCCTCGCTCTTCACAGACGCGAAGTTTACTATCGTCGCACCCTCGTCAAGGCGCATCACAATGACGCCGGAAGTATTTGAGCCGTAGACAGGCACATCCGCGACCGACGTGCGTATGATCGTGCCGTCGTTGGTGATTATCATGATGTCGTCCTCTTCACCGACGGTCGCGATACCTGCCAAAAGTCCCGTTTTATCTGACAGTTTATGCGCTATGATACCCGTTGAGCCGCGCTTGTGCGCCATGAACTGATCGAATTCGCTCCTCTTGCCGTAGCCTCTTTCGGTCACAGTGATGAGCTTCTTTTCGTTATCCACGACAGCCGCTGAAACGACGTAGTCACCCGATTTCAGTGTTATGCCCTTTACGCCGCGTGCCGTTCTGCCCATTACGCGCGCGTCATTCTCATTGAATCTGGCCGCCCTGCCGTTATGGCTGGCAATGATGATGTCGTCGTCGCCCTTCGTATGCTTTACGAATGCCAGCTCATCGCCCTCGTCGAGATTTATGGCTATCTTACCGCTCTTGCGCTGATACTCATAGTCCTTGACAGACGAACGCTTGATGATTCCCTTTTTCGTTATCATCACGAAATATTCGTCGTTTTCAAATCCGGCGACGGAGATTATCGAGGTCAGACGTTCGCCCGGCTGTAATTCCAGCAAATTGACGACGTTCGTTCCCTTTGCCGTGCGCGATGCCTCCGGTATCTGGTACGCCTTTTTCATGTAGACCCTGCCCAAAGACGTGAACATGAGCAGATAACTGTGGGAATTGACGATTATGACATCCTTTACGAAGTCCTCCTCTTTCGTTCCCATTGCGGTTATGCCCTTACCGCCGCGGCGCTGTGCCGTGTACGTGTCGGCAGGTGCGCGCTTGATGTATCCGAGATCGGTCATCGTAATGACGCACTCATGCCTTTCGATAAGGTCCTCGTCGATAATATCGTCGATCGGCGCCGTGATCTCGGTGCGCCGCGCGTCGTTGAATTTTGCCTTGATCTCACCGAGCTCTGTTTCGATGATGTCCAAAACCTTGCTTTCGTCGGCGAGTATCGACTCCAGCTCTGCCTTTATTGCTATCTTTGCCCCGTATTCGTCCTCTATCTTCTGTCTTTCGAGACCGGCGAGCTTACCCAACGTCATATCGACGATGGCCTGTGCCTGAACCTCGGAGAAGGCAAAGCGTTCCATCAGCTGATCGCGCGCGTCGGAAACGGAGCTGCTTTTTTTGATCGTTTCGATGATCTGATCAATTATATCCAGCGCCTTTTTCAGTCCCTCCAGAATATGCAGTCTGGCCTTTGTCTTTTCCAGATCGAACGCCGTGCGGCGTCTGATGACGTCCTCCTGATGCTCAAGGTAATACGACAGTATCTCACGCAGGCCAAGCAGCTTCGGCTCTCCGTTTACCAGCGCGATCATATTGACGGCACAGGTATCCTGCAATTGAGTATATTTATACAACTGATTGAGTATGACCTGAGGATTTGCGTCGCGGCGGTAATCTATGACAATACGTATACCCTTTTTGCCGTCGGATTCATCGCGCAGACCGGTGATACCCTCTACCTTCTTATCCTTATAGCAATTAGCTATCGACTCTACCAGCTGAGCCTTATTTACCATGTACGGTATCTCTGTGACGATTATGTGATGCTCTTTCTCATCTATCGTTGCGCGTGAACGGACGATGATCCTGCCCTTACCCGTACGGTACGCCTGCAAAATGCCGTTTGATCCGCATATCATGGCGCGCGTCGGGAAATCGGGTCCCTTTATATACTGCATCAGGTCTGTGACGTCCGCGTCGCGATTGCGCATGAAATAAAGCGTCGCGTCTATGACCTCACCGAGGTTGTGCGGCGGTATGTTCGTCGCCATGCCGACAGCGATACCGATGGAGCCGTTTACGAGTATATTCGGGAAGCGTGACGGCAAAACCTCCGGCTCACGCAGGCGGTTATCAAAGTTGGGGACGAAATTCACGACCTCTTTGTCTATATCGGTCATCATTTCGTTGGCGATCTTTGCCAATCTTGCCTCTGTATAACGGTATGCGGCGGCGCCGTCACCGTCCACGTTACCAAAGTTACCCTGTCCGTCGATGAGCGTATATCTCATCGAGAAATCCTGTGCCAGACGCACCATCGCATCGTAAACCGATGAGTCGCCGTGCGGGTGATAACGTCCCAGCACGTTACCTACCGTGGTCGCGCTTTTGCACGTCGGGCGGTCGTACGTCAGCTTATCCTCATACATTGAGTACAGTATGCGGCGGTGAACGGGCTTCAGACCGTCACGGACGTCGGGCAGCGCACGTGAAACAATAACGCTCATCGCATATTCGATGAATGACTGCTTTACCTTCGCGCCCATCTGCACGTCGACTATTTTTTGATCCTTATACGATATGTCTTTATGTTCCATCTCTGTCCTCTTCCTTAAATATCGAGGTTGACCGCGTATCTCGCGTTTTTCTCAATGAAGTCGCGGCGCGGTTCCACCTTGTCGCCCATCAGAATCGAGAATATCTCATCGCACGCCATGGCGTCCTCTATCTCAACACGCAAAAGCGTGCGTGTTTCGGGGTCCATCGTGGTTTCCCACAGCTGTTCGGGATTCATTTCGCCCAGACCTTTATATCTGTTGGCTGTGACGTTTGAGCCGAGCTCAGCGATGTACATATCTCTCTCCTGATCCGAGAAAGCGTATCTGACCTGTTTGCCCTTGAAAACCTTGAAAAGCGGGGGCTTCGCGAGGTAAATATGTCCCTGCTTTATCAATTCCGGCATATAGCGATAGAAGAATGTCAAAAGCAATATCTGAATATGTGAACCGTCGACATCGGCATCGGCCATTATGATGATCTTACCGTAGCGCAACTTTGAAATATCAAAGTCCTCGCCGATACCGCAACCCAGCGCCTGTATAATCGGCGTCAGTGACTGCGTGGCGTAGACCTTATCCAGCCTGCTCTTCTCGACGTTCAAAACCTTACCTCTCATCGGCAGGATGGCCTGGAATCGGCTGTCACGTCCCTCCTTTGCGGAGCCTCCTGCGGAATTACCCTCGACCAGGTAAAGCTCTGACAGGTCGGCGTTGCGCTCATAGCAGTCGCTCAGCTTTCCGGGCAGTCCCGCACCGTCAAGCGCACCCTTGCGGCGCGTCAGCTCACGTGCCTTTCTGGCGGCCTCTCTCGCACGGCTGGCTGCGCACGCCTTATCTATTATCATTCGTGCCGCCGCGGGATTTTCCTCAAAATACTCATTCAGCTTACTTGACACCAGATTGCCGACGAACGTACGCATTTCGCTGTTGCCCAATTTTGCCTTCGTCTGACCCTCAAACTGCGCCTCCTGCAATTTTACGGATACGACGGCGCAAAGTCCCTCACGCACATCGTCACCGGACAGCGGCTTATCGCTCTCCTTCAGGATATTCTTTTTCCTTGCGTAATCGTTGATGACACGGGTAAGAACGGTTTTGAAGCCCTCCTCGTGCGTGCCGCCCTCAATGGTGTTGATATTGTTGGCGAACGTCATCAGCGTTTCCTGATACGTGTCGTTATACTGTATGGCGACCTCGGCAGAGCAATTTTCCTTTTCGCTCCTCATATATATGATGTCGCCCAACACCTCACAATGCTTTATGGCGTTCAGATGCTCAACGAAGCTCTTTACGCCTCCCTCATAGTAAAGGCTGTCCTTTACCGGCTCATCGCCGCGATAATCGGCAAGCTCTATGCGGATACCCGCATTCAGAAATGCCTGTTCACGCATACGGTTGAGTATGGTCGTATAGTCGAATACCGTCGATTCGCGGAAGATCTCGGGATCGGGCATAAAGCGCACGTACAGTCCGTGCTGTGACTTATCGCACGAGCCGACGTGGGCAAAAGGACGCGCCACGTTGCCACGTTCGAATCTCTCTGTATATACCTGTCCGTCGTGGCGGTTTTCCACCTCAGTCCACAGTGACAGCGCATTGACGACCGACGCGCCGACGCCGTGCAGACCGCCGGAGAATTTATATCCGCCGCCGCCGAATTTACCGCCCGCGTGCAGTACCGTGAACACGACCTCAAGCGTCGGCATACCGGTATCCTCATTGATACCGCTGGGAACGCCGCGTCCGTTATCCTGTACCGATACCGATCCGTCGGCGTGGAAAGTGACCTCGATCTTATCGCACGCACCGGCCATTGCCTCATCTATGGAGTTATCGACTATCTCATAGATAAGGTGGTGCAATCCGCGTGTAGACGTGGTACCGATATACATACCGGGACGGATACGTACGGCCTCAAGTCCCTTCAATACCTGAATCTGACCGTCCTCATATTCACGGGAATCGGTTTTTTTGATTTCTTCTGCCATTGCTATACCCCTTTACTGATAATCGCTGTCAATACGCTGAACAAGAGTCTTTGCCGACAGCTGTGAAAAATATATGGTGCAGTTTTTATTACTTGTCATGACCGCGAACGACTTCGGTATTTCGTCTGTCGCGGTTTGCAATTCGCCGCGTTTTTCCGCTGATGAAAGATATGTGCGCGTGACCTTTGACACCGTGGCAGTGTCGAGGTCGAATATGCCCACTATGTCAGCCGTGCGGACTGTCTTGCCGTTGCCGATGTGAAGATACATAAATTTACCTCATTCTGTTATCAATCCGAGTCTTGTAGAAAATCTGCTCCGGATTTGATCGTATGACCTGTCTGTGATCGAATATTCTATCAGATTCTTCGGCATAAACGCCTCAGAATGACAGAAAATGGATTTTCATCTGATGAAAAATTAATCTAATGAGTGAGATTTATAAGTCAGATTTGTCGGAGGATTGTTATTACCGTATTCGTTTGTTGCCATTATCATGCCGCCGACGACCTGTTTCAACTCTTCATCGGTCAACTGACGAAGCTCGTTTTTTACTTCTTCATATTTCTTTTTCAGTTCATTAAGCTCTTCTTTTGTTTTCATAATTCATGACCCTAAATAATTACTTTAATAAGTGATAATTTTTATATCTTAAGTCTCTTGAGTCACATTTGTCTTTGCCAGAGGAATGCTAATGCATTCGTTTGTTGCCATTATCATGCCGCCGACGACCTGTTTCAGCTCTTCATCGGTCAATTGACGAAGCTCGTTTTTTACCTCTTCATATTTCTTTTTCAGTTCATTAAGCTCTT
>JAKSPY010000055.1 GCA_024404445.1 Clostridia bacterium
CGAGGACGACGCAGATGAAAAGGACCCCGAAATCGTTGCATTCAAGACTGTCAAGCTTACAGAGAGCGAGATAACGGAAAAGAGCTATTTCCCTCAGGCTATTCTCGATAAGGCGGCAGAGGGCACGGAGTTCAAGGATCTCATGCTCAAGTATTCCGATTCCATTCTCAGCTATGTATATGCAGACGGTGTCATGATCCACAAGGACGGATATTTCGTAAACAACGAAACAGTCATGTCCGCCGCACGCGCACTTGAGATCGGTAAGGTTTCGGATGCCGTTTCCATTTCCGACGGCGAGTATCAGTATATTATCAAGAGAATTCCTCTTGCCGAGAAGGCTTATGAGGATGAGAAGTTTGCCGATCTCTTTACAGACTATAAGGATGTGGTCGTCGACGCAAAGTATGAAGAGCTGACGAAGCCGTACACCGAGGCTGTCATCGTTGACAGCGATACGATCGGCAAGTACACGATGAAGGGCATTTATACCGCTCCTGTACTTGATATGCAGGGCAGCACACAGGATCAGTAATACCTTGTTCGGATTTGTTAAGCCGTATATTCCCGAGCTTAAGGTGAGGGAATACGAACTGTACAAAAGCGTATATTGCGGCCTGTGCCGCTCAATGGGGAAGCACACGACGGTGGCGTCGTGTGCCTCTCTCAGTTTTGATATGACTTTTTTTGCGCTTGCGCGTATTTTGCTGACGGGGGACACATATTCGACAAAGCGCGTACGTTGTGCCGCTCATCCGTTCCGCCGGCGCCCCGCGCTGTGTGATTGCGCGTCGCTTGAATATACGGCGTATGTCAACGCGTTTCTGAGTTATTATAAGCTGATCGACGATAAGCGCGATGAGCGCGGCGTCAAAAAGATGCGCGCCGTCGTGATGATGCCGTTTGCTCGCGCCGCGGCGCGACGTCTTCCAGCGGAATACGCGTCGGTCGGAGAAACGACCCGGCAGAGGCCGGAAGTCATGTCGTCGCTGGAAGCGGAAAACTGTGATGAGCCGTCGCGCGTCGCCGATGAATTCGGCTCGTTGATCGGCGCGACCCTGTCGCACGGCATAGAAGGCTCCGGCGGCAAAATAGCGTATGAAATAGGCAGATACGTCGGCAGATTCGTATATCTTGCCGATGCCGTATGTGATTTTCACGATGACAAAAAACTCGGCAGGTATAACCCGTTTGTCGCGGCCGGCGCGGAAGTGAGCCTTGAAAAGGACGGATTTATCCTCGGACACGAGGCAGACGGCGCTATGGCGGCGCTTGCTCTTGTCGACGGTGACAAATCTATATTCGCCTGCATGAGCAATATAATATCCATTGGCATGATGACTGCCGTAAAAAACGCTGAAAACGGAGAAAAACGAAATGAAAAATCCATATGACGTACTCGGCGTGAGCCCCAGTGCAACGGAAGAGGAGATCAAAAAAGCATACAGGGAGCTGGCGCGAAAATACCATCCCGATAACTACGCCGATTCGCCTCTTGCCGATCTCGCGCAGGAAAAAATGAAGGAGATCAACGAGGCGTATGATACGGTCATGCGCGAACGCAAGAACGGCAGATCGTCATCGTATAATTCGTATACTTATGAGGGCGGGCAAAGCTCTGATGATTTTGCCGATATACGTCAACTGATCGCAACACATAATTACGCGGAGGCCGATATGCGGCTGAATTCCGTGCCGGCATCCGCACGCAATGCCGAATGGCACTATCTGAAGGGCGTCATTTTCATGGGGCGCGGATGGTATTTTGAGGCGTCAAAGTATTTTTCCGAGGCTTGCAGGATGGATCCCTCCAATGATGAATACAGGGCGGCTATGGACGGCGTCAGAACGAATGCGACATCACCGTCGTCGGATTCTGAAATGTGCTGTAATACCTGCTCAACGCTGTTGTGCGCGGATTGCCTTTGCGAGATGTGCGGCGGCGATCTGATCTCATGCTGTTGATATGAAAAAGCGAAAAACCAAACAGCTTGCCATCGGCGCCGTTATGTCGGCACTTTCGGTGGTGGTGCTTTATGTTGGTGCGATACTCGACGTGATGGATATCTCATCGGCGTGCCTCGCATCGTTTGCGGTACTGTTTTTCATGGCTGAATACGGCACTGCCATGGCGTTCGGCGTTTATGCGGCCATCTCCATACTGTCATTTATTGTTTTGCCGCAGAAGTTGCCCGCATTCTTTTTCGCATTGCTTTTCGGCATCATGCCTATCACTAAGTGTCTGTGTGAGCGTCTTGGCACACACATAGGTGCCATACTGAGCTATTCGCTCAAATTGCTCATATTCAATGCGGAGCTTGTGATTCTCGGCCTATCGGCAAGCAAATTGTTGGAATTGCCGGAGTCAATGCTGATGGTCGCAGTGTATATACTGCTTTCTAATGTCATTTTCGTGCTTGCCGACAGACTGTACGGAATACTGACGGTGATGTATTTCAGAACATTCAGAAAAAAGATCGAAAAGTACCTGAAATAACCGACAATAATATAAAAAAGGCTCTTTGTCAATAGTTGGGGTTAAAAAACACTGATGCAATAAGCATCTTCTTTTGCATTCAGAAAAAAGATCGAAAAGTACCTGAAATAACCGACAATAATATTAAAAAGTGATATGCACCCCAAAAGTTAGACACTTTTGGGGTGCATATCATATGAGCTGCTTTTTATTGGTCATTATTTAATCACAAGACCCATATTAAGAACGAGTACCTCAACGGTCGTGACCTTGCCATCGGCATCAAATGTCACGGAAATGTGATCATCGACTTTGATCAGATCAAACTTATATTCCGAACCGGTGATCTTGTACTCCGTATTCGCATCGACTGTGAATGTGAGCGTGATGTCGTTTGGTGTCTTTTCTTTTTTGCCGCCGGTTATGGAGATTGAACCGCTACCGGAGGTTGTGTCGCCGCCAATGAGCTCTATCGTATCGTCCCGCAGACCGGGAGCGAGCGGGATATCGACTGTCTTATACAGAAGCATCGTGATCGTATTGCCGTTGATCTCGGTGATATCACCTTCAATGGTGCCGTTTTTTACTGTTGTATTGCAGTCAGCCGCGCATCCGCATACCGCAAACAGCAACATCGTTGCCAAAAGTGTCAAACAGATTATTCTTTTCATAGTGTTTTTCTCCTTGATTGCTTTATTTTCATTCATGTCCGTAACTGCCTTGAATGAAATTTGATTTGCTACAGTATAACATCGAAAGGAATTATTGTCAAGGCTTTTATTACAGATAATTCTGCAATTGTACATGATGTACATGATTTATCCGTTTTATATAATGTGATCTGTGAAAAAGTCCGTATGTGTCGTTGCCCGCCGGTCATCATATCCGTTGAAGTATCGGTGCATAGCCGCAATATTTGCGTGAGATGATGTCTATGGCGTTGCAGTCGCCGCATACAGCGAACGGTGCCGGAAGCATATACATATTCTCGATCAGCTCATCGGCATCGGCACGGCTTTTAAGGTTAACGACTGCACTTTCATCGCCGTCGATAAAGTCGCCGACGCTCATGATTTCCGCGTCTGCCGTGATCTCACAAACGGCGGAATTTGTTGCTGCCAATCGCGACACGTCCGGCTGTGCGGCAGACGGCATTGCCTTGACCGTGTTCAATTTTTCTTTTATTGCCGATATATATTCCGGCGAAGTACCGCAACAGCCGCCGACGATCATGATCCCCGATCCGACTGCGTCGGCGATATGCGATGCGAATTCATCTGCGCCCATATCGAATACGGTCTGACCGTTTACGTCATGTGGCTTACCGGCATTTGGCTTTGCTATCAGCGGCACTCCCAACGCCATGGAAAACGGCACAAGCCCGGACAACAGCCCGATCATGCTTTCCGGCCCGCAGGAGCAGTTCAGTCCGAATGCGCTGACGCCCGCGTGCGCGAGTGATATCAGCGACGCAAGCGGAGTATCGCCGCACAGAGTCCTGCCGTTTTCCGATACCGATATTGTCGCAAACACGGGCTTATCCGATACCGATCTGATGCCGTATACCGCGGCACGTGCCTCGGCAAGTGAAATGTTTGTTTCAGTGACGAAAAAGTCACAGCTTTTCGACATGGACTTCGCCTGTTGTGCGTAAATATCCGACGCGATTTCAAATGTCATATCGCCAAGCGGGTACATCATTCTGCCTGTCGGTGATACGTCTCCGCCGATCAGACAGCGGGTCGCGCTTCTTGCCATTGAGGCGAGCGCACCGTTTATGATCTCCGCTTTATCTGCCGTAACCTTATGCGAGGCGAGTGTGATCGCGTTTCCTCCGAATGTGGGTGCGTAAACCGCGTCAGAGCCGGCCGCCTCATACGCCCGGTGTAATGAAACGAGCGTCTCAGGATTTTCGAGTATCCATGTTTCCGGGCATACGCCGGACGGCATACCGGCCTTGATCAGATTAGTGCCCGTGGCTCCGTCCAGAATCAACGGAAGTTCAAACGGAAAGGAATCGTATTGAGTGATGATTTTGTGTGACATAATTTTCTCCGATACTTGAAAACAGTGTTTGTGATATGTATAATAGGTAAAAAAGGAGCTGATGAAGATCATGAATATATATCCGATGAAGATGAAGCCCGTGACAAAGAAAATAATCTGGGGCGGATCACGCCTTGCCGCCGAATACGGTAAGGGCACCGAGGGCGAAAAACTGGCCGAGTCATGGGAGCTGACCTGCCGCGCAGACGGCATGAGTGTGATATGCGGCGGAGAATATGACGGAATGACGCTGGAAGAGTATTTCAGGACCTATCCGCAGGCGGTCGGCGACACATGGGACGGTGAGAGATTTCCGCTGTTGATAAAGCTGATCGACGCCGAGGCCGATCTGTCGATACAGGTACATCCCGATGATGAGTACGCGCTTTCACATACCACAGACCTCGGCAAAACGGAGATGTGGTATATTGTCGATGCCGAGCCGGGCGCACACATCATATACGGACTGAAAGAGAAATACACACGTCAGCAGATCGCCGATGCGATCGCCTCCGGCACATTGGAAAGTCTGATGAATTATCAGCCTGTCAAAAAGGGTGAAACGTATTTCATCCCGTCGGGAATGGTACACGCGATCTGCCACGGAATACTGATAGCCGAAATACAGCAGAATTCGAATATCACGTACAGGGTATATGATTATAACAGGCGTCAACCGGACGGCTCGTTGCGTCAATTGCACGTCGATGACGCGCTTAACGTAATAGAACGCGTCGATCCCGGCAAGATGACGTACACTCACGGGGGCGACGTGATCGCCGGATGCAAATATTTCACTGTTAAGAAATACGACGTCACAGGCACGGTCGGACTGAAAACGGACGCACACAGCTTTGCGAATGTTCTGTGCACCGACGGATGCGGTGTGATAGAATACTGCGGTAAGGCTTATTCGATGAATAAGGGCGACAGTTATCTGATACCCGCAGGTGCGGGAGAGTATTCCGTATCGGCCGATACCGCGACTGTGGTGGTGACCACGCTGTGATCAACCGACTGCGTAAATATTGATATCCCATGCCGGGATATACGGGTGCTTTCTCAGATACAGTCTGTGATCCGGTAACATTTCGTGCAGCTTAATCGGCAGGGCAAAGATATCCTCGCTTCTGTGATATGCCGATACGATCAGATCGGCATCGCACGACGACAGCAGATGTCTGCAACCGTCAAGCGCGTCCGATTCGGCGCCCTCAACGTCGAGCTTTAATAATATCGATTTATTTATATACATTGATATATCTGTACTGTCAACAGCCATACACTCCGCCTCCGTGCGTTTTGCGCCGGAGGCGGTTTTTACGTTATCCGTCACGGTCGAATTGCGACCTCCGCCATCGGAGAAAACAGCGATCTTGTTCGTGTCTGAGGCGCAGGCGTTAATGGAATAAAACGCGATACCGTCGTATTTTTTTATATTCTGACACAGCTTACCGTATATTCTCGGCGACGGCTCAAATGCGGTCACGTTTTTTATCGTGGGATAATACCGTATCATCTCATCGATTGTGTCGCCTATATATGCGCCGAGGTCGATATATCCGTCGTAACCGCCTCGCAGTATTTTTGTCAGAGCGACGTCCTTTTCAGAGGTCGCGGCGTCCAGATGGCATATCCTGCCGTCGAGCTTATATGCCGTGATCTCGTCAAACACCTTGCGCGATTCATTGTCATGAAATAACGCGCGCGCCGCCTCTGCTTCCGCTTTGTGTGCCGCAAAAAAAGCCGAATCGAAAATATTATCCCCACACACGGGTACGTCGGGCGCGTACGTATCCATTTCGGCGGCAATTTTTCTCATATTGCTCATAACACCGTCAAGGCACGATCCGAATGATATCAGAACAGTAAAGTCGCCGTATTCAGCTACGGCCTCCGAGTAGGATATCACCGTCATGCCGCGGAACTGCTGATGTCGCACGAATCCGTCGGACGCAAAGCATCCGCTGATATTTATGCCGCGCTTTTCTGCTTCGTTGCAGATCTTATCGGCACCGTTGCCGCGCGTCTCTGCTTCGTCGCAGATCTTATCGGCACCGTTGCCCATGCCGTACAGCAGTATCGGCCGGATGTTTTTTTTCAGTTTTTCCCACATATCAGTCATAGACACCTCCGAGGCTTTATCGATATTATACATCACAGCACAAAAAAAGTAAACATTTCGATATTTTTTTTAATCGGGATTGTCAAATCGCAACAATTGTGATAGAATACGTATAGATAATACTCTGCGGAGGGCAATATGGCAAATAAAAAGGTGATGTTCCGCAATGCGTTGAGCGGATATAATAAGGAAGATGTGAATACGTATCTGGCCGCCGTCAGCACCGAGATGCTGTCAAAGACCGAAATGTATGAGATGCGCATAGAGCGTGAAACACGCCGTGCTTCTGTCGCGGAGGATGAAAAGGCTCAGATTTCGGCGCAACTTGATGAGCTGGCTGTCGAGCTTTTCGGCGTTCAAGCGTCATTGACGCAGAAGGACGCGGAGAACGTCGAGCTGAAAAACGCGATAATGGGTATGTCTGCACGCATAGATGAGCTGGAAAAGTCACTCGCGGAAAAGACGGAGGAGCTGAATAAGATCGAAAGCCTCGTGGCATCTGTCGATCAGGACGGTGACGGTGACAGCGAAATATCGCTTGAGCAGGAGGCGGCCCTGTTTGAAAAGCTGAATGACCGCATATCGCGCATTATTATGAGCGCGAACACCAGCGCCGAGGATTGCGTGACAAACGCGATGAATCGCGGCGACGATATAATCGCCGACGCAAGGCTGGAGGCACAGCGCATTATTGACGACGCAAAAAAAGAATCCGATGAGCTGAAAGAAAAATACCGCAAAAATGCCGCAGAGTACGCGGAAGAGGTCGTGCTGTTCGTTTCGGAGATCAAAAGCGGACTTGACAGCTTTTTGCGCGATATCGGATCAAAGAGTCTGGAGCTCGGCAATCGCATAGAATATATGAATTCCGGCATTTCAGACAACTACAAACCGCAGATAAACGGCGAATACAGAGAAAAACCGGAAGTAAAACCGACGTCAAGCGCGCCGAAAAAGGCAGAACCGACTGCAAAACCCACGCAGAATACACAATCGGGCAAAAAAACGAAATACACGTCGTTTGACGAAAAGATCGAACAGTTTTTTAAAAGCACGATGGCGGCTATAAACGCATTCAAAAATGGAACAGATAAGAATTGAAGTCAGTGAAATAAAAAAACGCCTGCCTGAATTGCGGGCGGGGCAGTCCGTGCTGTTGAGCGGCACTGTATATACGGCGCGTGACGCCGCGCACAAGAGGCTGTGTGATCTGATATCTGCGGGCGGGGAATTGCCGATCGATCTGCAAGGGGCGACGATATATTACGCCGGCCCGACGCCTGCGCCGGACGGTCTGCCGATCGGCTCATGCGGACCTACGCCCTCGTCTCGCATGGACACCTTTTCGCCCACACTGCTGGACTGCGGAGTGGTTGCGATGATCGGTAAAGGGAACAGATCAGAAAGCGTCCGTGCCTCAATAATGAAAAACGGTGCTGTGTATTTCTGCGCTGTCGGCGGTGCCGGCGCGATAGCGGCAAAAAGTGTTGTCAGTGCTGAAATAATCGCGTTTCCGGAGCTTGGCTGTGAGGCCATCCGTAAACTACAGGTGCGTGATTTCCCACTGATAGTCGGGATCGATCACGAGGGCAGGAGTCTGTTTGACAGAGATTGATGTATTTACATATATAACAACATCCGGGCAACAACGTACAATTGCCCGGATGTTGTTATATTGACATTTTACGATACGTCTGGAATATGCCGCATCGTTTTTTTATTTGATTGTTTATTATCTCCGGCGACGGTCACTTTAATCCGGCGTGAATGAGCTGGCAGTACATATAATCGCCCTCATAGTAGGTGTCGAATACCCCTGTTACCGTGATTTCCGATCCGATTTCGGGATAGTCCTTCGGATAAATGTGATCCCCATCCAACACAAACTCAATCCCCTGCGAACAGCAGGCTGTCGCATCGGAGATCAGACAGGCAAAATAGTTTTTTCCGGTCGAGTTGTCATGATAAACCGAAAAGCTTCCACGCATTTTTACTGTCTTTCCCAGATAGTCATCGGGATTAGTCATCATGTTATAGACCTCTGCATAGACCATGGTACTGCTCAGACTCGTCAGATCGACGTCAATGGCGTCGTCTTTATTGATCGCGGTGCCGCAGGATATGAGCGAAGTTGCCGAAAGCAGTGCTATGAACGATAAAATGATTTTTTTCATTTTCCGATACCTCCCATAATTTTTCCGAGTATTGTGAAAATCACGAACGCCGCGATATCAACGGCGACGATAGTTGATCCCACGGGTGTCCCGGCTATGATGGAGATCATGATGCCGAGCGATGAGCAAATCACCGACAGAAGCGCCGCGCATACGGTAACGGATCTGAAGCTTTTGAAAACCCTCATTGCCGACAGCGCAGGAAAAATGACAAGAGCGGAGATCAGCAACGATCCGACCAGATTCATTGCCAGCACGATTATGACCGCGATTATGACGGCGAGTATCAGATTGTATACTCCGGCTTTCGTGCCGGTCGCTTTTGCAAAGGATTCGTCAAACGTGACCGCAAATATCTTGTTATAAAATAACACGAAGGCTACCACCGAGATCACCGACAGAACAGAACACAGCGTGACCTCTGTTTGAGTCAGTGTGAGGATAGATGTCGATCCGAACAGGGTTGAACAAACGTCGCCGGAAAGATTGGATGAGGTGGAAAAAATATTCATGATCAGATATCCGACGGCGAGCGCGCCCACCGAGATCATGGCTATGGCGGCATCGCCGTTTATCCGGGCGTTTTGCCCGGTGCGAAGTAAAAGTACCGCACTGACGATCGTGATCGGCAGCACGAGCAGCATATCGTCGGTCAGCCCGACCACTGCCGCGACCGCCATTGCGCCGAACGCAACATGGGATAGTCCGTCGCCGATGAATGAAAAACGCTTCAGCACCAGAGTCACTCCGATCAGAGATGAGCACAGTGAGATCAGAACGCCCACGATGAGCGCGTAACGCACGAACGGGTACTCAAAATACAGTGCCAGCTTTTCAAACAGCCACATTATGCGTCACCGCCTTTCCCGTCGGATGCTTTTTGTCCGTTGTCGGCAAGGTATCCGTCTTTCGTACCGAAATACACCGTGTTACCGATGTACAGTATGTGATCGGCGTATTTCAGCGCGGCGTTCAGATCGTGAGAGATCATGATGACGGTG
Source organism: Clostridia bacterium (assembly GCA_024404445.1). Classification (GTDB taxonomy): domain Bacteria; phylum Bacillota; class Clostridia; order Oscillospirales; family CAG-272; genus RGIG6816. Next base: position 9,823 of record JAKSPY010000055.1, read on the forward strand.
ACGCCGTCTTTATTTAAATCATCAACGAGCGCGTACATCTCTGCCGTGACTTTCGGATCAAGCACCGACACC
>JAKSPY010000056.1 GCA_024404445.1 Clostridia bacterium
CCATGAATGTGACCGGCAACGTCAGATCGGAGGGCAGAACATTGGAGCAGGCGAAAGACGAAAAAAAAGAGGCGGACAGGTTGGCCGCCGAAAATCAACATCAGACAGATCCGGAGCTTTACCGTGACGATGCCGATGCCGCGCTTGAACAGCTGGCGCACCGCAGAGAACGTTCAAATACCATTCCCGTTTACGACAGACCGCTGACGAAGTCGCCGATGGGTACGCCCACGATGTTTTCGCTGGCAGAGGTGCGTGCGGAACAGGCCGCGCTTGATGAGCGCAACGCACGTGAGGCGGCACAGGCTGGAAAAAATCTCGATGAGCAGATGCGTGTGGCTTCGGCAACGGATTTTGCGAGATTTGAAAAGAAAAGGAAGGACATTTCCGCGCCTGTGGCACCGAAGGGCAAGCCCGAATCAAAAACGGCAGATCCCGTCAAGCATCAGCCCGTAAAGAAGAAGCCCGCCGGAGGCAAAAAGTCCAAAAAGCCGACGCAGACGAAATCGTCAAACGCAGTTCAGATGCATTTCAAGTACGACGAGCAAACGAATGAACTGATGACGGATCTTTCGGACGATTAGGCGATCCCGTAAAACCTCAGCAGTCCCTCATACATACCTTTTGCAAATAAGTCGGGTCTTTCTGCCAGCAGAGTAGCCTCCGACGGATTTGTGATAAAGCCGGTTTCCACTAAGGTAGCCGGCATTTTTGTTGCCCTCAGTACGTAAAGCGTGGGACGTGCGCTGACGCCTCTGTCGGGTATGCCCGTATTGGCCGAAATGCCTGCCAGCATTTCCGATGCCGCCCCGTAGGCGACTGAGCCCGTACTGAAAACGAACGCCTCGCATCCCGTCGCCGACACGATATCCGACGCATTGGCATGGATGGATATGAACAGATTTGCGCCCCATGCATTTGCGGCTGATGTGCGCGCCGACAGGCTGGTGGCTATGCTGGTGCCGAGTATTTCGTCGGGAGAATTGCGTGACAGCCGCGCCTCAAAATTTCCGTTGGCATTCAGCAGTGCGGCCAATTCGACGCCGATATAATAAACCAGATCCTGTTCACGGTACCCGTTTCCCTCGGCACCCGAATTCGGATTCTGCGGGTTATGCCCCTGATCGATGAATATTTTTACTGCCATGATATCCTCCGCACCGTTTTTTGTCATTATATGACGCGCGCGGCAATTTGACAAAAAAGCATACCGGCGGCACCGGTATGCTTTTTCTCATATTCCCCAATATTTGCGGTCGAGCGACCTGTACTGTATGGCCTCAAGGACGTGATTTTCCCTGATCGTTTCACTTGCGTCGAGGTCAGCGACGGTGCGCGCCACGCGCAGTATCCTGTCGTATCCTCTTGCCGACAGACCGAGGTTGTCAAACGCAAATTTCAGCACAGTCTGTGCTTTTTCGTCCAAAGTACAGTATTTGCGTATCTGTACGCTCGTCAGATTGGCATTGCCGTACAGCTCCGGCTCGCCCTCGTAGCGTGCGGCGGCGAATTTTCTCGCGGCATCCACACGTGCCTTTATTTGTGCGCTTGACTCCGCTTTCGACTGCTTTTCGGTCAGCTCGGCGTATGACAGAGCGGGGATTTCTATCTGAATGTCTATTCTGTCAAGCAGCGGACCGCTGATCTTTGACAGATATTTTTTTATTGAGTCGGGTGAGCAGGTGCAGGTCTTGTTCGGCTGGCCGTAATATCCGCATTTACACGGATTCATCGCGCAAACGAGCATAAAGCCCGCCGGAAACGTCAGCTTGCCGCTGACGCGAGTTATCGTGACCTTTCTGTCCTCCAACGGCTGACGCAGGATCTCCGTCGCCGTGCGGGTATATTCCGGCAACTCATCAAGGAACAGCACGCCGTTGTGCGCCAACGATATCTCGCCGGGTGTGGGATTTGAACCGCCGCCGGCAAGTCCTGCGGGCGAAAGCGTGTGATGAGGCGCGCGGAACGGTCGTTGTGTAACGAGCGAAACGCCCTCCGGCAGTGCCCCTGCGGCTGAAAGTATCTTTGTCGTTTCTATCGCTTCCGCAAACGTCATATCCGGCAAAATCGTCGATATGCGTTTCGCCAGCATACTTTTGCCGGCGCCGGGAGGCCCGATCATCAGAATGTTATGACCGCCCGCGCACGCGACCTCAAGAGCGCGCTTTGCGCCGAATTGCCCCTTTACGTCGGCAAAATCGAGTATGCCCTGACATCTCTGCGCCGCGAAATCCTCGGCGCCGAATTGCACGGGCGTCAGCGATTCCTCACCGCGCAGGTGCGATATGAGCGTGCGCAGATTCGATACGGGGTATACGTTGATGCCCGATACGACGGACGCCTCGCCGGCATTTGCCGCCGGCACGTACAGATCGGTGAAGCCCGCGTCGCGCGCCGCCGTTGCCATTGACAAAACTCCCGATACCGGACGTACCTCGCCGGACAATGACAGCTCGCCGATGAAGCACATCCTGTCGTAATCCAGATCGCGCGGGAATATCCCGGCGCACCTCATTATCGCGCTCATGATCGGCAGATCGTACGATGATCCGACTTTTTTCTTGTCCGCGGGGGCAAGGTTGACCGTCAGCGTCGCGGCGGGAAACGGATAGCCGCTGTTCACAAACGCCGCCTTGATGCGCTCTTTTGATTCTTTTATCGCGTTGTCGGGCAGACCGACTATTTCTATGGCGGGGACCCGCTTCTGTGCGTCGCATTCCACCGTGACGATATAACCGTCGATGCCCTGCAATCCCGCGCTGTATATCCGTGATAACATAGCGTACCTCCGATAATTTCTGTCAATATTTTACACCATCGTTGCCGATAAGGCAATATGATTTGCAATTTTTCCGAATAAGTTTTGTCGGGTAACACTATAATAGAATGAATTTATGATGTTTGGATGTGTTTCGGGGGAAGGCAAATGTACGATAATCTTACGTCGGCGGCGCGTCAGGCGCTGGACATAGCGTCAAATGAGGCGTCATCGATGCGATCGGCATATACGGGATCGGAGCATTTACTGCTGGGCATTTTGTCGTCGCAGGCAAACGTGGCGAAGAGCATACTTGAGATGCACGGTGTCACATATCAGCAGATACGCGCGCAGATCGCGGCGACACGACAGATAGAGGGTAACGCGCAGGAGCTGACGCCGGGGCTTCGCCGAATCATTGAGCTGGCGGCACAGGAGGCGGCAAGGTCACTGCATCTGCGTGTCGGCACAGAGGACCTGCTACGAGCGATGCTGTCGGAGCGCGATTGCATAGGCACGCGGCTGATCACGGCGCAGAATTGCTCTATCGCGGAAATACAGGCCGATCTTTCGTCGTTTTACGGCGACGGCTATCTGAACGATACCAAAGCCAAGCACCGTGAGGCGATACCGCAATCGGTATTGATGCAATACGGCCGCGATCTGACCGAGGCGGCGCGGCTGGGCAACCTCGATCCGACCGTCGGCAGGGAAGCGGAAACCGAGCGCGTCATACAAATACTGTCGCGCCGTCGAAAGAACAACCCGTGCCTTATCGGTGAGCCGGGCGTCGGAAAGACCGCCGTCGTGGAGGGGCTGTGCGTAAGAATAGCGGAAAACAACGTGCCGTGCTCGCTCAGTTCAAAATGCGTGATAATGCTGGATATCGGCGCGATGATCGCCGGTGCGAAGTACCGCGGTGAATTTGAGGAAAGAATGAAAAAGGTGATCGACGAGGTGACGGCGCGAGGCAATATCATACTGTTTATCGATGAGCTTCACACGATCGTCGGCGCGGGCGCGGCAGAGGGGGCGGTGGATGCCGCGAATATATTGAAGCCGTTGCTCGCGCGCGGCGAGATACATCTCATAGGCGCGACTACCTTAACGGAATACAAGCGCCATATAGAAAAGGATGCCGCGCTTGAACGCAGGTTTCAGACTGTCAATATCAGTGAGCCGACGGCAGAGCAGACTGAGGTGATCCTGCGTGCTTTGCGTGAGAGATATGAGGCGCATCACGGCGTCAAGATAACTGACGGTGCGATCACGGCCGCAGTGCGCCTGTCAAAGCGATATATTTTCGACAGGTTTCTGCCGGATAAGGCAATAGACCTCATCGATGAGGCATCGTCAAAAAAGCGCGTGCGGTTGTCCACGGTGCCTGATGATATCCGTGACGCACAGCGTGCCGCGGCAACGTATTCCGCTCTGAAGGAAAACGCGATACGCCGACAGGATTTTGAGCACGCGTCCGAACTGCGCGACCTTGCGCGCGACGCGTCGATGCGCGCGGAAACGCTGATGAACAGATGGAAAAACGATGCTGTTTCCGCATCTTTGACGGTGGATGAGAACGACATCGCCGCCGTGGTGACGGAGCAGACGCAGATACCCGTGGGCAGTCTGATAGCTGACGAGGCACGACGCCTTTTGGGTATGGAGGCGCGTATCGGCAGAAGGTTGATAGGACAGAGCGATGCGGTCAGTGCGGTGTGCCGTGCCATACGGCGCGGACGTTCCGGCATTTCGGGCGGAGGCCGGCCTGTGTGCTCGCTGATTTTTGCCGGCACGACGGGTGTGGGAAAGACCGAGCTTGCCCATATAATCGCCGAGGAGCTTTTCGGCTCACGTGATTCGATAATCAGGCTGGATATGAGCGAATATATGGAAAAGCACAACGTATCCCGCCTTATAGGCTCGCCGCCGGGGTACATCCGATACGGTGAGGGCGGACAACTGACCGCGAAGATCAGACGCCGACCGTACAGTGTGGTGCTGTTTGATGAGATAGAAAAAGCACACCCGGACGTTTTTAATCTGTTGCTGCAGATTTTGGACGACGGAACGCTGACCGACAGTGAGGGCAGACGCGCCGATTTTTGCAATGCGGTCATCATTCTGACGACCAACAGCGTTACGAATTCAACTGCGCACAGCGGGTTTGTCCCGGCGCCCGATATTGCACATACGCGCCTCGGTCAGACCTTCAAGCCCGAATTCATAAATCGCATCGATGAGGTCGTATATTTTTCCGCGCTCGGTAAGGATGATCTTACGCGTATAGCGGAAAATATGCTGGACGGTCTTTCGGGACGGCTGGCCGATATGCAGATAACCGCCGTTTTTGATATTTCCGTCGCGAGTCATCTTGCGGATAACCTCGAATGTGCCTCGTTCGGCGCACGTCCGTTGCGCCGCGCGGTGTATTCTGAGATCGAAGACAGACTGTCGGATATGTTGTTGGCCGGTGAGCTTGCCGCCGGCGATACGCTGAGTGTCAGATATGACGGCAAATATGATTTCAGGATAAAAAGATAAAACCGCTTGTGGCGGCATCGGCGCACAGTGCACAAGAACGAAACCCGATCGCTAAGTCCGATCGGGTTTCGTATTGCGTTAAAACGTGACTGTGCCTGCGCGGTCATCCCGCACGCCTATTTCACTGTTGTATATGCGCCTATGAACAGCGGTGTGCCGGTGGTGAAATCAACTATCGCATAGACGAATGGCCGTGTCAGATACACTGATTTTGTTTCCGTGGGACCTGCGGAGGTCGCTTTGATTTCGGCCCATGTGACTGCCGCCGCCTTTGTGCCGTTGCGGTTGACCTCGATTTTGGTCTTTTGCTTGATGTCGGAGCAGAATAAATCCCCATTGCCGAATTTACCGATGCGTGAAAAATCCGCACGGCCGTCGAACATCTGATTTATACCCATATCCTGCAATATCTCTGTCAACGTGATGTCAGCGCCGTATTCGAATTCCGGTATCAGCGTATCGACGGCACGAAAGCTTATCGAATTCCACAGACCGGTGAATTCATCACGATCAAATCCGGCGATATAGTCGTAGATGTCAGTGCCTTCATTCGGCAATATGCCGACAAAACAGTATTTTCCGCCCTTATACAGCTTGCATACGCCGACGGCATTATCATTTTCCAGATAAATGTTCTCAAACGAATGCATCATATCGATTTTGTTCTCGGTGCCGTCGTGTGATGTGAACGTGAGTTTTTTGATATCGGTGCTTTCATATTCATTTTGCCATTTTGCATCGAAAAGGAGCGTGTTTATGAGGTACATGACAGTAAACGCCGGTATCTTATCCTCGATTATTTTATCGATCATTCCGTCTGTGTACTCTTTTACCCAATTGTTGATCGCCTGCTTCGTGCTGTCGTCAAACGGTCGCCCGTAGACCTGCGCGTTATACCAATCGGCATTGGTCTGCAGAAAGTCATCGGATATATCCAGACATCCGCAGTCGCTGTTGAACCATACCGAGTCGGCAAGCGCGACCTTACAGTCGTCAGCCGTATACAGCTGTGACATATAGGCGTACAGCGCCTCATTGAGATCGTCGCATTTGATGCCGAGTGTCTGCTCTATCTCCGCCAGCGTTTCGTTGGCGGTGCCGTTCGCGATCATTGCGAGGCATATCAGGGCAGACAGCGGAGATACGAGATAATTATCATCCTCATCTTCTATACAGCGGCGGAATATATCGGTGCCGAAGCCGATCAGCGCAGTTTTGAATTCATCAGTAACCTCACCGACCTTCTGCGACCGGCGTGTGAAGCCCTCCATATAATCTATGGCGCTGACCGTGACGCCGCATGACGAATGGCCGAGTATCGTCGATATACACAGTATAAGGCATATTGCGCAGGTCAGCATTTTTTGTAATTTTCTCATATTCGCCTCCATGATCGTTGTATTCATAATATTAGTCGTAAAGCGATCGGGAATATCTCACACTTTTTTGATTTTGTCCGACAAAACCGGTTATTTATTTGTTTCGGCATCATCGCGCCAACGTCCGGCTTTGCCTTATTACTATCGTGCTGTAAAGGAACAGCACGTCCTGCCCGTGAAAATCGACGAATTCCCGGAGGTCGTCGGCACCGACGTATCTCAGGTCTATGAGCGTTATCCTGTCGTATCCGCGGCACAGAAGCGGTGCGAGCGATGATGCGAATGAGTCGCGGAATATTATCAGCTCTCGTCCGGACTCCGATCGGCTGTTGTCTATACGCAACATCGCGCGCGTGCCGTGCAGAAACGTGTCGTACATATCTGCGGCGTCTGCGTCGTATACAGGCAGTGTGCGCCCCGTTTCATAATCGTATACCGTACAACCGTCCGTCACGTCGTCGGTCAGATAATACAGCGTATCGGGCTCTGTCGGCAAAGCGTATTGCGGTGCAAGCACGCCGTAAAAGCCGTCGCGCGCGACGATATCGTATTCCGACGAAACGTCAACGCCGAAAACCTCACCGTAATAATCTGCGATATCGGTGATCCTATCCTGCGACCAATGCGTGTCGGTGCGGTAATAATCGTTCAGTGACAGAAACGGCGTGATGTCGGCGTATTCGCAACACGTAACACGCCTTTTCATTTCCGATATGATATATTCGTTCGTGTCGTAATAGCCGTATTCCGTCAGATATGCCGTTTTATCGGGAATGACGGAAAAAACGCAACGTGAACCACCGAGGTATTTGCTTACGATGCGATTGATGATATCTGCCGTCCTCTCCGCGTCACCGCTGTGATTGGCGGTGTCGGATTGCGACAGATAACCATCGTGTTCTATGATGTTGTCGCAGTCGCGGTCAAGCAGTATATATCTTTCCGCAAAGGCCCGCAGTTGCCTTAACCCCTACCGGCCCGGAAACTGCTCGGTCAGATATATGCCGAGGTCGGAAAAATATGATCCGTCGGATATCGAGCCGAAATCGGCGTCCGGTATATCCGCCAGCCGCCGTCGCTCCGCCTCTGAGTATTCACGAGGCTTCGCGGCGAAAAACGACGCCATGCCACAGAGACACACGGAGGCTGTCAGCAGTATTGTTATGAGATCGGTCGTCTTTTTCATCAGAATCGGGAATACAAAAATGGGTTGAACGTGCCGCTGACGGTATACGCGGTCGACAGGATCAGCGAGGCGCTTACGGCGACGGGACGCAAAACGGCCGTGTGCTTTATTTGCCGCGTCAGACGTCTGATGATCGGCGTTGCACCGACAGCCGCCGCAGTCAGCAGTATCGCGTTTGATCCGAGATAGTACAGCGACATCTGATCGTACGGCGCGGCACCTATGCCGATCATTCTGCCAAGTGTCGTAAACGCGCCTGCCACGGTGCCTCCGTCAAAGATCACAAAGCCTGTGACGATCGCCGCCACGGTGTACGCGTGGCTGCGGAAATGGGGGTACAGCAGTTTTTCGGATATTATCAGCACGCCGTACCACGCGCCCCATATAACGAAATTCCACGACGCTCCGTGCCACATTCCCGTCAGTATCCACACGGCGGCCAGACTTAATGCCGTACGTATTCTGCCGTGTCTGCTGCCGCCGAGCGGTATATATACGTAATCGCGGAACCACCTGCCCAGAGAGATGTGCCATCTGCGCCAGAATTCCGAAATGCTTGCCGAAATATAAGGGTAATCGAAATTTTCGGGAAAATGAAACCCGAAAATACGTCCGAGTCCTATTGCCATATCGCTGTATCCCGAAAAGTCGTAGTAGATGTACAGAGTGTACGATACCGCGTACAGCCACGCGAACAGGGTGCTCGGCGCCGTCTGCGATTTATATACCGCGCATACGGCGTATAGTGAGTCTGCGATCAGCGTCTTTTTGAACAGTCCGACCGCAAAGCGGGCGATACCGTCGGAAACATCACCGGCTGATGCCGTGCGATCGGTGAGCTCACCGCACAGCTCATCATATCTGACGATAGGTCCGGCGATCATTATCGGGAACAGCATGAACCAGGCGATGAAAACGTCGCCGTCCTTTTCCGCGGGGGTGCCGCGCCGGATGTCGGCGATATAGCTTATCGCGCGAAATGTAAAAAAGCTGATACCGGGCTGTATCGACGCCTTTCCGTACTTCATCAGGCACAGTATGGCGATCAGTATTCCGACCGCCGCGGCGGCACAGACGCTTGACTCCCCGTCACGGCGGTGCTTTTCGGTCAGTATGCCGCCGACGTACGTCACCGTGGCACACACTGCGGCGACCGCCGTCCCGGTCAGCCCGACATAGGCGTAATATATCAGCGACAGTATCGCCATCGCAGTATTTCTGTACCTTTTCGGTACGGCGTAATATGCCGCGACGGCGACAGTCGCGAAAAAGTATATGAACGAAATTTTCGTAAATCCCATATAACCGGCCAAATGTTTTTTTCTTATTATTGCCGGATCGTCGGTTAATATGAAAAACGCGCCGTCTGTTTTACTATAATGCTCATTTTTATTGCAATCCGCGGCAACGTATGATATAATGCAAAAAAAACGGAGGCAGATATGAACGCCGATAAAACGCCTTGCGAGCTTATTTGGAACACAGACGATCCGCAATATGCGGAATCTATACGAAAATTTCAGGGATGCCCGACCATAGCCGTTACAAAGGGCGGCAGAATATATGAGGGCTGGTATTCCGGCGGACCGAGAGAGCCGCACATGGATAACTATTGTATTCTGGCATACAGCGACGACGGCGGCAAAACCGTAAAGAAGCCGTTGCTGATCATACCCGGAAATAAGGAAAAAATGATTCATGCGCTTGACATTCAGCTGTGGAACGCACCTGACGGGAGGCTGTTCGTTTTTTGGATACAGGAGGATGTCGTGCCGCGAAACGAG
>JAKSPY010000057.1 GCA_024404445.1 Clostridia bacterium
CCGATACACGGCGGGCTTTGATCCTTGCGGTAAGTGCCGGAAGCAGTACCGCGATCAGCAGGATGCCTCCGACGATGATTTTCTGAATATTGGCGTGCACCCATAAAAGGTCGAGCGTTTTCCCGAGAACCGCCATAATAAAGGTCGCAATGACGGGACCGATTGCGGTACCCTTGCCGCCTTTGGTCGAAACGCCGCCGAGCACGGCAATGGCAATGACCTCGAGCTCATACCCACTGCCCATACCGGAGCTGATACCGCCCAACCGTCCCGCAAAAAGAATGCCGGACATGGCGGCGGTGATGCCCATCAAAGTGAAAACGACGATTCTGATACGGTCAATACGTATGCCGGAATATTCCGAAACGACGGGACTGCTTCCGACAAGGATCAGTCTGCGCCCGAATCCGGTCTTGTGGAGGACGACGGCAAACACGGCAGCTGCTATCAGAAACAGCAGTGCCGAATACGGAATGAGGTCCTGCCATGACAGCACGGCATACCAATCCGGGTATTTTTTCAGGGTATTTACGTTGAGGACGATTTTGACGATGCCTCGGAACAACATGGAGGTTGCGATCGTGACGATGACCGACGGCATTTTGCACTTTGCGATGAGCAATCCGTTGATCAAGCCGCACAGGGCACCCGAAACGATACCGGCTGTCACGGTGATCACATCGGGAGCGCCGTTTTGGCACAGCAGGCCCATGACGGTACAGCTTACGATCATGATCGAACCGACCGAAACGTCGATCTCTCCGATGAGCAATACCATTGTCATTCCGATAACCATGAATGAAAGGTCCATGCCCGAACGGATAATGGCTTGCATCGTGCCTTGCGTGAAGATAAGGTCGGGGATCGCAACGATCAGCACAAGAACGATCCCGATCAGTATGAAGAAGAGAAATGTTTCCCAACGCAGTAAGAATTTTGCTGTGAATATTTCTTTTTTTACGCGCAGGTCACGTGTTTTCGGCTCCGGTGCGGTCATATCAGTCTCCCCCTTTCTTTGAGCTCTCGGCGTTTTGTCAGATTTCCGTTGATTATGTTGACGGCAACAGCGACGAGGATGATCCCGCCCTGCAAGGCATCCTTCCAGACGCTGAATCCGGGAAGCAGGCTGAGAAGGTATGTCAAAACGCTCATCAGTATTGCGGCGATGAAAACTCCGTCGATTCTGCCTAGCCCGCCGACGATACTGACGCCGCCGAGTACGCAAACCGCGATTGCGGTCATTTCAAATCCCGCACCGATGTCGGAGTTTACCATTGCGTAATTCGCGGAATAGAGCACACCGGCAAGACCGGCGCACCCGCCGCAGAGAATATAGGCAAACATACGGACTTTTGCCGCGTCGATGCCGGCGATCTCCGATGACTCATAGCTTGTACCGACGGCGTATAACCGTCTGCCCGGTTTTGTGAGCCGCAGGAAATATGCGGCGGCGGCAAACAGAATCACCGTCCACAGAACGATGCTGTCAAATCCCAGAATGTCAGTCTGAGAAACGGCAAGAAAACTGTCTGTATATTTGTGTGTGAATATCCACTCTCCGCCACTGATCACATAGGCGGCACCGCGGAAAACGTACATGGTGCCAAGCGTGACGATCAGCGGTACGATCTTCAGCCGGCCGATCAGAAAACCGTTGACGGTGCCGCACAGCGTTCCGATGACGACCGCGGTAATGACCCATACAAATGCGGGAACGGAAGGGAAGGCTATCATCAGCTTTGTGACGGAAATGCCGCTGACGGCAAGGATCGCCCCGACGGAAATGTCGATGCCGCCCGTCAGCAGAACAAACATCATGCCGACTGCGAGAATCGCGGTGGTGGCGTTATTGGTGAGCATGGAGGAGATGGAAGAAAGAGAGTAAAAATCCGGGGTCAGGATGGCAGCGACGATCAAAAGCACCGCAAGCGCGATGATCAGACCGAACGACCGATAACCGACTACCGTACGGAATACGGATGAAAACCTTTGTTTCATATCGCGTTTTTCTCCTTTTCGATCAATGATGCCGCGAGGATTTTCTCCTGTGTCGCATCTTTAATGTCGAATACCTCGGAAATTCTTCCGGAGCGCATCACCGCGATGCGGTCGGATACACCGAGGACCTCGGGCATTTCCGAGGAAACCATGATGATGGCATAGCCCTTTCCCGCAAGCTCGTTTATGATCTCATATACCGAGGTTTTCGCGCCTACGTCGATGCCCTTTGTCGGCTCGTCGAGGATCAATACCTTCAGATCGCAGTTCAGCATTTTGGCAAAGACGACCTTCTGCTGATTTCCGCCGGAAAGCGATAACGGAAGTGCCGAGATATCGTGTGCCTTCAGACGGAGCCTTGTGCAGAGATCGATTGATCTTTCGATTTCCTCTTTTTCCGAAATTATACCGCGATGCGTGAATTTGCCGAGTGTCGCCGCCGTTACGTTTTTATAAATCGGAAGCTGTGCGGCAAATCCCTGTGTCAGACGGTCTTCGGGAAGCAGACCGATCCCCGCCTTGAGCGCGTCAGTCGGCGATTTGATCCGGATTTCCTTTCCATCCAGATATATTTTGCCGCTGTCGGGGCGCATGATGCCGAATATCGTCTGGCATACCTCTGTACGCCCGGCACCGACCAGCCCGGTCAGAGTAAATACTTCACCTTTTCTGACGCTGAAAGAGATATCACGAAAATATCCCTCTTTGCTCAGATGATCCACACGCAGTACCTCATCACCGATTTTCCCGGTTTTTACGGGATAAAGCTGATCGAGCTTTCTGCCGACCATAGCCTGTATGAGGTCTTCGGTTTGGATACCGTTCACGTCCCATGTCCCGATATACCGGGAATCGCGCAGGACGGTGATCCGATCGGCAAGGCGGTACATATCCTCAAAACGGTGAGTGATAAAGATCATGGACACGCCGTCCTTGCGCAGGCGATCGACGATCTCATATAATCTTTCACATTCGTGTGTGGTCAGGGAAGCGGTGGGCTCATCCAAAATCAGAACACGTGCATTCCTCGAAAGAGCCTTGACGATCTCGACGAGCTGTTGCTGTGCGACGCTGAGAGAGGACATCGGTTTTCTGACGTCGATATCTGAGGAAAAAGGCTCTATGTATTTACGGGCAAGCTCGTGCATTTTCCGATAGTCGTAATTACCGAGCTTCGTAAAATGCTCCTGCCTCATAAAGATATTTTCCGTAACGGAAAGATCGGGGAAAGATGTCGCGTGCTGATAGATCGCCGCTATTCCCATGTTCAATGATTCCGTGGTGTTCTGCGGGGATATGATCTTACCGTTATATCGGATCGTACCGCTGTCGGGATGAAAAACGCCCGTGATGATTTTGATAAATGTGGATTTACCGGCACCGTTTTCGCCCATCAGTGCGTGTACTTCACCGCGCCTCAGATTGAAATTGACGCCGCTGAGCGCCGTCGAGCTTCCGAAGGTTTTGACGATGCCGTTCAGCTCCAGAATGTTTTCATTCATTGTTTCGTTCATGGCTTTGTTATGTAAAGCTATCCTTTCTTTTTCGGCATGATACCGATACAGCATAGAAAAGTGAATTATCGTTGAGATCAGTGCCGCGTAAGCGGATATCATGGCAAAAAGCTATTTTGACTGATACGGTTATTATACTGTTTTTTGCTTTTGAAAGCAAGAGTCATCCGCGTTTTCCGGCGAATTTCCCGAAAAGAGAGAAATATGCCGTGCGTGCGGACATGACAAAAAGATACCCCGGAGCCATAGTCCGGGGGTATCAAATCGTAACCGAAGTAACCGATTATCTCTTTGAGAACTGAGGTGCGCGACGTGCGGCTTTGAGGCCGTACTTCTTTCTTTCCTTCATTCTCGGGTCACGAGTAAGGAATCCGGCCTTCTTGAGTGCCGAACGGTATTCTGCATCAGCTGCAAGGAGAGCCTTTGCAACGCCGTGACGGATAGCACCGGCCTGACCGGAGATACCGCCGCCGACAGCTGTGCATACTACGTCAAACTTGCCTTCTGTGCCTGTAACACCGAAAGGCTGGTTGACGATGAGCTTAAGTGTGCCGAGACCGAAATAGTCATCTATGTCACGACCGTTGATCGTGATGACACCTGTGCCGGGATAGAGGCGAACTCTTGCGATTGATTTCTTTCTTCTTCCTGTGCCGTAGAAGTAAGGCTTTGCACTTGTATACATTGTGATGACTCCTTTCTATCAGTCTACTGTAACTTCGATGGGCTTAAGAGATGCGCAGTTTACAGCCTCGCCGGCGAAAACCTTAAGGCGCATGAAGCTCTTGTCACCGATTGTGTTGTGGGGAAGCATACCCTTGACAGCCAGCTCCATAGCGAATTCCGGCTTCGTAGCCATAAGCGTCTGATAATTAACAGACTTAAGGCCGCCGATATAACCGGAATGATGACGGTAGAACTTCTGTGTAAGCTTCTTGCCTGTGAGGACTGCCTTCTCGGCGTTGATGATGATAACGCACTCACCGCAGTCGACGTGGGGCGTAAACTCAGGGCGATGTTTGCCTCTGAGGATATTGGCAGCAACGACTGCCGTCTTGCCCATCGGCTTACCAGCAGCATCTATGACGTACCATTTACGCTCAATTGTTTCTTTTTTTGCCATAAAAGTGGACATCGTAAATTCCTCCGTAATTTTTGATATGCCGAAGCATACCGTCTTTTTTGCAACGTGTCGATTATATCACGTGCCCTTGACGTTGTCAATAGGTTTTTTGAACTTTTTTCGGGAATTTTGATTTATATTTTGACAATCTCGTTAAATCTCATTTTTTCTCTGTTTTTCTCGCATTTGCTCATTCGGCATTTGCGAAAAAAGTTTTGCGTTATGTGTTGAAATAGTCGCCTTTGTGTAGTACAATATATCAGTATTATGAGAAGTGTGCGCACGGGAGGCTGAAATGATCGATAAGGTTCGTGACATTGCGGACAGGTTTTACAGCATTGAAAACAAGCTTTCACAGCCCGAATATATCAACGACCAGACGGCATTTGCCTCTTTGATGAAAGAGCATAAAAAGCTTATGCCGATAGCGGAGAAGTTTGAGGAATACAAAAGGATACTTGCCGACCTTGACAGCGCGCAGTCACTGCTTGACGAAACGGATGATTCCGATCTGCGCGATATGGCGTCCGAGGAATGCCGCGACTGCCGTGAGAAGATCAAGACCATTGAGGAGAAGCTGAAGATCCTGCTGCTACCGAGGGACGAGAATGACGACAAAAACGTCATCATGGAAATCAGGGCAGGCGCCGGCGGCGAGGAGGCGGCACTTTTCGCTTACAATCTGTACCGTATGTATAATATGTATGCGGCATCGTGCGGCTGGAAGGTCAAGCTGCTTGACGACAACGAAACGGAGCTCGGCGGCTTCAAGGAGGTGTCGATGCTGAACGAGGGCGACGGTGCGTATTCCCGTCTGACATACGAAAGCGGCGTTCACCGCGTACAGCGCGTGCCGGAAACGGAATCGCAGGGCAGGATACAGACATCGACGGTCACGGTCGCCGTTCTGCCGGAGGTTGAGGATGTGGATATCAGGATAAACCCGGACGACATCACGGTGGAAACGTGCAAATCCAGCGGTGCCGGCGGTCAGCATATAAACAAGACGGAATCCGCGATACGCATAACTCATAAGCCGACGGGTATAGTCACGTGGTGCCAGACGGAACGCAGTCAGCTGCAGAATAAGGAAACAGCGATGGCAATGCTGCGCGCAAAGCTGTACGATATCGAAAAGACGAAGCGCGATGAGGCGATCGCCTCTGACAGAAAAAGTCAGGTCGGCACCGGCGACAGAAGCGAACGGATACGCACGTATAATTATCCGCAGGGCAGAATAACCGACCACCGCATAGGTATGACGATATATTCACTTGATAACTTTATGAACGGCGACATCGGCGCCATGACTGACGCATTGATCTCGGCTGACATTGCGGAAAAACTGAAAAACGGCGAAAGTATATAAATATGAAGACGACAATCAGAAAAATAGATCGCACGGCTGACCTCGATTTACAGCTGTGTGACGCGGCGGAAATGATCAGAAACGGCGGGCTCGTCGTTTTTCCCACCGAAACGGTCTACGGGCTGGGCGGCTCGGCACTTGACGCGGAGGCGGCGGGCAGGATATATGCCGCGAAGGGCAGACCGAGCGACAATCCGCTGATAATACATATGTCAGACCCATCGGAGGCCGAGAAATATTGCTACACCAATCCGACATATTACAGGCTGGCAGAGGCATTCATGCCGGGGCCTTTGACTGTTATAATGCCGAAACGCGACTGCATACCGCTTTCGGTGACGGGCGGTCTTGATACCGTTGCCGTCAGATGTCCTGAGGATATCGTCGCACGCACACTCATACGCCTGTCCGGAGTACCGATAGCCGCACCGAGCGCAAATATTTCCGGCAGACCGAGTCCCACATCGGCCGAACACGTTATCGACGATCTCAACGGCCGTGTGGATATGATACTCGACGGCGGCGATTGCCGTATAGGGCTGGAATCGACCGTCGTCAAGGCAGACGGCGACAGCGTGACTGTGTTGCGGCCGGGAGGCATCACTCCGCAGATGCTGTCAGAGGTATGCGGCGAGGTGTCGCTCGACGGCGGTATCACAAAAAAATCCGAAACAGGCACGGCGCCGCTGGCACCGGGAATGAAATATAAGCATTACGCACCGCGCGCCGAGGTTTATCTGCTGACGGGCAACAAAGCGAGGATCGTGGAATATATCCGGTCGGAGCTTGCCGGAAACGACGACGTCGGCGTCATCGCTTTCGACGAATATCTGCCGGACGTTGCAGGCCGGTTCACGGTTGGTATCGGCAGTGAGGCTGATTACACGGCGCACGCACATTCCTTATTCTCGGCCCTGCGGTACTTTGACACCACATCGGTCGTCAGAATATACGCTATGGCTGTCGAGGCGCGAGGTATTGACCTCGCCACGTACAACAGAATGATCAAGGCGGCAGGATACAAGATTATAGATTTCGGAGAATAAACAATGATCGTAGGCATAACCGGTGCATCCGGAAGCGGAAAAAGCACAGCGGCCAGAATATTCGTCAAAAGCGGGTTTTATCTGATCGACTGCGACGCCGTTTCGCGCGAACTGAATTCGTCTCCCGAATATGTTTCGCGTATTGCCGACGTTTTCGGCAGTGAATTCATAACTGACGGTGCGGTCGACAGACGTAAGCTCGGCGATCACGTATTCGGGTCGGCTGATATGCTGGGATTGCTCAATGCAGTCAGCCATCCGATGATAATCAAAAAGATCGAGGATGAGATCGCCGCACATGACGGTGACGATATTCTCATAGACGCGCCTCTCCTTTTCGAAAGCGGACTTGACAGCTTATGCGATGTCACGGTAGGCGTTACCGCGCCGGATGAGGACAGGATAGACCGTGTCATTTTTCGCGACGGCGTCGATTATGATACCGCAAAAAAGCGCGTGACATCTCAGCAACCCAACGACTATTACGTTTCGCACTGCGATATCGTCATAGAAAACGATTCCACCGAGGACGAGCTGGACGAAAAAACGTATGACGCGATCGGTAAGATCCGCACTCTTGAGTCGGGTGTGGGCAAAAGAACGATGAGCGCCGTTTGTTGGATGCTTATAGTCGTGGCGTTCATACTTTCCGTGGTCTTTGCGGTATTTACGTTGTCAGGCTTACATTCGGACGACGGTAGGCATAACGGCGATGCGACGGTATACATTACCTCCCAAACGACGCAGGCGGAGCAGACGACCGTCACGTCGTCGACTGTTGAGGCAACCGAAGCGACCCCAAGGGCGGCGAATTTCATCGACATTGAGACCGTGCACGGATATGCGGTGAAATACGGCACGGAATACGGGGTGGATACAAATCTTATCATGGCGATAATCAAGCGCGAAAGCAGCTTCAATGCAAACGCCGTGTCAAGATCCGACGCACGTGGACTGATGCAGATCAAACCGTCAACGTATCTCGGAGAGATCTATTTGGATCTGTGCGCGGAGGACGATCCCGAACTGCTGTTCGACGCGGAGTTCAACGTGAAATGCGGCACGTATTACTTGCATCTTCTTCACGACCGATACGATATCGTAGGTATAGAACAGCTGGCCGCGGCGTATAACGGCGGCGTGACGGAAATCAAAAAAGGGCTGGATGACGAGAATTATTCACCGGACGGCGTGACGCTGTACACAGACAGAGTACCGAATCAGTCGGTGAAGAATTACATACGATGGGTGCGCGGCTCGTACAACGAATACGTGGAAATATACGGCGACGATCCGATAAACGATTTTGAATAAAGGAAATAAAAACACAAACACATATAAATACGGAGGCAATCATGGAAGAGAAAAAAGAAAAAAGCGAAGTCGAACTGAAAAAGGAAGAGCTGTGCTACACTGCCAAAAATGCGTTTGAGACTCTTTCCGATAAGGATATTGAGGACGCCTACGCATATTGCGAGGACTACAAAAAGTATCTTGACAAGGGCAAGACCGAGCGCGAGTGCGTGAACGGTGCCATCGAGATGCTGGTAAGCGCCGGATTCGTACCGTATTCGTTCGGCGATACTGTCAAAAGCGGCGGTAAGTATTATTACAACAACCGCGGGAAATCGCTGGTGGCATTTGTCATGGGCTCGGAAAGCCTGGCAAAAGGCATCAATATTTCCGCGGCTCATATCGACTCTCCCCGCGTCGATCTGAAACAGCACCCGCTTTACGAGGCTGACGGAATGGGATTTTTGAAGACACATTACTACGGCGGTATCAAAAAATATCAGTGGACCACGATCCCGCTGGCACTTCACGGTGTCGTGACAAAGGCAGACGGTACGACGGTCGATTTCTGCGTCGGTGAGGATGACAATGACCCCGTATTCTATATCGACGATCTGCTTGTTCACCTTGCGGGCGATCAGATGCGCCGTTCGTTGGCTGACGGCATCACCGGTGAGCAACTGAATATCCTCGTCGGCTCACGTCCGTATAAGGACAAGACGTCTGAGGCTGTCAAGCTCAACATCCTTTCGATCCTCAACGAAAAGTACGGAATAACCGAGGCAGATTTTATGTCCGCCGAGATATGCGGCGTTCCCGCAGTAAAGGCAAGGGATGTCGGTTTTGACCGCAGTCTGATCGCGGCGTACGGCCATGATGACAGGGTATGCTCATATCCGTCCATCACTGCGCTCATCGCGGTAAACGATCCGAAGCACACGACTATGGCTATCCTTGCCGATAAGGAAGAGATCGGCAGTGAGGGCAACAGCGGTATGCAGTGTCAGGTTTACTTTGACATCATTGAGGCATTGGCGGCAAGTCAGGGCGTCAGCGATGCTGTTGTCCGTGCAAATTCAAAGTGCCTTTCTGCCGACGTCAACGCGGCATTCGACCCCAATTTCCCGGAGGTTATCGAGAAGAGAAACGGTTGCTTCATCAATAAGGGCGTCGTGATCACGAAGTTTACGGGCACGCGCGGCAAGTCGGGATCAAACGACGCGTCGGCGGAGTATATGGG
>JAKSPY010000058.1 GCA_024404445.1 Clostridia bacterium
GGAAGCTTTTCGACCTCGGCAAGCACATCGCCGTAAACCGTTTCAAAGCCGCTTTTATCGTTTTTGAACTGCCACAGCTTCAGTTCGTCAACCTTTTTCATAACTCGCTCGACAAGTGTATCATCTTTCATTTCATTCATTGCACATAATTCCTTTCTTATTCGTTTTCTTCCGTCGTGCAGCTGTCGTTTGACCGTTCCCTCCGATATTCGCATTCTGTCTGCGATCTCGGCGATCGAAAGTCCGTCGAAATAATGAAGTCTGATTATCTGACGCACCCTTTCGGACAGCATCCCGATGCTTTTGTTTACCTCATCTCGTTCCTCGGAAAGCTCGCACAGCTCAGCGGGATTCTCGGTACCTTCATCCGTAATGCCCAGATTGTCCACCACGTCCAACGGTATATAACTGCGATATCTGCATACCATATTCAAGGCACAGTTTTTGGCGATACGGCACACCCAAGAGGCGTATTTTTCCGGCTCTTGCAGTGTATTCAGCTTCATCCATGCCGTGACGAATGCATCCTGCGCGGCGTCCTCTGCCATGAATTGCGTCCCCGTAACGGTCATCGCGGACGATATTACCGCCCTCTGATATCGCGTCACCAAAACCTCATAGGCAGATTGCTCACCGGCCAAAGTCAGCATCACCAGATTTTTGTCAGATTCGTTTTTACTGTACAT
Organism: Clostridia bacterium; assembly: GCA_024404445.1. GTDB lineage: Bacteria > Bacillota > Clostridia > Oscillospirales > CAG-272 > RGIG6816. The sequence goes on from JAKSPY010000058.1 coordinate 687, forward strand.
TCGCGCTCTCCTTTTTATGATCGGGATCCCACATTTTCACGAGCTCGACATTAAGACACAAACGGAAGAAGAAAGGTTGTGCGTTTTTGAAAAAATCCCATAAAAACCAATTTTTTTCCTTTTACACGGATGCGTCGCCGGAATAACGGAAAAACGGACTTTTGCAAGTCCGTTTTCGGTCAATTGCCGGAATCGGCAACCGTGTTTTTCTCTATGAATTCTATTCGCTGACTGAGCGTCGGATGGTCGTATTCCAGCATGATCGACAGATTTGACGGTGCAATATTGCCGAAATTCTCTTTTGTCAGCTTTTTCAGCGACGATATCAGCTCCGCGCCGTAGCCCTCGCGCACCGCGTGAAGATCGGCGGAATACTCAAACCTGCGTGAAAAAACATTGGCAACGATCCTGGTCAGCGGATTTATGAACGCGAACTCGACCGCCAGGCAAAGATACAGGATAAATCCGTAATTTATGCCGTCAAATCCGAACGATACGCATATCGACGGAAATTTCAGATTGAGCCATACCAGAACAGCCAACAAAATGAGATTGAGCGAATTGATTAACTGCAGTTTCTGCGTGTCCTTATGAAGCCCGTGACCGAGCTCATGTGCAAACACGGAGCATATCTCGTCCGGCGTCAGCTTTTCGATCAGATTATCATACAGCACGATGGACTTCAGTTTTCCGGTGCCGACAAAGAACGCATTCAGCTTTCCGGTGCGGCGCGAGGCATCCATAACCTCGATTGCCTTGACCGTGTAGCCGTTCTTTTCAAGCAGGGATGTAAGCTTATCCTTAAGCTCTCCGTCCTCAAGCGGTGTGAATTTATTATACACCCTGAGCAGCATCGGCGAAATAAGCGTGACGATCAGTACGAATACGATGAGTACAGCTGAGAAAACGAGCAATATCCAATCGCCGAGTCCGATGTGAAGCAACGTGACAACGGCACCGAGCGCCGCCGTAAGCACGAAATTTATCACGTTGTCCTTTATGACGTCGATGCAGAACGTCTTTTTCGTCGTTCGGTTGAATCCGTACTTCTGCTCGATTATCATCGTGCTCCAATATGAAAACGGCACGAGCAAAAGATCGGTCGCGACAAACAACAGAACAACGGCGAGCATCTGTACATACGCATTGTCCGTAAACAGCGAGGCAAAAGCGGCATACACGTCAAAGGCAAGTAACGCAACGCCGACGATAAATCCGACCGTGCCGGAGATTATCTGTACCTTTATATGCTCCGCGTTATATCTCTGCCATTTTTTGTATTCCTCGGCATCGTAAATATCGGCGACATTGGCGGGGATCGCATTTTTACCCGACTTTATCTTGCTGACATTCAGCATGACATCGGCGATATACATTACGGTCAGAATCGCTATTGCGATTATCTTGAACGTCATTTATTTTACCTCCGGATCGCAGTATCAGTACTTATAGAAGCCTTCGCCGCTTGCTTTTCCGAGCTTGCCCTCGGCAATATACTTTTTCAGCAGCGTGTCCATACCGCGGAAATTGTACGGTGCCAGAAACGGCGGGACCTTAAGATACATTTTGACTATATTGTGCGCTGTGGTAAGGCCGACCGTATCGAGTATCTCAAACGGTCCCTTCGGGGCGCCTGCGCCGAGCTTCCACGCGCTGTCGATGCTCTCTACGTCGGAAATGCCGTTGACCAGCAGATCCATAGCCGAGAAAAGCAACGGGATAAGCATCGAATTGAGCAGATAGCCGGACTTTTCCTTATGCAACGGAAGCGGTATCATGCGTATATCCGACGCGAACTTAACGACCTCATCAAACGCGCTCTGCGCCGTCTTTGACTGTGACATGACCTCGGCCGTGTTGTTTTTCCATATCGAATTGGCAAAATGCAACGACATATATTTATCGGCTCTGCCCGTGTATTTCGCAAATTTTGACGGCAGAAGCGTCGAGGAATTCGTAACGAGAATGGTACCATCGTCCAAAAGCGGTGCAAGTGCCTTATAAAACTCGGTTTTTGCCTTTACGTCCTCGGCCATCGACTCAATAACGAGATCGGCACCTTCAACAGCCTTTTTCATATCAAGCTCGTATTTGATCGAATTATACGCGTTCTCGACCTTTTTCAGACATTCGTCCTTATCAAAGGTATCAAAGTCTGCAATGCCCCTTGCCCAATTGGCCGGTGTCTGTCCCTCGGCCGTTGCCATAAGCTCAACGGTGTCGGTATATACCTGCTTCAGGTTGTCTATTTTCGGCTTTGTTCTGCCGATGCTCTGCTCGCTTCTGAGCCATATTGTGACGTCAAATCCGCAATAAGCCGACTGAAAAGCGATCTGACTGCCGAGAACGCCTCCGCCCGCAACTGTAATTTTTTTCATGATTAACCTCCAAAAATAACAAAACTACTATACAGTATATCAAACAATATCGCATTGTCAACCCATTATCCCGTTTTTGTCAGAATAATAAAGCCCCCGCATCACTGCAGAGGCTTTATTATTGACTGCGACTGTAAGCCGGGTTCTGTCGTGAACGGCCATCTATCTTCGCATATCGTTGCCGATATGCTTACGGTTTCCCGCTGCCACCCCGCTATATGCCATCGCATCGGTCGGGCAAACCTCAGTCACGGGGTGTTGCTTCGGATAGGGTTTACATTGCCGCCTGCGTTACCGCAGACGCGGTGAGCTCTTACCTCGCCTTTTCATCCTTGCCGCTTACGCGGCGGTTTATTTCTGCTGCACTTTCCCGGAAGTCGCCTTCGGCGGACGTTATCCGTTATCCTTGCCCTGTGAAGCCCGGACTTTCCTCACGGTAATACCTTACGGCAACATACCGCGCGGCCGTTTGAAGCAGTCATATGGTATTATTTTCAGTCGCCGTCCGGCGCGGCAAGTGTGGCGGTCATGAATACCGTCTTACCGTTCGGAAGCTCCTTTGAATAATCGTAATCAGTCAGATCGAGCGTGCTGTCGTACACCGTCAGCGGCAACGACCATGAACCGTTTTCGAGGTCAACGTCGTTTTCATAGTACGTGTCTACATAAAGCTTCGTGATATCCTGCGACGTCAGTTCGGCCAAGCTGTTGCCTTTGGTAATATACCGGGTGTACCGATCCGCCGTGGGATACGGCTTATCGGGTGCGGAATACTCGGTATCAAATAAAGTCACACCGTCGAACACGAGCCTGACGTAATTGTACAGTCCCTTGTGACTTTCGGTATACTGATATGTCGTGTAGATCATGCCGTTATTGTCGCGCAAAACGAAATAAAACGGCATATCGTCGACGGCGTCGACGGCGGACTGCGCCTCCGGATGAGATTTCAGCGCATCAACATACGAGGCATATATCTCACCGTCGGAAAGATATTCCGAAACGATGTCGGTTTTAAGGTCCTTTACCGTACCGTTGTTATATCTCAGGGTAAACTGCACCTGTTTCAGCGCGGGGATGTATTTCATTTCGTATATCGAATAATGGCCGTCGCTTTGCGATTCGGCTGTCTGCGCGTAAGCATACTGATTTCTCGGTGTCTGCGAATATACAGTCAGCGTGCCGCCGCTTTCGTCATAAGCCTGCTTTGCCTCGTCCGTCCACACCATTTTTGTATAGGATTTCGGTACTCCGAGTCCGGTGAACATTCTGTAACCGAGTATCGCATATATTCCGACGACAAGCGTAAGGCCTGCCCATTTCAACACGTTTTTCAACGTACGAAAGCTGAATACCTTGCGCGTGCGGGAGCGATTCTCCCATTCTTGCTTTTTATAGTACTCTCCCCAGTCCTCATAATTCTCCGCCATGCGGTTACCACCTTTCCGCTCCGATATTTTATACGCGCACGTGCGCGTTTTCAAGTGCATTTATCACGATAACGCCGATCGACCGGATATCAGTTTTTTAAGTTTGCTTTGTGCGTCATCATACGATACGAAACGCACGGTGGCAAAGCCGAGTGCCGCCGCGGCGTCTATGTTTTTCTGTCTGTCGTCTATGAAGACACATTCCTCCGGTCTCAGGGAATAAGTTTCGCACAGTATATTGTAGATTCTCGGATCGGGCTTCATCACCTTGTGTCTGTATGACACGGTCTGCCCGTCGACATGACGCAGGAATGTGAAGCGATCCGTGTTCCCGTTATAGATATGATCACTCATGTTGGACAGTATATACACGCCGTAGCCCGCGTCGTGCCAACCCTTCAGCCAACCCTCGGAATAATCGAACGGATACATATGATCCACAATCGTTTCATACGTGAATTTTCTGATAAGCTCACCGTTTTCGGGTGAAAGAGATACCATCGCGTCGACGACCTCCTGCATCGTCATGATACCGCGATCCAGCTCGTCCCAATACTTTCCCTCCGTCGTGGCGGCGATGATCTTTTCCTGTATCGCCGCGTCGTCGGTAAGCGACGCGACTGCCTCACGGTATGGAAAATCCGCGAGCACCAAGCCGATATCAAAAACAAGATTCCTTATCATCAGTAGTCCTCAATATTTATCTGTACGGCCTTTATCGGCTCTCCCGCCGAAAAGACCGCCGCTTTATTTTCAAATCCGATAGCGGAATCCGAAACGAAATACTCGGTTTTTCCGGCGTTTCCGCACATATTATTGTCCGTCAGGACACCTTTTAACTGCTTCACAGCCTCATACGTCGTGTCAATCAGCGTCATACCCGGCATTATACCGCGTATCAAATGCTCCGCTATCGGGAAATGCGTACAGCCGAGTATCAGCGTATCTATACCGCTGTCGTCAAATCTTGACAGATATGCGCGGAGCACGGTCGTAACTATATCGGGATGCGTGGCGCAAAAGCCGTTTTCGATAAGGCTGACGAGCAACGGGCACGCCGCGGACACGGCTTCTATTCCGTATTTTGCCAGCTCGATGTCGAAGGCACGGCTCATAACCGTAGCATCGGTGCCGATAATACCTACGCGCCCGGTCGCGGTAGACGAAACGGCCGCGGCGACAGCAGGCTTTACCACACCGAATACGCGTACGCCGCACGGGGACAATCTGTCGAGTGCCACAGAGCTTACGGTGCCGCACGCGGCAAGTATGATCTTCACGTCGCGGCTCATAAGAAAGCGGATATCTCCGTTTGCGAACGAAACGATCTTTTCGTTTGACCTCGTGCCGTACGGCAGTCGGCCTGTGTCGCCGAAATATACCACGCCTTCATCAGGCATCAGCGAATGTATCGCGCGTACCGCGCACAACCCGCCGAGGCCGCTGTCAAATACGCCTATTGCACGGTTATCGGACATTTTGCCTCCGAATGTTTTTTTATCATTATATTCTGTCTGCGGTCATTGTTGCGCGATCACCGCACAACGGGTGTTTCCGCCGTAATCGCGTATCAGAACACATGTCATCCGGCGCCGTGAGGTAAGCGCGACGATCGCGTCGCCCTCATCGTACCCTATCTCAAATATCATGACTCCGCCGTTATTCAGATGCGGCGGGCAGATATCCAAAAGCCTGCGATAAAAGTCCATGCCGTCCGCGCCGCCGTCAAGTGCCGATACGGGCTCATGCCGTACCTCCGGCGACAACGTGGGGATCACGTCGCTTCTGATATACGGCGGATTGGATATGATCACGTCAAATGACTCACCGTCAAGGAACGTACCGTCGGCGAAAACATTCGCGTTTCTGAAAACGAGTTTATCGGCGACGCCGTGTCTGACGGCGTTACGACCCGCGATCATCAATGCGTCCGACGAAATATCTGTCGCCACCCCATGACAGCCGGAGCTTTTTGCAACGGTGACGGCTATGCAACCGCTGCCCGTGCAGATATCGGCAAACGTGCCGCCGTGCAGGTGCGAAAGCGCCGTTTCCACGACGATCTCCGTATCCGACTGCGGTATGAGGCACGACCTGTCCACCTCAAAATCAAGTCCGAAAAACGGCGCCGTGCCGAGGATATACTCTATCGGCTCGCCTGCTTTTCTGCGGAATATGATGTCGTCTGTCGAGGCATCACGCTCGACCTCGTCGTACATTCTGAGTGTACAATCGCCGTACAGATGACGCATGATCTGCGACGCCTCATACGGGGCGTACTCACCGCACACATCCGACAGCGCGGATATCAGTTCACGCTTTATCGCCGTCAGCTTCATTATCTTCCGTCTGTTTCGGCTTGTCACCGCCGTCATCGCACTCCGTATCGGGGAATTCATCGGGCAGTGAGAGCTTCAGCGACCTTATCGCGACCTCGATCATATCATCGGTCGGCTCACGCGTCGTCAGCCTCTGCATCCAAAGACCCGGCGCAGACAAAACACGCACAAAAACATTGTCGTGCTTGCCCGCATAACGCAGGAATTCATATCCGACGCCCGTGACAAGCGGAAGCAGGATTATCAGGCTGATACCCGTATAGAACAGCGTTTTCAGCAGTACATTGTCGATGACGAATCCGATGCCGTAGGTGATCACGGACCGGGCGGCAAAGGCAAACGCCATACCGATCAGCATCATGACGAACATGAACGACGTGCCGCATCTCGGATGGAATCGGCTCTGCACACGAACATTCTCGACTGTCAATTCAAGACCCTTTTCATAGCAATAGATCGACTTGTGCTCTGAGCCGTGGTATTCAAACGTACGGCGTATCTCTTTCATCAGGGAAACGAGGTATATATACAAAACGAAAATGATCATCTTTGATATTCCCGATATGACGGACTGCACTGCCTCACCGGCATTGAACCACTTACCGCACGCATTGGCGATAAGATTGGGCAGCAGAATGAACAGAAGTATCGAAAGCCCAAAGCCGAGCATGAGCGAAATTCCCATGATAAAATCAAGCACACTCTTACCGAACTTTTCTTTGAGCCATTTTTCGAATTTCGTTTCCTCCTCCTCGATTATGCCCGCAAGCTCCGCAGACTCATCAAGCGTACGGAATGACAAAATCAGCATTTCGATAAAATTGACGATGCCTCGAATGATTGGCCAACCGAGGAATTTATGCTTGTCCTTTATGCTCGTGCATTCTTCCACCTTTGACACTATTCTGCCATCGTCGCGTCTGACCGAAACGGCAACGCGTTTATTATTTTTCATCATGACGCCTTCCATGACAGCCTGACCGCCGACCCTGCCGAGGCGCGGATTCTGCTGTGAACAGGTGCATGACTCTTTATCTTTCTTAGGCATAGGGATGACCTCCATCGTATCGTTGAATTTTAGTATATCATATAATTATTAAAAAATAAAGACAAATCGATAAAAAAGGAAAAAAGACCGCACAAAACGTGCGGTCTGCGAAAAATCCGTCAATTATGCGCCGATTGCCAGACCCGTAAGCAGGTATGTGACGAACAGAACGACGACGAAGCAAATAGCGACGATGGTCGTCAACTTTCTGAAAACCTTCTTAACGTCGGAGCCTTTTGACTTATTGTAATACGTGCCGGCCGTGCTGCCTGAGCCGCCGATAGCGCTGGAAAGGCCTGTACGCTTGCTATCCTGGAAAATGATAGCAAAAATAAGGAAAAGCGCCGCCAAAAGAAGAACGGATGCAAGAATAATTTCAAATACTGGCATAGTAGGTAAAACTCCATTCCGGCGGATTAAATTGTCACCGCGCCAACCGCCATATATTCAGCGCGAGAATAAAAGCATTTCATCAGTAAGCGATGTTGCACTTAATAATAACACGGCACGGTCAAAAAAGCAATACCTTTTTCACTTTTTTTGAAAAAAAGTTACTGTTTAGATGAAAAAGCGATTGACAAATACAAGAATCATTGATATAATATACCATCGGAAAACGAGCGAAATGCTCATTTCTCCTTGCCGTCGATAAATTTGATATGCCGACGGCCTTATGTCCAGAAGGAGGTGCAATAAATGGAAAAGAAGATCTCATCCTATGAAACGATGTTTATCGTTGACGTTTCCGCAGGCGAGGACGCTACAAAGGCTCTCGTTGAGAAGTTCACTGCTCTCATCGCTGAAAACGGTACAATCGCATCTGTTGATGAGTGGGGTAAGCGCAAGCTTGCATACCCGATCAATGATCTGACAGAGGGCTATTATGTCCTGGTCAACTTCACAGCAGATACTCAGTTCGTTGCAGAGCTTGAGCGTATCTTCGGTATCACCGAGGGTATCATGCGCTCCATGACAATCACAGCTTAATCGGAGGTAAAGGTATGGCAAGTCTTAATAAAGTCATTTTAATAGGTCACCTTACGGCAGATCCGGAGCTTAAGCAGACACCTTCGGGTGTATCCGTCACGTCCTTTTCTATCGGCGTAACACGCAGATACGCAAAGCAGGGCGAGCAGTCTCAGAGCGACTTTATCAGCATCGTTGCCTGGAGGCAGAATGCGGAGTTCATCACTAAATACTTCAAAAAAGGCAATGCCATCTGCATTTGCGGTTCTCTGCAGACGAGGACCTATGACGCCACCGATGGCTCAAAGAGATATGTGACCGAGGTCGTCGTTGACGAGGCCACATTTGTTGAGCGCAAAAGTGATCGCACCGATGATGGTGCGATGCCCGGTTTCTCAAATACCAAGGGCGATGCCCCGAAGTTTGAAGAGATTTCCGGCGACAGCGACCTGCCGTTCTGACGGCAACAATAATAATAGGAGGTTATTACGATGGATAAAGAACAGAAAAATGTTCACGCTCAGGGCAATATGATGCACAAGAGAAAAAAAGTCTGTGTATTCTGCACCGAGAAAGTCGATAAGATCGATTATAAGGATGTAGCAAAGTTCAGAAAGCTCATCTCGGAGCGCTCTAAGATTCTTCCGCGCAGAGCCACCGGCACCTGCGCAAAGCATCAGCGTGAGCTTACAATCGCAATCAAGCGTGCCCGTCACATGGCCCTGAT
>JAKSPY010000059.1 GCA_024404445.1 Clostridia bacterium
TACCTCCTCGTGCGTGCCGGGAGTGACGATCTTATAGTACATATCCGGCAATGGGAAGCCGATAGAGCCTTCCCTTGACATATGGATGGGTGTCAGGCAGCTGGCAGTGACGCACTCCGTTGTGCCGTAACCCTCCCTGACTTGTATAGACGCATTGTGGTCGTACAGGAATTTATCGAATTTCTTTTTCAATTCAATCGACAGCGAATCGCCGCCGCTGAATACGCCTTTCAAACACGAAAGATCCGCACCGCGCATGGCAGGCTGACGCAGAAGCGCCTCATAAAGCGTGGGAACGCCGGCGATGAAATTGCATCTATGCTTTTTCAGCAATTTGGCGTACGATTCGGCTGTGAAGCGCGGTACCAACAGGCATCTGCCGCCGTTTGCCAGCATCGAGTGTATCGAAACGCCGAGGCCGAAGCCGTGGAACATCGGCATTACCGCCAGCATCTTATCACCGGGACGGAACATCGGATTGGTCGCGATGATCTGCGCGGCAAGAGCATTGAAGTTAAAATTGGAAAGCAAAATGCCTCTCGTCGTTCCCGTTGTGCCGCCGCTGTAAAGAATGACCGCGGCGTCATTTCCGGTCTTTGTCGCCTTATATTTATAATAGTATCTCGCACCGCGGCGCATGAACTCATGCCACGTGATTATCGGTGCGTCTGCGGGGATCTTTTTGATCTTTCTGCCCTCGGTCAGCATATATCCCGTCATAATAACGGGAGAGAGCGCGTCCTTTATGCTGGCTATGATGATGTTTGACAGATCGACCTGCTGACGTATGGCTTCAAACTTATTATAGAATTGATCCAGCGTTATGGCGGCGATGCTGTTGGAATCCTTTATGGCAAAGGCGATCTCATTTTCGCTGGACAGCGGGTGTACCATATTTGCTATGGCGCCGACGATATTCGTGGCATAGAACATGATTACAGTCTGCGGGCAGTTGGGCATACAGATGGTGATCTTATCACCGTTTCTTATGCCGATCGCCTTGAGTGCGCGCGCACAGATGTTGACCTGCTTTGCAAACTCCTTGTAGGTCGTTTTTTTACCCATGAAATCATATGCAATATTGTCGGGATACTGTCGGGAAATCTCCTCTACCTTCTCCCACATTGAGCCCTGAAAATATTCGAGCGTGGCGGGAATATCGCCTAAATTCTTAATCCACGGTGCTTTAACTTGTGTCATTTATTGATGCTCCTTCACAGTCCTGTAAGACCGGGCGTACCGGTCAAACAAATTTTCAATATTCGACGGGCGTATCGATCGGTAAATCAAGCAACTCCGGATTCGCAACGAGAACACGGAATAACTTCAGACTGTTGGCAAAATACAGACCGTCTGCGATCCTTTCGTCAATGGTCAGACCGATCTCAAGCGCATCCCTGAGCTGATAAGTGCCGTCATCATTATAGAACGGATATTTTTTCTTTTCGTTGATAATGGCAAAAAACGAATTCGTGCCCCAATTTGTCAGATGATGATAATCCGCGTGCATCTTGATACTTCCGAGGTTGGTCACGAACAGTGAGGAAAAATACGGATCCTCATCGGCAAACGCCTTCGGATACATACCGTGATAGTCTATCCATTTTATCACACCGAAAAAGAGCTTCAGAATACAACGCGGCAGATTTTTCAGAATATCGAGGGCGTCGGTCGTGCTGTCCTGCCGATTATCCTTGCGGACCTTATAAACGAACTTTTTGACCTTTTCATAGATTTGTTCGACAGGGGATCCGCCATCCGGTTCTACCTTGATCATTGCGATCGATTCGGGGCTTGTATCGGCAAAAATCTTTTTGACGATAAACGAGATAACGATCTCGTTTCTTTCATACAGACGATGCCCGGCATAGAAACGATTGAGCTTCGGGCGCAGTACGATCGTCTTTGCCAACGCGGCGCACAGAACATGAAAGAACGTATATTTGAACTCACGTCCGTCCGCGTTTTTTTCGGCTATGTACTTTTCTATCGGCTCAATATCGATGAGCTCGTTCATGACTGCCTCGTTGTCCGCTCTGTTGGGCAACATATAGGGCATTATAACGTGCATTGAATCAAGTTCTTTTTTGCGAATGAGTCTGGCATCCAGCCTGTCGCCGAAACGGCGCTTATACTTTTCCATTGTTGCCTCCGATTTGAATTTACGATATTTTGTAAACGATCGGGATATACGGTCCGGGACGGGAAATCACCTGTAATATACATAGTACACTATGATTTTTCTGCAAACGCCGCCGTGAGCTGTATCGGCGCCCTCAATAATGGCGCCCTCCATGCTCAGAAACTCGCCGGATGTCATTTTGTCGCATTCACAACTGAAAATCGTTTCCGTCCCTGCCGAGAGCGAAAAAATGCCGTCCTTTATTGACATGGCACCGCCTTTTGACAGAATGATATCGGTGTCGCCGACGCGTTCGCTGACATATTTTAACGTATGCGAGGCAATCCTTGCTGCCATCTCCCGACGGAATCTCGGATTGTCATCTTTCTTGCTTTTTGTGAAAAATCCCATACACCCTCCGGAATGCCCACTAAGGGATATAATATCACTTGTTGTAAAAAAGTCAAGAAAAATGTTTAATATTGGCAGTGAATCCCTCAAAATCCAAAAAAAACGTGACAAAAATGTAAAAAATGTGTTTTTGGACTTTTCAAATCGTTGAAAAGATGATATTATTACCGTGTATGTTGTTTTGCGGCTGATATGAGATATTCTGCCGTGAGATCCGACTTATATACCGTACCGAAAAAGTATAGGAGTAAAAATGGAAAACGAAAACAAGAATATGTTGCCGAATGTGACCGGAGCGGGGCAGGAATCCGATTCGGAGGTCGATGTCAGACCGTCGGGGCTCCGTGGATTTTTCCGCCGTCTGACGGAAAGCGAGTATTTCTATCTGATAGGGGCATTTTTGTTGCCGATATTTATAATGACAGGCGTTTACGCCTGCGCGGAATTTTTCCCGTTCGGCAATCAATCGATACTGTCGCTGGATTTTCAGGCGCAGTACATCTATTATTTTGAGCAGATCCGCCGTTTGCTGACCGAAGGCGGAAGCTGGTTCTATACGTGGTCGCGCTCACTCGGCGGTGAATTCATCGGATATGTGACGTACTATATGGCCAGCCCGTATAATCTCATCGTCGCCCTGTTCCCGAAGGCACAGATAGTCCTTGCGGTACAGGTCATTTCGTTGCTCAAAATGGGCAGTATGGGCGTCACTTTTTCGCTTTATATCCACAAGACACGTCGCCCGTCCGAGTTAAAGACCATAGTATATTCGGCGATGTACGCGCTGTGCGCTTACGCCGTGAGCCAACAGTACAATCCTATGTGGATCGACGCCGTGATATGGCTTCCGCTTCTTGTTCTCGGCATCGAAAGGCTTGTCCGCGAAAGAAAGGTCATACTTTATATCGTCATGCTCGCGCTTATCCTGTACTGTAACTATTACATCGGGTATATGTGCTGTATATTCACGCTTTTCTATTTCATCTGCTACTATTGGTCGGTCAGAAATGAGATAGTCGGATATTACGGAGAGCAGAGCGGCTTCGGTGGCTTTTTCAAATGTTGCGGTTTCCGTACCTTTTTGCGAATGGCGGGCGCCACTGTCGTCGCCGTCTGCATCGTCGCGTTTACGGTGATCGGTGCGTATTATTCGCTCGGCTTTGGTAAATCGGGATTTTCCTCTTCTGATTTCACCTTCAAATTCCGTTTTGATTTTCTTGATCTGTTTATCAGAATGTTGCCGGGATCGTATGACACCGTGCGCACAAACGGTCTGCCGTTTGTTTATTGCGGGGTGCTTGCCGTGCTCGGACTGCCGATATTCTATATGTCGCCGAGGGTTTCCGCTAATCGCAAGATCATGTATTCGACGATGCTTGCGTTCGTCGCGGTCAGCTTTCTGATCAATCCGATAGACCTTATCTGGCATGGCTTCAGCACGCCGAACTGGTTGAATTACAGATATTCGTTCATGTTCTCATTCCTTATTGTCGTTATGGCTTGTGATGCGATAGAGTCCGTCCGTGACATCAAATTCGGCTATATAGCGGCATCGTCAGTCGCTGTTGCCGTGCTTGTCGCGGTTGTGCAGAAGCTCGACATCACATTCACGCAGTCCTCGCGCACGATCTCACTTGACGATATGAGATGCATCGGTATGACGATTGCGCTTATTGCGATCTACACGGCGATCATGTATCTTTTGCGTGACGTGAATGCCGAACAGACCGCGTCATTCGTGCTCGCGGTCATCGTGGCGATAGAATTGTTTGCCGGTGCGCTTATGAATATCGACAGCTTTGAAAGCGACGTCGGTACGGTAAGATACGATAACTACGTTGACGGAAACAGCGAAAAATACGATTCATATAACGGATCTGTGCTCCGTCTGACCGAGATAATCGGTAAGATAAAAGAAAACGACAATTCACTGTACAGGACGGAAAGCACGGTATATCGCACTCGCGGCGGCGTAAATGAATCAATGGCGACGGGCTTTTACGGTATTGCCAGCTCGACGTCGACACTCAATAAATACGTGATCCGTTTCCTGAACAAAATGGGTTACGCCTCAACCAGCCATTGGTCAAAATACCTCGGAGGTACACCGATCGGCGACTCGCTTCTCGGTATAAAATACGTTGTAACGACAGACAAAACCGTCGAGGCAAACGGCGCAAGGATCACGCAGAACAATAAAAAATCTTTTGACGCCAATTTCTATTTTAAGACGATCGAGGTCGACGAGCCGTATCAACAGCTGCCGTCCGACTATAAAATATACGCAATGCAGAATACGAAGGCGCTTCCTTTTGCTTACGGCGTCAGCAGGTCATTGCTTGATTATAACCCGGATTTCTATTCGATGACGGAGCTGAAGACGGCGCATGATTATCAGAACGAGCTGATTTCCATTATGCTTTCCGAGGCTTCAGATACGACGATCACTGTATTTGAGCCGATAAATCAACGCGTCAGTTACAGCGATTGCACGATGACAAAGGGCAATATCACATATAATTGGGACGGTACGAAAGGCACGTCGATGTATTACGTGTTCCATAAGACCGGCGAGAGTGCAAAGGCCATATTCACGATCACCGCGCCTGCGGACGGGCTGATCTATTTCCATTTCCCGTCAGTCAATTTCGGATCAAGGGCGGATATTTACGTCAACGATTCGTTCCTCACGTCATATTTTGAAGAGGAATCGACGTGTGCGATGGAGCTGGGCACCTTCACAAAGGGCGAAAAGATCACGGTCGAGGTGCGCTTTTCGACAGATACCCTGTATATTGACGCAGACTCACCGTCATTCTTCTGGTATATCGACTATTCACAAATGAATGAGGCGTTTGATCTGCTTGATGCTTCGTCGCTAAGCGTGGAGAAATACGGCAATGCATATATATACGGTTCAGCCGACATCGCCGCAGGGCAGGAGCTTATGTTCACGACTATCCCGTACGACCGCGGTTGGAACGTATACGTTGACGGCAAAAAGGTCGAAACACAGTGTGCGATCAGCACGTTTCTGTCGTTTGAGGTCGGAGAGGGATATCACGAGATAGAAATGAAGTATTTCCCGACGGAATATAAGATCGGTATAGCGATCTCCGCGCTCGGCGTCGTTATGCTCGCTGTCATTGTGCTTTATTCGTATTGCACACCGTTCAGATCAAAGGTGTCGCAGTATCTGATAAGGCCGAAGAAGGCGGCATCGGACGACGCGCAGAGCGATGTCACTGATAGCCTTGAGGCACAGACGGAAGAGCCGAGACAGACGGAGGGATCAGATGGCATTTGATGCCTTGATGGCCTGTGCAGTAACTTATGAGATGAGATCGCGCATCATCGGCGCGAAGGTCGAAAAGGTCTTTCAACCCGCCGCAGACGAAATAATATTGTTGTGCCACGTCGGAAGGGAAACGGTGCAACTGCTGTTTTCCGCCGATCCGTCCGGCGCACGCGTGTCGCTGACAGCGTCGGCGCGTGAAAATCCGAAAACGCCGCCGATGTTGTGTATGCAGTTAAGAAAGCATCTGACGGGCGCAGTCGTCAGCGATGTCGGGATGCTCGGCTTCGATCGTGTGATCGAGGTCACGTTCAATGCTTATGACGACCTCGGATTTCCGTGCAGAAAGTGTCTGACGACGGAGATCATGGGAAAATACTCCAACGTGATCTTTTCTGAGGTCACCGATGATAAAAAGAAAATACTGGGTGTTTTGCGTCCCGTTGACTTTACTACCAGCACGCGCAGACAGGTGTTGCCCGGTATGACGTACGAACTGCCGCCGGCGCAGGATAAAAGGGATCCGATGAATGAAACGGAGTCCGGCTTTGTGTCTGCGCTGACGGAATATCCGCGGGAACGCACGCCTGACAGATTCATCGTCGACACATATCTCGGCATTTCACCGCTGATAGCCCGTGAAATATGCGCGAACGCCGGTATGGCCGATACGGTCGGGGATTGCAGTCCGCGCATGATGTTTTCCGCTTTTTCGGATATGCTCGGTAAGGTGCGCCGCAACGACTATGCTCCGACGATCGCCGTGATCGACGGTGTACCGAGGGAATACACGTTTACCGATATTCGTCAGTACGGGGAAAGCGCAACGCTCATACATCCATCGTCATTTGAGGAGATGTTTGACACGTTTTACGGTGAACGTGAGCGTGTCGCCGCAATGAAAGCGCGCGCACACGATATCGATGCGGTCGTCAGCGGCGCTATCCATAAGCTGACAAAAAAACTGCCGTTACTTGAACAGGAGCTGAAGGAATGCGATGAGGCCGACAAATTCAAGCGCTATGGTGATCTGATAACGGCGTCGTCGTACGCGATTACCAAAAAGGCCGCTTTTTGCGACGTTATTGATTATTGGAGTGAAACGCTCGAAACGGTGCGCATACCGCTTGATATCAGAATGACGGCATCGCAGAACGCCGCCGCATACTATAAAAAATATAATAAGCTCAAAACAGCGCGTTCGATACTGACCGATCAGATTGCCGCGGCCAGACGCGATCTTGAATACCTTGACACCGTGGCGACATCGCTCGCATTTGCGGAGAATGAAACAGACCTCAGTGAAATCAGATATGAGCTTTCCGAGAACGGCTATTCGCGTTTGTCGGCACGTAATCCGCGTATGTCGCAGAAAATCACGGCTCAGCCACTGCGTTTCGTCACGTCAACGGGCAGAGAAGTTCTGGTGGGCAAAAACAATAAGCAAAACGACAATTTGACGCACCGCCTTGCGGAAAAAAACGATTGGTGGTTTCACGTCAAGGGCGCTGCCGGATCACACGTCATAATGCGCTGTGCACCGGATGAGGATCCGCCGGCATCCGATTTTACGCAGGCGGCGGCGCTTGCGGCCTATTATTCGTCGGAGCGCACGTCGGAAATCGTCGCGGTGGATTATACGCTTGCCAAAAACGTAAAAAAACCCGTCGGCGCCGCGTCCGGATTTGTCATTTACCACACGAATTATTCTGCTTTTGTCACTCCGGCTTTACCCGGTGAGGGAAAAAGATGATTTTTCGTGCTTTTTCTGACAAAAAGCGAAAAAAACAATCAAAAGTATCTTGACATTGTCTTTGACATATGCTAAAATAAACTGCCGCATAATTTGGGGTTCTTTCAAACGCGCAACAGCGTACCTCGGTTAGCGAGTCATATATGAAAGTGAGGTGCTTTTCGTGTACGCAATCATAGTTACAGGCGGAAAGCAGTACAAGGTTCAGGAGGGTGACGTCCTTTTCGTTGAGAAGCTTGAGGCGAATGAGGGTGAATCCGTCAAGTTTGACAAGGTTCTTGCTGTTTGCGGCGATAGCTTTGTCGCAGGTAAGCCTACCGTTGAGGGTGCTTATGTTACTGCAAATGTAATTAAGAACGGCAAGGGCAAGAAGCTCTACATCCTTAAGTACAAGTCCAAGAAGAACGAGAAGAAGAAGATCGGCCACAGACAGCCTTATACAAAGGTTCAGATCGATAAGATCGTCGGTTGATCGTATGGTCAAGGTCGTATTTTTCAGAGAAGGAAATACGTACTATGGCTTCAAGGAGGTCGGCCATGCCGGCTTTGATGAGGCCGGTAAGGATATCGTCTGCGCGGCGCTTTCCGCTATGACGATGCTTATCGTCAACACGATTGAGGTCGTATGGGGCAGTGACGTCGATTTTCAGATGGACGATAAAACTGCCGATATAACAGTCAAGGTCAAGGGTGCTTTGTCGGACTATTCCGATGATGAAAGCAAAGAATATGCTATCTCCGGTCTTATTTACAGCTACTATCTGCAGCTGAACGATATGCTGGAGGATTATTACGATTATCTTGACGTCGATGTTGAGGATATACCTTACAGTCAGCAGTAAGCAATCATTCTAAACGGAGGGGAATAATTATGTTAAAGCTCAGCCTGCAATATTTTGCACATAAAAAAGGCGTTGGCTCCACAAAGAACGGCCGTGACAGTAATGCCCAGCGTCTGGGAGTCAAAAAGTCTGACGGTTCCGCTGTTCTTGCCGGTAATATTATCGTAAGACAGAGAGGCACAAACGTCAGACCGGGTGTCGGCGTAGGTAAGGGTTCTGATGATACTCTTTACGCTCTCATCGACGGCGTCGTAAAGTTTGAGCGCGTTTCCGGTGATAAGAAGCGTGTCAGCGTTTACGCTGCTGAATAATCAGTCCGTCTGATAATCCCCCGTCTTGTACGGGGGATTATTGTAACAGGCGGTTGGAGGGAAAAATGAAAATCGTACAAAAGGCAGTATCAGTGGTACGGTCATGGCTTGGCCATGCCGGCGCATACTTTACGATAACGGTGCTTTTGCTCGGCGGGCTTGCCACGCTTATAAGCGGCGGCGAAAGCTCGTTCAATCCCGATTACTTCGGCGTGGCGGCATTGTTTGCTTCCGTGCTTGCGGTATGCGATTTCACACTGTCGTGGAAAGTCATATCGTCGTTCGGCGTCAGGGTTATATTGCACGGCTTGCTTGCTACCGCCGATTTCGTCGTCAGCTTTGTCGTGGTGTCAAAGGCGATCGAGGGCGGAACGGGATTGGTTGCGACTATCGTATTCATGTTCATTTATGCCGTGATCATGGCGACAAGGTCTGTGTATTCGTCGGTCGTCAGACGCCATGCGGTAGATTCGTCCGAATATGATCCGCTGTTCACCTCAAAGCCTGACGATGAGAAATAATACTGAGATTTTATTGTCCGCAGGTATCTTTTTTACTTTTATCTATTGACAAAACGGGCACTTTGCAATATAATAGCACTTGCGGTGCGCAATTGAATATTGTTTATGAATTCGGAGAAGTACTCAAGAGGCCGAAGAGGCGCCCCTGCTAAGGGTGTAGGTCGGATTTTAACCGGCGCGAGAGTTCAAATCTCTCCTTCTCCGCCAACAAAAAAACGTCTTTTGTCTACCAGACAAAAGGCGTTTTTTTGAACGATG
>JAKSPY010000006.1 GCA_024404445.1 Clostridia bacterium
AAGCGAACTTTACCGGTTGCTTCGGATTTTTTGGGCTATTTATTTACAGCCCCTTGTTTGCCTACTTATTCGGTTTTATCATCAGCGGCAACATATCGAATATCGTTTTCAGCGGTATTATCTCTATGCCGTCGGGCTTATCGGTCAGCTTTTGGTAATTGCGATACGGTATCGCTATGCGGCAGAAGCCGAGGCGCGCCCCCTCACGTATGCGCTGCTCGATCCTGCTGACCGCACGCACTTCACCCGAAAGACCTATTTCGCCGATGCACATCAGATCATCGGGTACGGGCATATTCCGCACCGATGAAACGAGAGCGAGCGCCATACCGGCGTCGGACGAGGTTTCAGTTATTTTCAGTCCGCCGATCACGTTCATATACACGTCAACGCCGGAAAAATGCAGTCCGAGTCTTTTGTCGAGAACCGCGAGTATCAGCGCGAGCCGGTTGTAATCAAGGCCGGTTGACATCCGTCGCGGCGACGGGAACGACGTTTCGACCGTCAGCGCCTGTAATTCGGCTATCAGTGGGCGAGAGCCCTCAATGAGGCACACGGCACAGTTTCCTGATACGTTTTGGGGTCTGTCGGCAAGGAGCATTTCCGACGGATTCGCGACCTCGCGCAGGCCTTTATCCGTCATCTCAAAAACGCCGATTTCGTTCGTTGAGCCGAAACGATTTTTGATCGCGCGGATCAGACGGAAATTGTGGTGATTTTCGCCCTCAAAATACAGCACCGTATCGACCATGTGCTCAAGTATCTTCGGACCGGCGATGCCACCCTCCTTATTCACGTGGCCGACAAAAAGAACGGCGGTCCCGTCGTTTTTGGCCTTGTTGATGAACATTGCGGCGCTTTCCTTGATCTGGGTCACACTGCCGGGTATCGTCGCGCTTTCCGTATGGTACATCGTTTGTATAGAGTCGACGATGAGCACGTCCGGCTGTAATTTTTCGGCGTGCTTCAATACCTTGTCGGCATCGGTCTCCGTCAGAAGCCAGATGTTCTTGTTCGATATTCCGAGGCGCTTGGCGCGCATCGATATCTGCGCCGCGGACTCCTCGCCGGACACGTACATGACTTTTTTGCTTTCCGCCAGTGCGTCGCAGATCTGCAAAAGCAACGTCGACTTTCCTATTCCCGGTTCGCCGGAAATCAGAACGACTGATCCCTCGACGAGGCCTCCGCCGAGCACGCGGTCGAATTCGTTCATTCCGGTGTCGGAACGCAGATAGTCTGCAACGTCATCTGAGAACTGCTGTGGCTCACTGTCAGTCGATGCGCGTACCAAAAGACTGCGGCGCGCGCTTTTTTTATC
This sequence comes from Clostridia bacterium, assembly GCA_024404445.1. GTDB lineage: Bacteria > Bacillota > Clostridia > Oscillospirales > CAG-272 > RGIG6816. The sequence continues at coordinate 1,322 of JAKSPY010000006.1, forward strand.
CTCCGGCGCTGTCTGCTCGTTTTCATACGTTTCTTCCGTAAACGTGTTCCATGCCCCGCATGACGGGCATCTGCCCAGCCAGCTTGAGCTTTGATTATCGCAGTTTGTGCAGACATACACTGTTTTTGCCTTCATAACGCCCTCTTATTTCAAAATGTATTCGGCAACAGGCGCCAATACGGTCAGCGCCAATGCCTTTTGATATTCGTCTGTTTTCAGTTTTGACAATTCGTCACGATTGGATAAAAATCCGCATTCGACCAAAACCGCGGGATACGTGGCTTTGTCCAGAACGAAGATCGATGAACCCGCTGCCTTTGTTTTTCTTCCGTTCTCCGGCATGAGAATCTCGGCTGTGAACGCCTGTATTGCGTCGGCTATTTCCTGCGATCTGCCGTCATATGTGCTGTAATAAACCTGCAGACCGCTGTATTTGGCAACGGGAAATTTATTCATGTGAATGCTTAAAAACACAGGCTGTGTAATGCTTTCTGTCAATTTTATACGATTGTATAAGTCGTCGAGCTTCCTGTGTGACGACGACATATCGCACAGCATGACATCGTCCGTGCGCGTCATTTTGTATTCGATTCCCAAAACCGTACATAGTGTCGCCATTCTGTCGGCGACCTTGAGGTTCAGGTCCTTTTCCACCGTGCCGTCGTCTGCGACGGCTCCTCCGTCCATGCCTCCGTGCCCCGCGTCTATGACCAGAGTGTATCCGCACGGCTCCGGCTCGGATTCCGTGGCCAGATACGATCTGCCGAAATGACCGGCAAACACAACGATCAATGCGACCGCCGTACCGAACGCGGCAAATTTTACAGATGCCGATATGCTTTTGCGAAACGTATTCGTATTATCACCGCCTTTATACGATGATATGAGGCGGCGTATGCGATTATGCCTTGTCGGGATTGTTTTTTGACGGCGGCTTCAGAAATGATGATCCGCTGTAACCGAGCGCATAGAAAATGCCCGTAAAGGTTATCGGTATTATCGGTACGGCCAGATGATACCAACAGCTCATCGTTCCGAGCAGGGCGTACTCGATGCCCATATACATACCGGACCACAGAAGGTTGATCATCTGTATCACCGACAGTATTCCCTGATAGACGATTCCGGACGGGTACGATTCATAGTAGTCAAACAGCAATTGGAATACGACGAAAAGCGCGCCGATCACGATATCGGGCAGTGCCGCAATAAACCCGACGGCAAAGCCGGCAAGGATATTCGGGCGACTTTTGCCCGCGTCGGCTCTGAGCTTGTGCTCCGCGCCCGCATACCACACGTCGACGTCGATCAGGTATATATAGAAAATCAGGGCGACAGCGCCCGCGCATCCGAGGAACAGCGCCCCGGACGCCGACAGATTGCCGAACGGCAAAAATACCATAGTCCCGAATATCGTCATCACGAGGTGCGTCAGTATGAGCTTGCCTATTACGTGTCTGTTTGATTTTATTATTTCTCCCATAATTGCCCCTTTTTATCAAATACTCAATTATATTATACCGAAACGGCGAAAATCTGCAAGTAATTACGCAAAAAATATTTTTTCTCGCGATAAAGTTTACTTTTCGTTCAAACTATTGTATAATTGGCACAGATCATGTCGGACGGAGGTAAAGCATGGACAAGAATACGCTGTCACCGCTTCTCGAACGGTACTTTGACTATAAGCTGATAGTGCAGGAACGGTCGGAAAAAACAGTCAGCGAATACAGGCTGGATCTGCAGACGTTTTTCAAATTTGTCATAGCCGAAAGAAGCGGCATCGACGTGAACAGTGAGGATATCGACGGGATAAGTCTGGCGGGCGTCGATGAAGAGCTTGCAGGCTCGATAACCTCGCGTGAGATACTCAGCTTTCTCGTATTCGAGAAAAATGTTCGCGGTAATCAGGCCGGCGCGAGAGCGCGTAAGCTGTCGGCGATAAAGTCTTTTTTCAGATTTGCGTCGGTACATGAGCATATATTGGAGAAGGATCCGTCAGTCGATATAGAAACTCCGAAGCTGAAAAAAGCACTTCCGAAATTTTTATCCGAGGCGGAGTGCCTTGATCTGCTGGAAAGTATAGCGTCAGACACGGCGTCAAAAACGAGGCTGCGCGATTATTGCATGGTCACGCTGTTCCTCAATTGCGGGATGCGTCTTTCCGAGCTTGTCGGGATCAACCTGTCTGATATCGACAGGGAAATGAGATACGTGCGCGTGCTCGGAAAGGGCAATAAGGAGCGTATAGTGTATCTGAACGACGCCTGCCGCGCATCCATAGGCGATTATCTGAAGCTGCGCGCCGCGCAAAGCGATAAGATAGTCGACAAAAACGCGCTGTTCCTGTCAAGCCGCGGCGGCAAAAGAATAGGCAACAGCATGGTGCAGAAGGTCGTGGAAAAATACCTCGCTCTCGCCGGGCTGGAATACAAGAATTATTCCGTGCATAAGCTGCGTCATACCGCGGCTACACTCATGTACCGACAGGGCGGCGTCGACGTTCTGACGCTGAAGGAGATACTCGGTCACGAACAGCTTTCCACCACGCAGATATATACGCACGTCAGCAATGAGGCTGTGGAAGCGGCGGCAGGAAAAAATCCGTTGGCATCGGTCAAAAAAGAAAACGTCGTCAAAAATCAAGACCCGGACGAAGAAGACGAGAATCCGTAAAATAGAAAAACATGAATGACGATATCCCTTGGGTTTTTAATGGATATCGTCATATTTACATATATAAATTAGTGAATTCAACAGCCGACGCACCCGCGCATATTATACAATGCGGGCAGCGGATGAATAATGAGGTGGATTTTGAAAACGGCTGTTATTAAATTCGGCGGCTCATCGCTATGCGATGCGGATGGCTTTCGCCGCTGTGCTTCCATGCTGAAAAATACGGATCGCGGGTACTTTGTCGTCGTATCCGCACCCGGAAAAAGATTTCCGGACGACAAAAAAATGACTGATCTGCTTATGGATTTCGCAAATACTCGGTCGTTGAACACTCTGAATGAGATACGGGGCAGAATTGACGGCATTATAGCCGATCTGTCGCTTGATATAGATGTTTCGGATATATTTGACGGGATCGTACGCCGCGCACAATCGGGCGATACGGCATACGTCGTTTCACGCGGTGAGTATCTGTCGGCTCTGATCATGTCCGGGCTGACAGGGTATCGTTTTTGCGATGCCGCGGACCTTATGACATTTACCTGCGGACTGCTTGACGAGGAACGTACTTTCCCACGCGTCAGAGATATGTGCGCCGAGGGGCCTGCTGTCGTCACACCGGGCTTTTACGGCTCTGACGGATACGGCAATATTGTGCTTTTTCCCCGCGGCGGAGGTGATATTTCCGGATCGGTCATCGGTTGCGGCGTCGGTGCCGACGTGTATATTAACGTCACCGACGTTGATGGGGTGATGTCTTGCGATCCGCGCGACTCCGACGATTTTGTCAGATTGCCGCATCTGTCTTATTCCGACGCGGAATTCCTGTCATATTTCGGCGCCGGCGTAATACATTACGATGCCGTCGGATTTGCGGCCAAGTATTCTTTACCGATAAATATCGTGTCATTATCCGGCTCTCAAGGCGGCACATTGATCGACGGTAACAGTGATTCATTCACCGGTATAGTCGCCGCGTCACGCACGTCAAGTCTGCCTTTTGATGCTGTTTTGCGGTACGGAGTCGAGGCTTTGTACGGGCGTAAAGCCTTTATCGGCACGGTCGCTGATATGTCCGACGGCAAAACACTGTCACTGTTGTCGGATGCGATCGGCAGGGCGGGGATAAGGCATTTCTCTGCGTGCGACAGTATGCGTCACTGTGTGATCGCGGTCGATGAAGGCGACTGCCGTGACATATACTATAACATAGCGAAACTCACGACAACGCCTGATAGTTCCAAAATTTATACTTTTGTATAAATTCTATTTTTGCATCAGCTCGCTGACAGTGCAGAATGAATATCCTTCGTCGATAAGGTACGGAATCAGCGATTTCAGTGCATCGATCGTATGCGCGTTTCCACTGGTATAGTCGTGAAACAGGATGACGCTTCCGCAACACACGTTCTGTCTGACGTTTGCGCAGATGTCTTTTTCGGAGGTGTGCGCCCAATCGCGTGTGTCCACGTTCCATAGTATCACGCGGCACCCCTCGTTTTTCGCGGCGCGTAAAACATTGGCACCGCAATACCCCTCCGGAGGTCGGAACAGCGACGGATATACTCCGCACGCTGTCAGTATCGCGTCGTTGGCGTTGTCGATCTCCTTTCGTATTTCTTCATAACTTTTGCCGATCAGTCGGCTGTGCGAATAAGTGTGGTTGCCGATTTCGTGGCCGAAAGCGGCAACCATTCTCAATGTTTCCGGATAAAGCTCCGCATTTTGGCCGATCACAAAAAACGTCGCTTTGATATCGTATTCATTCAGTAATCTGACTATTTCCTCCGTCAGCCTCGGATGCGGTCCGTCGTCAAATGTCAGCGCGACATATTTGCTGTCGGTGCAGACGCCTCTGACGGGAGCCAGCTCATTGGCGGCATTTTCCGCTCCGATGCCGACCGATCCCGACAAAACGGCGCAGATCAACACCGCCGCAACAGCTTTCAGAATGTGTTTCATACTTTTGTATCACTCATTTTATACTTTTGTATATTATTCTAATTCTTCAAGCGTGCCAAAGCGATATCCGTCATTTTCCAGCGCGGTCAACACTCTGTCGAGTATCGCCGCGTTCGTTGCCGACGTCGGATGCAGCAGCATTATTTCACCGTTGTGGACGTTATTGAGTATCAGGTCAATGGCGTATGACTCCGACGGTTGCTTGTTATTATCCCAATCGGCATAGGCAAAGCTCCACAGAATCGTCTTATATCCCATCTCGGATGCCTTTTCGAGATTAGCACGTGAAAATCTGCCCTCCGGCGGTCTGTAAAATTTCGACAGTTCTATACCGTTTTCGCTTGCCAATGCTTCCAGAGAGGTCAATTCCTTTTCGAATTCTGCATCTGTGAAATTTGCCATATTCTTATGCTTCATCGTGTGATTGCAGATGAAGTGGCCGTCCTCCGCCATGCGTTTCATCAGCTCCGGCTCCCTTTTGATCGTGTTTTCCAGCACGAAGAAGGCGGCGCGTACGTCATGCGCTTTCAAAGTATCGAGAATTTTCGATATGTTTCCGTTTTCGTATCCGGCGTCAAACGTCAGATAGATCACCTTTTCGTCGGCACCGAGATAATATCCTCCACATTCCGAAATGAAAGCCATATTGCTTTCGGCGCACGGCCTTTCGTGATTCTTTTTTCGCATACAGTACCAGCTGTACCCGTCAGCGGCCGCGACCTGTACGGTCAATGTCAGTGTTGCGGCGAGTATAGCCGCAAGCGTTTTTATCATTTTTTTCATTTTTATCACTTCCTTTCATTTATTATGCCACGGAACGCCGCGATCTTTCGCGGTATTTTTTGTTGCATTCAAGTCTTGATTTATTCATATTTTCGTTATATAATAATTTTTTAGAATGGGGTGGTGGTGCGATTTGGCAAAAATAAATATCGTCCTCGTTGAGCCTGAGATACCACAGAATACCGGCAATGTCGCACGCACCTGCAGTGTGACCGGTGCGGCGCTCCACATCGTGCGTCCTATGGGCTTTACGATAGATTCCGCCAAGCTGAAAAGGGCGGGGCTGGACTATTGGGACAAGCTGGAGATACACTATTACGATTCGCTTACGGATTTTATGGACGTGAACGGTCAGAAGCCGCTTGTGTTTTTTACGGCAAAATCCGACAGATTGTACACGGAATGTGATTGGACCGATGAGGCGTGGCTGGTTTTCGGTAAGGAGAGCGTCGGTCTGCCGGATGACCTCTTGTTTGCAAATGTCGGCCGTACGGCACGCATACCGATGATAGGCGACAGCCGGTGTCTGAATATGTCAAACAGCGTCGCGGTTGCGGTATATGAGGTGTTACGGTCGCGCGGCTTCGCCGGAATGATTACAAAGGGCGGCCGGATAAGAGATCCTAATCGGTAACTTATATCGACACGATTTTTCGGCGTGGCGTGTTACAGTTATGAAAAAAACGACGGGAGAAAAATATGTCAATTGTTGAAAAGGTATTCGGAACTTACAGTGAAAGAGAATTGAAAAAGGTGCGTCCGGTGGCTGACGCCGTGATGGCACTTGAAAATAAATACAGGGCCATGTCTGACAGTGAACTCAGTTCTATGACGTCGGTACTGAAAGGTCGTCTGTCCGGCGGTGAAACGCTTGACGATATTTTGCCGGACGCGTTTGCGACCGTGCGCGAGGCCGCGGCGAGAGTGCTGGGCAAGCGGGCATTCTATACTCAGGTCATCGGGGGCATACTGCTTCATCAGGGACGTATCGCCGAGATGAAGACAGGCGAGGGTAAAACTCTGGCGGCCACGATGCCGGCATATCTGAACGCGCTTGAGGGCAATGGGGTGCATATAGTCACGGTAAATGACTACCTTGCACGCCGCGACAGCGAGGAGAACGGAAAGGTCTACGGCTTCCTCGGCATGACGACGGGACTTATAGTACATGAGCAGTCGGTCGCCGACAAGGTATCTGCATACAACAGCGACATAACCTACGGCACCAACAATGAGATAGGCTTTGACTACCTGCGTGACAATATGGTGCCCGACAAGGCGCATCTCGTACAGCGCCCGTTCAATTTTGCGATAGTAGATGAGGTAGACTCCATTCTTATAGATGAGGCGCGTACTCCCCTTATCATTTCGGGTATGGGTGAGAAAAGCGACGACCTGTACAATAAGGCCAACAGCTTCGTGCGCAGTCTGCGCGCCCTCCGTATCAAGGAAATGGATACAAAGGTCGAGTACGATTATGTGAACGAGGATTACGTCGTTGACGAAAAAGCAAAGCGGTGCACGCTGACCGCACGCGGTATAGACAGGGCAGAGCGCTTTTTCGGCGTCGAAAACATTTCCGACCCCGAAAATTCCGACATCATGCACCACATAGATCAGGCGCTTCACGCGTACGGAATAATGCAGAGGGACGTTGACTATCTGGTTACCCCTGACAAAAAGGTGCTGATCATAGACGCGTTCACCGGACGCGTTATGCCCGGCAGACGTTTTTCAAACGGTCTGCATCAGGCGATCGAGGCAAAGGAGGGCGTGAAAATACAGCAGGAAAATCAGACGCTGGCGACGATCACGTTCCAGAATCTTTTCCGCCTGTATAAAAAGCTTTCCGGTATGACGGGAACGGCACTGACGGAGGACGATGAGTTCCGTGAGATATACGGCATCGACGTCGTAGAAGTGCCGACGAATCTGCCGATGATCAGAGTCGATGACTGTGACATCGTATATAAGACCGAGGCGGCAAAATTCCGCGCTGTGATAGCGAGGATAAAATTCTGCCACGAAAAGGGTCAACCGGTGCTGGTAGGTACTGTTTCGGTCGATAAGTCGGAGCGACTTTCCTCGCTTCTGAAACGCGAGGGCATAAAGCACAATGTGCTGAACGCCAAATATCATGAAAAAGAGGCCGAGATCATCGCGCAGGCCGGCAAGTACGGAGCGGTGACGATCTCCACGAATATGGCGGGCAGAGGTACCGATATCATGCTGGGCGGAAATGCCGAGTTTATGGCAAAGGCCGATCTGCGCGGTGCCGGATATAACGATGAGGAGATATATCTTGCGACCGGCGTTACCGATCCGCAGAATGACAGAATAGCACAGGCGCGCAGTCTGTATACGGAATCACTCAATAAGCACAGGGCCGAGATCGCCCCGGAGGCGGAAAAGGTACGCGCCGCCGGCGGACTGATGATAATAGGCACCGAACGTCATGAGTCCAGACGTATAGACAATCAGCTTCGCGGACGTTCCGGCAGACAGGGCGACCCCGGTGAGAGCGTATTCTATCTTTCGCTGGAGGATGACCTGATGCGTCTGTTCGGCGGAGACCGCCTGTATATGATGGTCGACAGGATCGGTCTTGACGAGGATCAGGAGATAAATGCAAAAATACTTTCGAATTCGATAGAATCGGCGCAGAAGCGCATAGAGGGCGATAACTTCGGCCGACGTAAGACCGTCCTTGAATACGACGACGTGATGAATCAGCAACGCAATATTATCTACTCGCAGAGGCGTCAGGTCATCGACGGCGACGATATTTCCGAGATGATCGAAAGCTCAATGCAGGCTATAGCGCCGATGGCCGTCGAGGCGTGCCTCGATGAAAACGGCAAGGTGAATACCGACAGCCTGCGCGAGAATCTTTATTGGCTCATCGATAAAAGCGAAAGCTTTGACAATGAGTCGCCGGATAAGGTCATCGACATTATATACAACCGTATAAAATTGGTCTATGCCCATCAGTGCGAGGTGTTCGGTGATTCCGTGGACGGGCTCAAGCGCGCGGCGATACTGCGTGCCGTGGATACGAATTGGATGCAGCATCTTGATGCGATGGACGATCTGCGTGAGGGCGTCGGACTTTCATCGTACGCACAGCGTAAGCCGATAAACGAATACCGCAATATGGGCGGCGAAATGTTTGACGAGATGATCGGCAAGATCAAAGAGGATGCCGTGCGCCTTCTCCTTTGCGCGCGTCCTGCCGATGAATCGAGAATGAGAAAAGCGGCGCAGATACGCATCAATGAGGCCAAAAAAGCCGGAGCGGACGAAAAGGCCAGACCGATAGTCAGAAAGTCCTCGGAAAAGGTCGGCAGAAACGATCCGTGCCCGTGCGGTAGCGGTCTGAAATACAAAAAGTGTTGCGGTGCAAACATAGACATTAGGGATTAAACGGAGGAAAAATGGGCTTCGGGTGGATGTTTTTGGGGCAGGTATTCATGTTCTCCGCACGGCAGATCGTGGATAATATCGACGTTTTGCCGGATATCGTCGGATATATTCTGATGATACGCGGTCTGACATTCGCATCGTTGCACTGCCCGCGCTTTGCGACAGTGAAAAAAACCGCGTATGTATGTGCCGCCGTGTCGGCCGTGCTTGCGGTCTTACAGGTGATCGGTTTATTTGCCGGAGAGGTGCCGTACCTGTGTCAGCCCATAGGCGCGGTGAATTACGCGGCTAAGGTAATGCTTGAGGTTCTGCTGATGCTGACGATCTTCCATCTTTCAGCAGAGGTCGGCGCGGCAAAATCGAAAAAACGGTCGCTCAGTTGTCTGATAGTGTTCATTCTGATGTCATCGGTACAGGTAATATTTTATCTTGCCGGCAATTTTGCGGGATATGAATCGGATTTCGCCGGAAAGGTTTATTCCGTATCGCTGATAGCGGAGGTCATAGCGATCGCCTGTGCGGCCGTCGCCACGTTCTCGGCTTATATGTGGATATGCCTTGAGGGCGATGAGGACATGACCGCAAAAAAGGCGGGCGTCAGGACGCCGTTTGACTATTATGACCGACGCTGTGAGCGCGAACGCGCTTCGGATGAGCAGTATCAGCGCCGGAAAGCGGCAGACGAGGCAGGTAAGACGGTCGCCGAAATGTACGGCGTGAAAAAGAAAAACAAAAAATCCGGTTAGAGGTGGAAATGAAGATTTCTCTTATTTTTGCGGGGTGCGTATTTCTGTTCAATCCGTGTGTGAACGTGTACGACGTTTTGCCGGATTTTATAGGACTGATCCTGATATTGCGCGGCCTGTATCACTGTGCCGGGCTCAATTCCGGCGTGGCGCAGGCACGTGCCAAATTCATGTCGGCGCTATGGGTGTCGGTGGCAAAATTCGTCGTTATGGCCATCGCCGCAGTCACGAGAAACACCGTGTTTGACGGTACGATGCTGTTGACGTTTTCATTCGCTTTCGCGGTTTTGGAGTGCGTTTTTCTCATACCGGCTTTTGCCGCCATGACTGACGGGCTGGCGCATCTTTATCTTATGAGCGGCGAAAATAAGCCGCCCGTCGATGAGACCGGCGCACGTGTTATGAGCGTGATTTTCGTGGCAGGACATGGAGTTTTGACTTTTGCACCGGAACTTACACATTTGTATATCAAGGATTCCGGTTATGTGACATCACGCGGTGAGATCAACATTGATTCGTTGCATATGATGCTCCTCGTTATTTGTCTGGCGGGCAACTTCCTGTTGGGCGCGGCTTTCCTTGCCGTGATCGGAAAATTCATAAAAACGATGTCACGCGACGCGGAGTTCGCCGGATATATCGCCGACAGATATGAAAACGAGATCGGACGCGACGGCAACGCGGCACTGACACGTAGCGTCAGACTGTATATGCTGCTGACCGGCATCGGGCTTTTGCCGTTTCTGACCGTCAAGGCCGATCTGACGAATATCGGTATATCCGTCGCAAAATTCTGCATAGGGCCCGAATTTGTTTGCGGCATCATGTTCCTCGTCGCGTTGAAATACGTGTCGGTCGCTTATGACAAGCGGAAAATGAAGACGAGGGTCGGAGTTTTTATCGGTTTATCGGCGTCGGCATACGTGTCATCTTTCGTTTATTCGACGGTACTCGGTAATGTGTATATGCCGTGGACAGAGGACGGTTTTTTCGTGTATTATCTGCCGTGGGCGGTAAGCTCGGCGATATCGTATTTGCTGTTTGCTCTTTGCGCCGGCTCTAACCGCAACGTATGCCACGCATTGATCGACGCTTCAGTCGGCGTTCGCGGTGAATGTACCGACGAACACCGCAGGGAGCTGGATACACAGCGTCGTTCCGAATTGAAGCGGGCGATCGACAGATCGACTGCGATAATGTATGTTTATTCGGCTATTTCGTCGGTATGTACGGCGATATTGCCGTTTGTCGAGGCGGCATGGGCAATCAGATTGCTTGTCGGCCTTGCCATGTTTATTTCGTATTATCTCGTCGGGCGCGATTTGACCGATGAGGCTCAAAACGCACTGTAAGGAGGAAGACATGACAGACTTTTTTGATGAAGAAAACGAACTGACCCCGGAGGAAAACGATCCTCAGATCGTGGAGGATCAGAACGGAATATCCGAGGTGCCGGAGGCGGACGGTGAAAAAACGAAAAAGGAGAGACTTGTTTCCGACGCGTACGATTTTCTTGAGGTGATGGCCATGACGATCTCAATAGTCGTATTGCTGTTCTCGTTTGTGTTGCGCTTCGCGGGTGTATCGGGCAATTCGATGTTTGACACGTACAGCTCCGGTGATTCGGTGCTTATGCTCGATCTCGGATACACGCCGCAAAACGGTGACGTCGTCGTGATACATCAGACGTCCAGCTATTTTCAGGAGCCGCTTATCAAGCGCGTCATCGCGACGAGCGGTCAGACGCTCAATATCGATTTCGGCACATGGTCGGTGTACGTCAACGGCGAAAAACTGAACGAGGATTACGTCACGCGCGGTAACGGCACAATGGATACCGAAAACTATTACTCCATCTATGCCGATCTGCTCGATGAGCACGGAAACATGGTCATACCCGATGGATATTGTTTTGTGATGGGTGACAACAGAAATCACTCGTCTGACAGCCGCTTTTACGGTGTGGGGCTTGTCAAGAATTCAGAGGTCGTCGGCAGGGCGATACTGAAGTTCAATGCCCGCGGAGGTAAAAACTGATGCCGTCGCAGACTATTCAGTGGTTCCCCGGTCATATGGCAAAGACCCGCCGTATGATCACAGAGGATCTGAAGCTGGTGGATATAATATTCGAACTGCTTGACGCACGTGTTCCGCTGTCGTCGCAGAATCCGGAGATACCGAAATTGACCGCCGGCAAGCCGAGACTGACACTGCTCAGTAAGGCGTCGCTGGCCGACAGGACGGCCACGGAAAAGTGGAAGGATTATTTTCAGAAAAACGGCAGGCCGTACATCTTTTACGATCTGCGCACCGGGTACGGCGTGGGCGATATAGCTGAGGCCGCCAAGGAGCTGTGCCGCGATAAGCTGGAGCGCTACGCGCAAAAGGGAATGGCCGGCAGAACACTCAAGGCAATGGTCGTGGGAATACCGAACGTCGGCAAAAGCTCACTGATCAACCGCCTTGCAACAGATAAAAAAGCAAAGGTCGAGGATCGCCCCGGAGTCACCCGCACAGCACAATGGGTGACCACGCGCATAGGCATTGATCTGTTGGATATGCCGGGCGTGCTATGGCCGAAATTCGACGACAGGATCGTAGGCGAAAATCTCGCGCTGACGGGTGCCGTCAAGGATGAGATAACGGATACGGAGACGTTGGCCGTTATTCTGTGCTCGCGTCTGCGTGCCGCCTATCCCGAGCTGCTCTGCTCACGTTATAAGCTGACGCCCGGTGAGATCGACGGACCGGAGGATTGGGAAGTCGCGGAGCTGATAGGCAAAAAGCGCGGCTTTCTCATTAGCGGCGGCGAGGTCGATTTTGAACGCACAGCCAAAATGTTGCTTGACGAATTCCGCGACGGAACGATCGGAGAAATGACCCTCGAATTGCCGAAAGAGGTTTGATATGCTTGATTTTTCTTATGAGCAGGCCTGCATCGACGCAGGTTACGTCAGCGTATGCGGCATCGACGAGGCGGGGCGCGGACCACTCGCAGGCAACGTGGTGGCGGCGGCCGTGATCATGCCGGTCGGACTCGTGATCGACGGTCTGAACGATTCAAAAAAGCTTTCGCCGAAAAAACGCGAAAAGCTTTACGATATTATTACGAAAGAGACGATCTGGGCTGTCGGGGAGGCAACACCCGCGGAAATCGACGAACACAATATCCTCGGTGCCACGATGATAGCCATGCACCGTGCGGTCGACGGTCTGCCGAAAAAAGCGGATTTTGCGCTGATAGACGGCAATTGCTCACGCGGGTTCGATATCCCTACACGGACGGTGGTTTCCGGTGACGCGAAGGTGCCGTCCATCGCGGCGGCATCGATAATCGCAAAGGTCACGCGTGACCGCGAATGTGAGGAATTGGACAGAAAATATCCGGAGTACGGATTTGCGAAGCATAAGGGGTATCCCACGTCCGATCATATGAAAAAAGTGGTTGAGATAGGACCGTGCCCCGAACATCGCAAAAGTTTTTTGTCGTTCGTTGACAAGGTGAAAAATGACGGCTAAGGAGATAGGGGATTTCGGCGAACGGGCCGCGGCCCGATACCTGTTCCGGCACGGATATCGGATAGTGGCGCGCAATTACCGCGCCGGAAAATACGAGACGGATATCATCTGCACGAAGGGCGGATATGTGGTCTTTGCCGAGGTGAAGACGCGCAACGTGAAAAACGCGTCGTACGGCGCACCGTCGTATGCCGTTGATGCCGATAAAATGCATTTTCTCACCGCGTGCGCGAACGCGTACCTCAGCACGCACCCCACGGACAGGCAACCGAGGATCGACATCGTTGAGGTGCTGATAAGCGAAAAAAACGGACGGATCCGCGTGATACCTCACGGTATCAATCATATAGTGAACGTCGTGTGATTCCAATGTCCGGAAGTGTTTTATACATCTGTATAATTATGTACCCGACGTGAGTCGGGCGGGTATCGTCAGCCTGTCGTCTTCTGCTTGAACGTCGCGCATACGGTGTCGGTACATGAGGTCGCGTAGCTGGGGCCGACGTTGATCTTATCGGCCTTGCAGTGGCACTCACCGTCGTGATAAACGCAGTTCACCACGTCGCAGAGTACGCCGGTGTTTTCGTGGCAGGTACAGCGGTTGGTCTTATCGTTCTTTGTTTCGTTGTTCATTTTTTTGTATCCTTTCTTTTGGGATATGACTATTGTGTTCACATTTTGATTATTTATTCAATTGCGGAGGGATAATGGCATTATTTGTTATCGGCGATCTGCATCTGTCGAATTCGACACCGAAAGCTATGGACGTTTTCGGACCGAGATGGTCGTCATATATGGACCGCATCGCGGAGAATTGGCGCGCCGCCGTCACTGATGACGACACTGTGGTTATTCCCGGCGACGTATCGTGGGCGATCGATTTTGATGAGCTGAAGCCGGATTTTGATTATCTTGAGGCATTGCCCGGCAAAAAGATACTGTTGAAGGGAAATCACGACTATTGGTGGCAGACGATGTCAAAGCTGACGGCGTTCATTGAGGCGAACGGATACGGCTCGATATCGTTTTTGCATAACGACGCGACCGAGGCAGAGGGGTATATCATCTGCGGCTCACGCGGGTGGTATAATGATGATAAGAATACGCCGATACGCGGCGCGGACAGCAAAAAGATCATTGCGCGTGAGGTGATACGGTTGCGCGCCAGCCTCGAAAATGGTAAAGCTCTGTGCGGTGACAGCAATAAGGAGATGATTGCTTTTCTGCATTTTCCGCCGATATTCAAGGGCTATTTGTGCGACGAGCTGATACTTGAGCTGTATCGCGCGGGGGTAAAAAGATGTTATTTCGGTCATATCCACGGCAATTACGAGGCGCCCGCCAGAATCGAATATGCGGATATCGACTTTTACCTTGCATCGGCGGATTACATTCTTTTTAAGCCGATGCGGATATCATAGACGGCGGATTCGGCGATTATTTGGCCGATCGGACCGATAAAAAGCCAAAAAACATTGACAAAGGCAAAATGCGGTGATATAATATTATGGCATTAAAAATATAATGGTATTATTCCGGAGGAAAAAATGACACTGTTAAATATCACCGACTGCGAGAAGAATCGCAAGGAGCTTGAGATCGGTCTTGATAAGGCCGCATTTGAGGCTGAAACAGAAAAAGCTTACAGAAAGAATGTTTCCAAGATCAACATTCCCGGATTCAGAAAGGGCAAAGCTCCGAGAAGCATAGTTGAAAAGATGTACGGCAAGGGCGTTTTCTATGAGGATGCCATCGACGCACTTCTCCCCGACGCTTATGAGGCCGCTGTAAAAGAGGCCGGCATCACGCCCGTTTCGCGTCCGGAGGTCGATATCAAGTCGATCGACGACAACGGTGTGGTCGTTGTCGCAAAGGTTTACGTGAAGCCCGATGTCACGGTAAAGGATTATAAGGGCCTTACGGCAGAGAAGGATTCAGTCGAGATAACCGATGAGGCTGTGGAAAATGAGATCAATTCCACACGTGAGCGCAACGCCCGCACGGTCGAGATCACGGATCGCCCCGCACAGAACGGCGATGACGTGGTATTTGATTTCGACGGCTACGTGGACGGCAAGCAGTTTGACGGCGGTAAGGCAGAGAAGTACACTCTTCGCCTCGGCTCCGGTCAGTTCATCCCCGGCTTTGAGGATCAGATGGTAGGCAAGAATATCGGCGAGAACTTTGATGTCAACGTCGTATTCCCTGCTGATTATCAGGAGAAGACGCTTGCAGGTAAGCCCGCTGTATTCAAGTGCCTTATCCATGAGATAAAGTTCAATGAGCTTCCCGCTCTTGACGACGAATTCGTTAAGGACGTATCCGAATTTGATACGGTAGATGAATATCGTGCCGACGTGAAGGCAAAACTCACAGAGCGTGCCGAGAAGAACGCCGGTGCCAAGGTAGATGAGCAGCTTGCGAATGCGCTTATCGAAAAGGTTGAGGGCGACATCCCGGAGATCATGTATGCCAATGAGGCAGAGAATGAGGTGCGCGATTACGAGAACAGACTCCGCGCACAGGGACTCAGCCTTGCGGACTTTATGAAGTATACCGGTCAGACAGAGGAAACGCTGAAAAATCAGTTTATGCCTCAGGCCGAAAAGCAGGTCAAGATGCGCCTTGCCCTTGAATATATTGTCAAGGCCGAGAACATCACGGCAACGGAAGACGAGATCAACGAGGAGTATCAGCGGATCGCGGATCAGTACGGCATCACGGTCGAGAATGTTAAGTCGGCCATAGATGCAGAGTCTGTCAGTGCGGACGTCACGGTCGGTAAGGCAATGAAGCTTGTTCACGATTGTGCCGTTATCACGGCTGTCGGTACCGCAAAGCCGAAGAAGAAGGCCCCTGCAAAGAAGAAGGCCGCAGAAACAGAGGCAACGGCAGAGGCAACAGAGGCGACCGAAACGGCAGAGGCTCCCGTCGAGGAGAAGCCGAAGAGAAAGTCCCCCGCAAAGAAAAAGGTTGCAGATGCCGACACGGCAACCGAGGCAAATGAATGATATGTCAAAATTCGCAGGCTTTACGTCTGCGAATTTGATTAAGTACAATATTTGGAGGTTATTATGGCATTAGTACCGATGGTCATCGAAAAAACCGGGCTCGGAGAGCGTTCGTATGATATTTATTCCAGATTGCTCAACGACAGGATCGTTTTCCTCTCCGATGAGGTTAACGACACCACGGCATCGCTTGTCGTCGCACAGCTTCTTTACCTTGAGGCACAGGATCCCGATAAGGATATCAGCCTTTATATCAACAGCCCCGGCGGTTCTGTCACGGCCGGTATGGCGATATTCGATACTATGAATTTCATCAAGTGCGACGTTTCCACGATCTGCGTGGGTATGGCGGCCAGCATGGGAGCTTTTCTCCTTGCCGCAGGCGCAAAGGGCAAAAGATACGCTTTGCCGAACAGTGAGATAATGATCCATCAGCCTCTCGGCGGCACACAGGGTCAGGCCTCTGATATCAAGATACAGGCAGAGCATATCCTGAAGACCCGTCGCACGCTGAATGAGATCCTGGCACGCGAAACAGGTAAGAGCATAGAGCAGATCGAGGCCGATACAGACAGGGATAATTGGCTCAGCGCCGCTGACGCCGCCGAATACGGTCTGATCGACAAGGTCATAGATAAGCGCGCGTAAGGGTGGATTATGGCAACAAAAAACAGTAACGGTACGACAAAGCAAAGGCCATTCTGTGCCTTTTGCGGCAGGGATGAAACCTCAGATAAGAGTATCATCCTGATACCGTCGCCGCTGGGCGTGTATATATGCGACGAGTGCGTAGGCGAGTATCAGATGTTGCTTGACGATCAGAGTAAAAAGACGGCTTCACAGGACATTCCGCCGATGGAGGCGCTTCCGCGTCCGCACGATATCAAGGCGACGCTTGATGAATATGTGATAGGTCAGGACGACGCGAAGATCGCACTTGCGGTAGCGGTATATAACCATTACAAAAGGATTACCGCAAAAACGGATAACAAAAATAAGTCCGATGACGGCGTTGAGATACAGAAAAGCAATGTGCTTCTGCTCGGACCGACGGGCGTCGGTAAGACATATCTTGCGCAGACGCTTGCAAAATCGCTCGGTGTTCCGTTTGCCATCGCAGACGCCACGACGTTGACAGAGGCCGGATATGTCGGTGAGGATGTTGAAAATATCCTGCTCAGACTCATTCAGGCGGCTGATTTCGATGTGGAAAAGGCAGAGCACGGCATCATATATATTGATGAAATCGATAAGATCTCACGAAAGAGCGAAAACCGTTCCATAACCCGCGACGTCTCAGGCGAGGGTGTGCAGCAGGCATTGCTGAAAATACTTGAGGGCACCGTCGCCAATGTTCCGCCGCAGGGCGGCAGAAAGCATCCGAATCAGGATTTCATTCAAATAGATACGTCCAATATTCTGTTCATATGCGGCGGCGCCTTTGACGGTCTCAGCCAGATCATAGAACAGCGCCGCGGAAACGGAACGATAGGCTTCGGCGGCGAGATAATGAAAAAGGCGGAAAAACTGACGTCGGGTATCTATAAGGACGTGACGGCGCACGACATTGTCAAGTACGGTCTGATACCGGAGCTTGTCGGCAGACTTCCCGTGATCGTCACGCTTGATCCGTTGGATCGCGCATCCTTGTCGAGAATACTGATAGAGCCCAAAAACTCACTCGTCAAGCAGTATAAAAAGCTGTTTGAGATCGACGGGACAGTGCTTGAATTCACACCTGACGCGATCGACGCGATAGCGGATAAGGCCATTGCACGAGATACCGGCGCGCGAGGTCTTCGCTCAATAATCGAGGAATTCATGATGCCGATAATGTATGACGCTCCGTCTGCTAAGGCGGACAAGATCACCATAACGGCTGACGTGGTAAACAAAACGACGGTGATCAATCTGACGGCGCCGGCACTCAATCCGGCGGCAAAGTCTGCGGAAAAGCCCGTGGCGGCGATCAGCAAATCACGCGCAAAAACAGACAAAAAAGCCGAAGCATAAAAATCATCCCCGTGCCGAAAAGCACGGGGATTTATGTTTGCCATGATTTATACAAATGTATAATTGCTTTCAGTCAACCACGGCGCGGTAAAAGTCGAGCGTTTTGAATCCGCGCTCCAAATGGCAGAGCAGGTATTTTTCACATATATCTCCGAATTCATCCAGCGCCTCATCCAGCAAATTGAAAGCGAAAATCCTTTCAGCCGGCGAATACACGACGTGGCGCATCGCGGCCATTGTCGATGGCGACACTATGCAGATCAGATGTGAGCCGGGGTAAATGCCCTCGCTTTCATTCAGTTTTTTTTGTTGGTTGATCATTTCGTCTTCGGTCGTATGGTAACAATCACGGCATTTGAAACAGCCGTCCTCGATGTCAAAGTAATAGTCGGCAGAGTCATACCTGCCGCATCTGCGGCATCCGACGAGATCCGGTGCGTAGCCGATCTCTGACAGTGCCCGCAATTCAAACACCGCCTTGACCTGCTTTGCGGGCGTGCTGCGTTCGGTCAGACAGTACAGACAGTTCAAGCCCAGTCGCAGTAACGGCAGACACTCATCCTCCTCGCGCGCCATATCGGAAAGTACGTCGACGATGTAGTATGCCAGCGCCGCCTTGACGAGGTCGTCAGACACGATAAAAAAGCTGTGTATCAGCGCCGCCTCTTTCAGATAACATTTATCGCCGGATCTTTTTACCACGAATTCGGAATATGAAAAAAGCTGACACGCCGAAAAATTCCTATCCTTCTGACTGCGGACACGTGCGCCGTAAACAGACATAAGACCGTGTGAATCTGTCAGCACGGTCATGAATTTGTCGTTTTCGCGCAACTCCGTTTCGCGCAGGATAAGCCCTTTCAGCTTCAGCTCTTCACTCATACGTCGATATCATCCTTCTTGAAACCGAATGTGGATATTCCGGCCTCTGTTTCGCGCCAATTCTCTTTGACCTTTACCCACAGATCCAAAAAGACCTTGACGCCGAAAAATCTCTCCATATCCTCTCTGGCTCGCGTGCCGATCAGCTTCAGCTTCGCGCCGCCCTTGCCGATGATGATCGGCTTATGTGATGCACGCTCGCAAAAGATCTCTGCGCGTATTCTGATCATCGTGGGGCTTGATTCGTCAAAATCCTCGATGACGACAGCCGTTCCGTGCGGTATCTCCTCATTGAGCGTCTGCAAAATCTTTTCACGGATTATCTCCGACGCGATGACTCTTTCCGGCTGATCGGTGAACATATCGGTCGGGAAAATGAAATCTCCCTCTGACGCGAACTTGTCCAATTCGGCAAACAGACCGTCGATCCCGTCGCCGTTTTTGGCGCTGATCGGTACGACCGCGGCAAACTCGTGTTCGGCGGAAAATCGCAGAATGGTATCGCCGATCTCGACCGCGTCTGATTTATCGGTCTTGTTGATGACGAGTATCACGGGTAGCGCATCATCGTTGAATTTCTTTATCAGTGACGACTCGACTCCGCCGATCTTGTCACCGCATTCGACCAGCCACATTACGACGTCTACGTCGGCCATCGCCGAATTGGCGGCGCGTACCATAAATGAGCCGAGTTTGTTCTGCGGCTTATGTATTCCGGGCGTGTCGATAAAAACGTACTGCGTATCGTTTTTCGTCATTATGCCTGTGATGCGGTTGCGCGTGGTTTGCGGCTTATTTGATACTATTGATATCTTGTTGCCGAGGGCGGTGTTCATCAGTGTAGATTTTCCGACGTTAGGGCGGCCTATGAGTGCCGCAAACAAATTCTTTGTCATTTCATTCTCCTCTTTTCAGCCCCATGGAGGACAGGACCTCCTCCTGACGGCTGATCATATGCTTTTCGTCTTCATCGGATGTCACGTGATCGTATCCCAGCAGGTGGAGCGTGGAATGCACCGCCAGAAAGCAGATCTCACGCTCGTCGCTGTGACCGAACTCGCGCGCCTGCTCCATTGCTTTCGGTACGGAAATGATGATGTCGCCGAGTACAACGGAGCCCTTATAAATATCGGTGTCGCCCGTCATATCATCGCCGTCGAGCATCGGAAAGCTGAGCACGTCGGTGGGCCTGTCCACGCCGCGATAATCGCGATTTAGTGCGTGTATCTCATCGTTGTCGACGAAGCTGACCGAAACCTCGGCATCATAATCGAAGCTCTCGGCTTTCAGTGTCGATGCGATCGCGCTTTTGACGAGTTTTTTCAGCTCCGGCGTGATTTTTTTATCTTTTTGATTATTGGAAAAATATACCGTCGTTTTCATTTTGTTTCTTTCCTGATCTTATATGACGCGCTTCTTTCTGCGGCCTTGACAGCCTGCTCGCGCTCGTATTTATCGTATGCCAATATAATTTTCTGCACCAGCTTATGTCTGACGACGTCGCGCTCGGTAAACTCGTGTATCGCGATGTCATCTATGCCGTGCAATATTTTTACCGCCTCACGCAGTCCGCTTTTCTGACCGGTCGGCAAATCGGTCTGTGTGATATCGCCCGTAACGACGGCCTTGGAATTGAAGCCGAGGCGCGTCAGAAACATTTTCATTTGCTCCGGCGTCGTATTCTGCGCCTCGTCGAGGATTATGAATGAGTCGTCAAGCGTTCTGCCGCGCATATACGCGAGCGGTGCTATCTCTATCGTGCCGCGCTCAAGGTACCGCTGATAAGCGTCACTGCCCAGCATTTCGAACAGGGCATCGTACAATGGGCGCAGGTACGGATCGATTTTGGTTTGCAGATCGCCCGGCAGAAATCCGAGCTTTTCCCCGGCCTCAACCGCGGGACGTGTCAGAATGATGCGTGATACCTGCTTTGATTTCAGCGCCTTTGACGCGGCGGCAACAGCCAAAAATGTTTTGCCCGTGCCTGCCGGACCTATGCCGAGCACGACGGTATTCTTGTTAATAGCCTCGATATATTTCTTTTGTCCGACCGTCTTTGCCTTTATCGGCTTGCCGTTCGTCGTGATGCAGATGCAATCGTCGCCGAAGCTTTCCAGCGTTTCGCCGCCCTTGATGGCAGTGCAGATGTAACTGACGTTTTGCTCCGTCAACTCATTGCCCAGACGCACCATTTCTTTCATTCTTTCGACGGCGTTTTTGGCCTGCTCCACGCTGTCGCCGTCATCACCGCGGACGGTGATGGCGTCGCCCGCCGTATTTTCGCAGGCGCGGTTGACTATGCTCACACCGAATGTGCGCTCAACTATCGCGACGTTGATATCGAAATTGCCGAATATCTCGGCGGTTTGCTCGGATGTGTCCGTCAGTATGATCTTTTCGTACATATTACCTCATTTAACGGTATTTATTTTTACCTCGTCGGCTATCTCGCAAACGCAATCGACGACGGCGGTCAGCGTCAGTACGTTGCCGTCTGATGTCACATCCTCGGACGTTGAGATTATTTCCGCATCGCCGAGTGTGTCGTATATCTGCTCATACAGCTTTGACTGAGCTACGGCATACGCCTCGTCATCTGTCAGGGTGATATATCTGACTGTGTATGGGACGGCGTAATCCGTGCATATCGATATGGGCAGTCTGATGCCGAAAACGGTAAGTCTGTTATTAACTTCTATTGTATCATATTTTTCCGGTAAATTGTCAATACTTGCGAAAAGTTTAAGATTTTTTTGAAAATTTTGATGCTGACGCACGACGTCATTCGTTCGAAAACGGTTTTTACCTCAGTTTTCAGCGGCACCGATATGGAAAATCTTTGCTCGACGCTCGCTTTGACGCTTCCGCGTGAGCGCACCAGCCGACAGCCGAAAGCCTCGGAATCTATGACTCCCGATACCAACAGCTGACCTTTTTTAACTATTTGTCCGCATTTGACCGCGGGCATTCCGCCGTCGAGCGCCATCGTTACTATCTGCCCGTCGTAACGTGAGATCAGATTTGACGGCGACGACGTATCCACGACCTGTGCCGTCTGCGTCGTTCTGTATTCCACGTGAGCCACCGTGCCTTTCAGATTTATCGAAAGCCACGAGATGCTGTCGTTTTTCAGAATCACCTCGGATGCCGCTTTGATTTCGTCGATATTGCTTTTTTTCGCACCGATATACAGCCCGGCATCCGACAGCAGTGCCTCCAGCTCCTGTTGCGGTATCTCCTCTGAGTATGGAATATCCACGTCCCATATATACTGCGATGAAACGATACAGGCGACCGTGAACACCAATGCCCCTGCCAGTATACCCGCGCGGCGCCTGTGCCTGATAATGTGTGCATGAAAGCCGAACGGCACCGCCGTGTATTCCGCATTCAGAACGGTGAAAATCTCGCCTGTTTTTTTCAGGTCGGAATGCCGCACACGAAACGTGATCTTGCCGTCGGATTCATTTACCGTGCCGAACGGGATATCTGCAGAGATCAGCATTCCGATCAGTCGTGCGGCATTATCTTTATCGGCTGTGACGTCGTACAGCCGTCTGAAATAATCGGGAAATCTCACGCCTCTCCTCCGAACGAAATTGATTTTATACAACCGTATATTAAGATTTTGCCGTTTCCCGCCCACATCAGCTTTAGCGATATTCCCTCGACAGTTACTGTACTTTTGGGGCGTCTGACGGATATTTTCGTGTCGGAAAAGTGCGACAGACCGATGCACCCGCAGATCAACAGCTTGCCGTCTGTCATTTCCAAAGCCTGACGTGTTATCGGTTTTGCCGTGCGTCTTGTTATGTGTACTCGTTTCATGATTCTCCGAATTGCCGCGAATGTATCGGCATATATTTATCTGCTTGATTATATGAGGGAGATGATGATATGAGAACGAAAAAATGCGATATAAGCAAGTCGACGGGGTACATTGCGGCTGTCGCGGCATTGTTTATGGCGGTTTATTCTCTTGCGTGTCCGTCGCTGTCATACGATTTCGCGCTGAAATATCTGCGCCTCGGCGCGGTGCGTGTCTTGCCGTCGCTGATCGTGTATATGGTATGCGCACGGCTTATCGTGCGCTCCGGCGCACTCGCTGAGCTTTGCCGGAGAATGACAGCGGCGCAGCGATTGCTCGGCGTTTCACCGTCGGGGCTTACCGTTGTACTCATCGGACTTGCGTTCGGCTTTCCGATGGGTGCAGTCGCCGCGGATGAGCTGTATGATCGCGGTGAGATCGACAGGGAGGAGGCACGCCGGATAATGCCATTTTGCAATAACGCAGGCGCGTCGTTTCTGATTGGAGCAGTCGGCGCGGGAATGTTCGGCAGTGCCTCTGTCGGGGTGTCGCTGATGATCGGGCAGACGCTTTCATCCGTTACGGCACTCATTCTGACGCGCGGGCGATCAGCACATACCGAAAGTGCGTCCGACATAAGCACGTCCGTTTCACTGTCAGATATTTCCGATTCCATAGCGAAAAGCGGGACGTCGGCCGTGTCGATAATCACATTTATCGCATTTTTCGGTGCGGCATCGGAAATGATCGCGCGCGTTTTTCATTTGCCGGAGATCGTCGGGGCGATCATCGGCGGCGCTTTTGAAATATCCGGCGGTATGGCGATTGCGTCAGGTCTTGATTTGCCGTTGGGTTTGCGGTTGCTCATTTGCGCCGTGCTTTGCGGTTTCGGGGGCTTATCCGTTATGATGCAGGCGGCTTTTGCCGCAAGGGACTGCGGCTTTGACGCCGGATCATACCTTATCGGCAGGGTGATACACGGTGTCGGGTGCTGTGCTTTTTCCACGCTGATATACTATTTGACTTTTGAAAAAATCCTTGCATTGTCTGACTTTTTCTATATTATACACTTGTATATCGTGACTTATCCGTTTGTATTGCCGACAATGCTGTCCGCGTTACTCGCGATCGCTGTCCTGACTGCGTTAAATTTGTGCCGTAAAAAACGGAAAAAATCTGAAAAAAGGGTAGAAAAGCGGCAACAATTAGTTTATAATAGGAGTAAATAACATTTAGGGAGGCCGGTATGAAAAAGGATAACGAAAGACAGGAAAAATTCTGCGCGGACTGTGAATTTTCCGTTCCCGCGCCTCTCAGCCGTGACGGCGATACGTTCATCTGCCGCAAAAAAGGCATGGTCAGTTGGGACTACCGTTGCCACAGGTTCAAATACGATATTTTGAAACGCGATCCGAAGCATCTGCCCGATCTGCCTCAGGTAGAGCGCATCGATCTTGATAACTGATATGACGGAAAAAAAGAAAAATTTTGATAAAGCGATCCGCATACTTGAATTCGATAAGGTGCGTGAGATGCTGGCTCAGTCCTGCCCCACCGAGGGCGCACGCGCGCTTGCGCTTGCGCTCACGCCTTCTCGCAGTGCGCAGATCGTGCGCCGTATGCTGACCGAAACGACCGACGCGAAGAATATGCAGACAGTCAAGGGTATGCCCCCGTTTTACGGTGTGCGTGACGTGACTGATTGCGTTGACCGTGCCGATAAGGGCTCGGTACTGACGCCCGGAGAGATACTGTCCGTCAGATCGGTTTTCTCCGCCGCGCGTGCCCTTTCCGATTACGCCAATACCGCACACAGCGATCCGACGTCGCTTGACGAATATTTCGGCAGGCTTGAGCCGAATAGGCGGTTAGAGGATAAAATAGAAAAATGTATCAGAAGCGAGGATTCCCTGAACGATACCGCATCTGATAAGCTGTACGACATACGCCGTAAGATGATGCGTGCCAATGCCCGTATACGCGACGACCTGCAAAAATTCGTCACGGGATCGGCGTATGCAAAGTGCCTGCAGGAGCAGATAGTCACCATGCGCGACGGCAGGTACGTCATTCCGGTGAAGGCCGAGTGCCGCAATGAGATAAAGGGTTTGGTCCACGATACGTCGTCGTCCGGCGCGACACTGTTCATAGAGCCTCTGTCGGTCGTCGAATCGAATAACGAGTTGCGTCTGCTGGAAAAGCAGGAGCACGACGAAATAGAGCGCATTTTATCCGAGCTTTCTGCCGATATTGCCGATAACTCCGACGCCATCCTCGCCAATTATCGTCACATCACGTTGCTCGCGTTTATATTCGCAAAGGGCAGTTTTTCATTCAAATTGGATGCTACGGCACCCGAAATCACCGATGAAAGGCGCGTCAACCTCTTGCGTGCGCGTCACCCGCTCCTGAATAAAGATACTGTCGTGCCGATAACCGTTTCTGTCGGGCACGGCTATGATACGCTGATAATCACGGGACCGAATACGGGCGGTAAGACCGTCACGCTCAAAACGCTTGGATTATTTGCGCTCATGACACAGGCCGGTATGCACATCCCCGTATCAGACGGGTCATCGCTGTGCGTGTTCGACGATATCCTTGCCGATATCGGCGATGAGCAGAGCATTGAGCAGTCGCTGTCCACATTCTCCGCACATATGGTCAATATCGTCGATATCACCGAGAACGCAGACAGCCATTCTCTGGTGCTGTTTGATGAGCTGGGCGCCGGCACCGATCCCGTTGAAGGTGCGGCACTGGCGGTGTCGATACTTGAATCAGTGCGTGAACGCCGCGTGCTGTGCGCCGCGACGACTCATTACGCGGAGCTCAAATCGTTTGCCATCGAAACCGACGGCGTAATGAACGCCTCGTGTGAATTCGACGTTGCGACGTTACGACCGACATATAAGCTCGTGATAGGCGCGCCCGGAAAATCGAACGCGTTTGCCATATCGGAAAAATTGGGGCTTGATCCCGGAATCATCGGCAGGGCGCAGACGTATGTGTCCGGCGAAAACCGCCGGTTTGAAAACGTCATAGAACAGCTTGAGGCTCAGCGCGTGGAGATGGAAAAACTGCGCGAAGAGGCTGAAAGAACGCTTGATGAGGCAAGGAGAACGAAGGCACAAAGCGATGCAGCGATAGAGCAGCGTGAGGAACGCTCACGCAAGGAGCTGGAAAAGGCCCAAGCGACCGCAGTCAGCATGGTCGAGGGCGCAAAGGCGTCGAGCGAGTTTATTTTTGCCGAACTTGAAAAGGCGAAAAAAGCGAAAGAATCCGAACGGCTGGCCGAAAAGCTGGATGACGCACGCCACGCGATCAAAATGCGTTTGAAGGCCGACAGCGATATCCTTGATCCGATCGAGGAGCACGTAATAGAAAATTACGTCCTTCCGCGACCATTGAAAAAAGGCGACGAGGTCGTTGTCATTTCACTGAACAGACGCGGCGTGGTAACGGATACGGACGGCAAGAACATAACGGTCCTCGCCGGCAATATGTCGCTGAGGACAAAGCCGGACGGGCTTATGCTCATTGACGGCATCAATGTGACCTGCCGCGACAGATCGGAGAAGAAAAAGATCACGACGGGCGACAGACAGATAACTGCGTTCTCACCGGAGATCGACCTGCGCGGTCAGTACGGTGAGGACGGATGCTTCATGCTGGATAAATTCATCGACGGCGCGATTCGTGCCGGATTGCACGAGATACGCGTCATCCACGGTAAAGGCACGGGCGCGCTTCGTAAGGCGGTGACGGCTTTCCTCAGATCGGACAAACGTATAAGCTCGATCCGCATCGGCAACATCGGCGAGGGCGACACCGGCGTCACGATAGCCGAGCTGAAACAGAAATAAATTTTTGACGGAGGATATTATGGCAAAACTCAAAATGTTGGCGATCGACCTCGGCGCGTCAAGCGGGCGCGGAATAGTGGGCTCTTTTGACGGCAATAAGATAACACTTGAGGAGAATCATCGCTTCACCAACGATCCTGTGATGACGGCCGGTCAGTTCACGTGGGACGTATTGCGCATCTATCATGAGATCAAAAACTCAATACGCAAATGCGCGCTGTCAGACGATCGTGACATAGCGACTATCGGCATTGACACGTGGGGCGTCGATTTCGGCTTCCTCGACAAGCTCGGACATCTCATCGGCAGTCCCGTGCATTACCGCGACGCGAGGAATGACGGTATGCCGGAATATGCCTTCGGTCTGATCGGCAAGGACTACATATATAACAGAACCGGTATCCAATTCTGCGATTTTAACTCGATCTTCCAGCTGCTCGCCGTCAAGCGCGACACGCCGGAGATACTTGACGCCGCGCAGGATATGTTGTTTATGCCCGACCTTCTGAATTATTTTCTCACGGGCGTGAAGCAGACGGAGTATACGATAGCATCTACTTCTCAGCTGCTTGACGCGTATAAGCGCGATTGGGATTGGGAGCTTATAGATAAGCTCGGATTTCCGAGGAGGTTGTTCAGCAATGTCGTGATGCCCGGTACCCCCGTAGGCACACTCCTGCCGGAGGTCATCGGCGATGTCGGCGATATAAAGGCGAAAGTCGTATCGGTAGCCGCGCACGACACGGGCAGTGCGGTCGTCGCAGTACCCGCGAAAAACGAAAAATTCATTTGGATCAGCTCCGGCACGTGGTCGATCATGGGCACGGAGAACAAAGAGCCGGTCATCAGTGAGCAATCGTATAAGTATAACTTCACGAACGAGGGCGGAGTCAACGGTACGATCAGATTCTCAAAGAATATCACGGGTCTTTGGATAGAGCAGGAGGCACGGCGCCAGTGGATCCGTGAGGGAGAGGAGCTCAGCTTCTCCGATCTTACAAAGCTGATGTTGGTCGAAAAGCCGTTCGCCAGCTTCATCGATCCAGACGATCCCAGATACTCGGCACCCGGCGATATGCCTCGCCGCATAGTCGAATATTGCCGCGAAACGAATCAGCACGTGCCGGAGAATAAGGGACAGATCGTTCGTTGCATACTTGAAAGCATCGCGATGAAATATCGCGCGACGGTCGATATGCTGGACGATATGTGCGGTGAGAAATTGCCCGCGATCAATATCGTCGGCGGCGGAACACAGGAAAAAACGCTTTCGCAGTTTACGGCAAATGCCTGCGGACGCACCGTGTACACGGGCCCCGTCGAGGCAACGGCCATCGGCAATATCGTCGCACAGGCGATAGCCGCAGGCGAGATCGGCGATATCTGGCAGGCGCGTGAGGTCGTGGCCAATTCCACTGAGATCTGCACGTTTGAGCCGCACGACACCGACGTATGGGATGAGGCATACGCCAAATTCCGAAAGGTCACAGGCTGCTGAAAATGACATTCAACTATGAATAACATATAAGGAGAAATATCATGTCAAACGCTTACGAACTTGCAAAACAGGCATACGCTTCGATCGGCATCGATACTGACGCCGCCATCGAAAAACTGAAAAGCATTCCGGTATCGCTC
Source organism: Clostridia bacterium (assembly GCA_024404445.1). Lineage (GTDB taxonomy): Bacteria > Bacillota > Clostridia > Oscillospirales > CAG-272 > RGIG6816. Next base: position 29,652 of record JAKSPY010000006.1, read on the forward strand.
CATTGCTGGCAGGGCGACGACGTCACGGGCTTTGACCACGACGGACCTCTGACCGGCGGTATTCAGACGACGGGTAACTATCCCGGCAAGGCAAGAACGCCCGAACAGCTCATGGCCGATATGGATAAGGCCATGTCGCTTTGCCCCGGCGCAAAGAAGATCAATGTCCATGCCTGCTACGCGATTTTTGACGACGGCGAATTCGTCGACAGGGATAAGTTGGAGCCGAAGCATTTCGCAAAGTGGGTTGAATTCGCAAAATCGCGCGGTATGGGGCTTGATTTTAATCCGACCTTCTTCTCTCATCCGATGGTAAAGGACGGTCTTACGCTGACCAGCCCGGACGAGACGACGAGAAAATTCTGGATAGAGCACGGTAAGGCCTGCGTGAGAATTTCGGAGTATTTTGCAAAAGAAACAGGCATCCCCTGCGTAATGAATATCTGGATAGGCGACGGATTCAAGGACGTGCCCGCAGACAGAATGGGACCGAGGCTCAGATATAAGGATTCGATAGAGCAGATCCTGTCGGAGCCGTATGACAGAAACCTCGTCAAGCCGTGCGTTGAGTCAAAGGTATTCGGCATAGGCGTTGAGGCGTACACGGCCGGCAGTGCGGAGTTCACGCTCACGTACGCCGCCACTCATGAGGGCTGTCTGCCGCTGATGGATAACGGCCACTATCATCCGACTGAGGTCGTATCCGATAAGATTCCCGCACTGTTGTGCTATTTCCCGGAGATCGCGCTTCACATCACGCGCGGTATCCGTTGGGACTCTGATCACGTACTCGTATTTGACGACGAAACGAAAGAAATGGCAAAGGAGATCGTCCGTTGCGATGCGCTTGACAGGGTTTATATGGCACTCGACTATTTCGATGCCAGCATCAACCGTATCAGCGCGTGGACTGTCGGCTTCCGCAGCTGGCAGAAGGCACTGCTCAATGCGCTACTGACACCGCATGAAACACTTAAGGCACTTCAGGACAATGCCGAATTCACAGAGCTTATGGCCATGAATGAGGAGCTGAAAACGATGCCGTTCGGCGCCGTATGGGACGAATATTGCACGAGATGCGGCGTAAAGACAGGCATGGCATGGTTTGACGACATAAAATCATACGAGAAGACCGTCCTTTCAAAAAGATGATCCCGACACTTCCATAAATTATACGAAAGGACAATGACCGTATGAATTTTGATATGCTGCACCCGGCCGACCAAATAGTAAAGATCATGAACCGTCTTTATTACTACGGTATGACCACCACGACAGGCGGCAACCTGTCGATACGCGATGCCGACGGTACTGTATGGATCAGTCCGAGCGGCGTCGATAAGGGAAGCCTCAGACGCGAGGATATAATGCAGATCAAGCCCGACGGAACGATCGTCGGACTGCACCGCCCGTCCGTTGAGTACCCGTTCCATCTGGCAATATATAAAAAACGCCCCGACATCGGCGCCGTGTTACACGCTCATCCGCCGGCACTCGTCGCGTTTTCGATAGCGCGCAAGATCCCCGATACTTCGATAATACCCGATGCGGGTATCCTGTGCGGAAAGATCGCGATGGCCGCCTACGCACTGCCCGGCAGTAAAAAGCTCGGCGACAATATATCCACGGAATTTGAAAGCGGAGTGAATACCGTAATGCTGGAGAATCACGGCGTCGTCATAGGCGCTAAGGACCTGTTTGCGGCGTTCATGAATTTTGAAACGCTGGATTACTGTGCGCGCGTACAGATAAACGCATCCATCCTCGGCGGAAAGCTTCACGGAATTTCACCGAAGCACATGGAGATGTTCAAACTGAAGACAGCACCGATCATGCAGGAATTTTCATACAGCGTACATACGGGTGAGGAGCTGGCGGTTCGCCGCGATATGTGTGATCTGATCCATCGCGCATACGGAAATCAGCTGTTCACAAGTGAGCAGGGCACGTTTTCGTGTAAGCTTTCGGACGGCTCATTCATCATAACGCCGTTGGGGAAGGACAGGATGTATCTTGAGCCGGAGGACCTCGTTCTGATCAGGGACGGCAAAAGAGAGTCCGGCAAAATGCCCTCACGCAGTGTGGCGTTGCATGAGAATATTTATAAGACCGATCCCGATATCCGTACCGTCATAGTGGCGCATCCGCCGCACCTTATGGCATTTGCGGTGACTGACAGTGGATTTGATGCGCGATTGATACCGGAAAGCTATATAGCATTGCGTACCGTACGCAAAATGCCGTTCGGATCCACGTTTATGCAGCCGGCACTGCTGGCGCGCGATATCACGATGCAAAAGCCGGTGTGCCTGGTCGAGAACGACTGCGCCATTGCCGCCGGCACGAGCCTGCTGAACGCGTTTGACAGACTTGAGGTAATGGAATACAGCGCGAAATCGCTTGTGCAAACGAAGAGTCTCGGCGCCGGCGTCGTTAAAATCAACGACGATGAGGTGGATGAGATAGAAACGGCATTCGGTTTGAAATAATAGTAAAGGCAGGAGATAAATAATGGACTCAAGATATTTCGGCGAGCTCAGCGTCATAGGAATGAAGGGTACGGACAAATTTGTTGAAAGCGTGGATTGGTATCTGCGTCAGTGGCGTAAAGAGGACGAAAAGGAAACGTATCTTATGCAGGCTGACTGTATCCGATTCGGCACCGGCGAGGCAAAGGGTATCATCAAGGAATCCGTACGCGGTCACGATATGTTCCTGTACGTCGATTGCTTCAATTACGGTGCAACGTATAAAATGTACGGTCAGACCGTACCGATGAGCCCCGATGAACATTTTCAGGATCTGAAGAGAATCATCTACGCCGCGGCAGGCAAGGCAAGAAGAATAAACGTCATCATGCCCATGCTTTATGAGGGCAGACAGCATAAGAGAAGCGCACGTGAATCGCTGGACTGTGCTGAGGCTTTACATGAGTTGACCAATGCCGGCGTAACGAACATCATCACGTTTGACGCACACGACGGACGTGTGCAGAATGCGATACCGCACAGCGGATTTGACAGCGTACGCACCTCGTATCAGATGCTGAAGGCGCTGGCCAGAGAGTATCCGGATATCAAGTTTGACTCAGATAAGCTGATGATCATCTCACCCGATGAGGGCGGTATGTCACGTGCGATGTACTATTCGTCGGTGCTGGGTCTTGAGCTGGGAATGTTCTATAAGCGTCGTAATTATACGATCGTCATAGACGGCAGAAATCCGATAGAGGCACACGAGTTCCTCGGTCACAGCGTTGAGGGCAGGGACGTCATCATCGTTGACGACATGATCTCGTCGGGCGAATCGGCCGTCGATGTCGCAATGAAGCTTAAAGAAAGGGGCGCAAACCGTATTTTCGTTTTTGCCACGTTCGGCCTTTTCGTAAACGGAACGTCGGTATTCGATAAGGCTTACGAGGACGGAATAATCACGAGAGTATTCACGACCAATCTCAATTACCGCACGACCGACATCATTGACAGCCGGTGGTATGCCGAGGTCAATATGTGCAAATACGTTGCGTATCTGATAGACACGATCAATAAGGATGAGTCCATTTCCGAATTGCTCGATCCCGTTCAGAGGATACACAAGCTGGTCGACAGAGTGCGCGATCAAAAAGATTGATATAAAATGCCCCGACGGCTGTCGGGGCATTGTTCATGGTACGAGTTATACATCTGTATAATACTATTTTCCCTCGTGTGGAGTCTTTTTCGTTTTGGTTTTCGGATGCTTTTTGACGACGGAATAACCGAAATGACCGAGCTTGCGGCCGAGCTCATAGTATTCCCCGTGGGCGAACGCCGTCAACGAAGCGCGTTCTATACACAGCTTACCGTTTTTATCCAGCAATTTTTCATCCGCGACGACACTTTCGATATCGGCGATGAACATATCATGCGAGCCCAGCGGGATGATATCGGTCACGCGGCACAAAAGTGACATCGGGCTTTCCGAGATTATCGGGCATGGAAAATCCCCGATCGTTTCCGGCGTCAGACCGCATACCGAAAATTTATCCACCTTGCGTCCTGTGCGCATCCCGCAAAAATCGGCACTGCGCACGAGGTCGGCGCTTGTCAGATTCACGGCGAAAACTCCGCTTTCTTTTATCAGGCCGTATGAATATCTTTCGGGGCGCACGGATATATATGTTTTAGCCGGATGCGTGCACAGAATTCCCGTCCACGCTACGGTTATTATGTTGGGTTTGCCGTCCGGTGCCGCACAGCTGACCATAGCCGGCGGTAACGGTGCGTGAAGGGCACTGCCCTTAAAAACTGTTTTTCCCATAGTATCCTCCGGAATCCGCGTTTTTTCGTCTGTATGATTGACAATACGACAATGATTGAGTATAATGAATGTGACTATGAATGTGCTTGTGATATAATAATATCATAAAAATCGTGAAAAGTAAATATTCAGTTGCATAGGGGTTGGTATGATCATGAATAAAACTTTAGTCAAAATTTGCGCCGCTTTGCTGGCATTGCTGTTCGTGTTCAGCATAGTCAGCGTGATCATCTCGGTGTCTTCTGTCAGTGCCGCTGATGCAGATACCGACGGTGAATATTTCACACTGAATGAATTGCAGTCAGACGCAAACGGATACGATCCGATACCGTTGCTTTGCATCAGAATATCGTTTGACGTTAACGGAAACGGTAAGGACGATTTTTCCACTTCAAATCCCACAGCACTTTACGGCGACTCAAAATCCGAGCTTTACGGTGAACAGTGGGTACATTCCGCGCCAAACTATTGGTACAGAATGCTGTTCGGTGAGGGTCAGAATTCACTTTATGATTACTATCGTGAATTGACAGAGGGCAAATTCTGGTTTTACCCCGGGGAAGAAACGCAGGGCACCGCAAACGACGGCATCGTTGACGTCGTCGTGCATATGAAACACCCCCGCGCAACCGTTTCGGCCATGACGGCGGATGCGGGCGAAAGGGCGGCCGCACTTCGCGCTGCCGATGAGTTCGTCGATTTTGCATCATATGATAAGGACGGCAACGGCACGGTTTCACGCGATGAGCTGGCCATCTGCTTCATCAATGCCGGATATGAGTACGCATACAATACCGGCGGCAGACCTTCATCCCAGAACGCATTCGGCACGCACGCGCATTATACGTCGGGATCGGGTGTCAAGATTGACGGCGTCAGCGTCACGGCTTCCGGGTCAAGCGGATTTGTAAAATGCGGTGAATATATCACTGCCACGCAACCTCTGACGTGCGGCACACTTGCACATGAGCTCGGACATTTTCTCGGCGCCGCCGATCTTTACGATACGACCAACGGCAATTGGACCGGATATGTCGGAACAGCCTCATTGATGTGTAACGGCAACCACAATTCCGCGTCGGGACTTGCCAGAGGAAGCACGCCGTCGTACCTTGATCCGTACCACATGATCGAGCTCGGCTTTTCTACGTATACAACGGTCAATGACGGTCAGTACGTGCTGTATTCGCGTGAGAGCGACGTCGGTGAGTATAACATTATCAAGATAAATACACCCAATCAATACGAATACTACCTTTTGGAGAACAGATACACATCCGACAAATCCAATTTCGACACGACCAACACTGCGCTGAACGGCGTCGTGATCTGGCACATCGACGAGAGCTGTACGAACTCAAAGATCAACGGTAAAACGTCAGGTCACGAGCCCGGTATCGTGGTAATGACTCCGGGCGGTTTCACTGCCTCAGGCGGTTCGACTGTCACTGCGTTTTTCAAAAGTGATACGATGGCCAGCAAGACGACGTTCATCGCCGATAATGATAAAGCATATCATTTCCCGCTGTCAAACACGTGGTACACGTCTTTGACCGAAGAGGAGGCGGCCGGATTCAATCTGACGGTGACGATGGAATCCTATGCCGGCAGTGAAATGACGATCACAGTCAGCGGCTCACACATGAGCACGCCGTGCGTCAAATTTGACTCTGCGCACCTTACGGACAGGGCCGAAAACGGATTTACCCTGTACGGCAGGATCACGGACCTCAGCGGCGATATCGCACACAGATGCGGATTCGTTATTTCGGCAGAAAAGAATCCTACCGCCGAAAACGGTAAGATCGTTTACTGCATCCCGAATGAGGACGGCACTTTCTCGGCAACGATAGACGGTCTGAAACCCGGCACGAAATATTTCTATTATGTATTCGTCGAGGGCGAACGAGGCACCGGTAAATCGTCGATCACGTCATCGTACACGCGCAGTCAGAGATCTGACGGGCAAGGCCTTGACTATTATAAGGTTTACCTGTTCAGCAATTATAACGGAATGGGCAAAAAGATGAGTGTCAATGTGAAGCCCGGCGAAAAGATGTCGTACAAGTTGACGTACACGTGGGCGGGATATCAGTTCTGCGGTTGGTTTTGGGATACGGAGCTTACGCAGAAATACGATATGAACTACACTCAGGAGGAGAAAGAAGAATACTCGCTGTACGGCAAATGGGTTACGGACGATATGGCGATCTCACTCAATCTGATCGGCGCCGAAACCGAGTTCAATTTCCCGCAGGAGATAGGTACAACCTATAATATCCCCGTCGTTAAGGAAAGGGCCGGATATACATTCGCAGGATGGTACTATGATCCGGATTTCGCGGCTGAGTTTGACTTTGATTCCGTCGTTACGGACGAGCAGGTCACACTGTATGCTAAGTGGGTGAATGAAAGCGGCGAGATAGATTCCACGACAGAAGCAACGACCGAGGCGACCACAGAGGCGACGACCGAGATTACTACCGCGCTTACGACCGACGGGATAACAGTGACAACGGAAATAACGACCGCAACGGGATCGACGTCGGGTCAGACCGGTTGCGCGTCATCGTATACGGGCATTGTTCCCGCCGTGCTGTGCATAGTGCTAGCTGTATGCGCACTTCCTCTTGTGACAAAACGCAAACATCATGGTTGATATGAAAATGAACGATAAAAAGCTGATAGCATTTGATCTGGACGGTACCTTATCACAGCACCGTACGCCGGTGCCGGACGGAAATATCGCGGTATTGAGGGCACTGTCCGAAAAGTATAAGCTGATAATGGTCGGCGCAGGCAATTGCAACAGAATATGGGAGCAACTGGGTCGTTTCCCGATCGACATCATTGGATGCTACGGCATGGAATATGCCGAGTACGACGATAAGACGGGCACATTGTCGGTAAAGTCAAGCGCGGACGTTCCGTGCGACAGGGAAAGCATCATCAGTCGGTGCGCGACCCTGCGCGAGCGTTACGGGTATACCGAATATGCCGGTGACAGCGTGGTATTCCATAAGTCCGGCGCGTGGACGTTTGCATTGCTCGGCTCAGATGCGCGGATAGAGGATAAGCTCGTTTTTGATCCGACACGGGCAAAACGGAAGCTGTTTTATGACGACGTGAAGGCGACATTCCCGGATTATACCGTGTTTTTGGGCGGATCGTCCTCGTTCGATATGGCGCCTGCGCCATATGATAAATACTATGCGCTTGATAGCTATTGCCGTGCACACGGGCTCGCTCATTCAGACGTCGTATTTTTCGGCGACGATACAGAGCCCGGCGGTAACGATTATTCCGTATATTCATCCGATTTTGATTTCGTCAAGGTCGACGATTATACGAAATTCCCTGAGTACGCAAAATTCTTATTGTAGGTCACAAAAGTGGCTCTTTGTCAATAGTTGGGGTTAAAAGACACTGATGCAATAAAGT
>JAKSPY010000060.1 GCA_024404445.1 Clostridia bacterium
AGAAAATGAGAAAGAATATGATGATTTTGACATGGCGGCGGCAAAGAACAGCGATCTGTATTCCACACTTATGGCGGCTACGCTGAATATCATGGGCGCTGAGGCTACGCCGATACCGAAATCCTGATCACAGAGTTAAAAGTAAACAAACGGTAATTTGACCGAAGTACATCGAAAGGAGGGAAACACGATGAAGGCATCGCGTATCAGAATAATAGCGCTTGTCATTTACGTTGCGTGCATAGCTATCGTGGCATCCCTCATTTTCGGTATGTCGCTCGGTCGTTATTACACGAAGATAGAGGCATATGCCGATTTCGGCATTGCGAACTTCAACGCGGTGGTGCAGGGCGAGGAAGACAGCGAAACGCACCAGATCAAGGGCTTTGCCGACGGCTGGGATGCCTCAAAACTATATCCCGGTATGACTGCGGAAAATTTCAAATTCACGGTCAGCAACGGTAAAACGACAGGCGATGTGTCGATCGTGGGCGTTTCGTATCAGGTCGTGCTGAGGACGACCGGCAACCTGCCGCTGAAATTCAGATTGGGCGTTTACGACAGTGCTACCCACGAATATACGTACTATAAAACAGGTGCCCAAAGGGAATTCAATCGTGAAGAAACCATAATCAGAGGTATGACACCGGAAACAAACACCGTTAAGTGGTATGAGTACAGCTTCTACCCCGACGTTGATCCGGCTTCCGGTAACGCGGCCGGCGCACCGACGACTGAGCCGTCATTTTACATAGAGGGCGGTAGCCTCGCATCCAATAATCACGTTCTTGAGGTCAGCTGGCCGATCTCCGGTGAAGGCGACGAAAGAACGAATCAGTCGAAATTCATGAAAGAGGTCGACACGATAGAGCTTCTCTTCAATGTCACATCGCGCAATACGACGTACACCTCCGACGCGGGAAGCGTCGTTATAGATAGCCCCGAAACGTATTCCGACGGTGTTATCAACATAATCCCCAAAAACAGCGCCACTGAAAAACAGCAGTATGAATATAAGGTTGACTATATAGGCTTCCGTCAGGAAGGTTTTGAAAACGCGCCGTATACTTATAACTTCCGCATTACAAACGGATATAAATATGCAGATAAGTCTATACGCGATTCTCTGATCACGCGTAATGACTACTATTACACGATCGAGCTTAAAACTCCGGTCTATGCCCAGAAAAAGGATAATGACACGTCTGGCAGCCTAAAGATGATAGATATCTCCATGCTTGATTACAACCTGCTCATGCAGGATCTGTTTGACATTGACGGGGATCTGAATACGGGCGAGTACATAGAGCTTAAGGCTTTGTCTGAGGAATATCGGGTGTACGATGAGCTGTTGGGCGACACCTACGGGACATACACGGTCATTGCCGGGGAAAACGGCAAAACCCCGAAGGAAATTTATGATGAGCAGTATATGAACGGCAATGGCCAACAGAATTCGGGCAACGGGCAGAATTCCGGCGGTACCGATCCGGAGGAATTAAGTGCCAGATACAGACTTTATAAGGTCGTTAAGTATACGTGGATCGAAAACTGCATTTACGGACTGACGAAGCAAAATGATCCGTCAAATCAATTGCAGTATCTGACTGATACGTCGGTGCTTGATGATGAGGCGATAATGAGACTGATCAACAAGGCCTCGTCCGCCGCGTCTGCCGCAGGACAGCTTCAGTTCTTCAAAAACAACTATCAGCTTTGTGTGTCGACAGCCGATCCGAACGTCGTGATCACTAACGAATACCTTTCAAAGATATCGTATAACGCGTATCCGGAGATCATAGTACACGCACAATTCTTGGCTGCCCCGGTTAATCCGGGCGGCAATACCGATCCCGGCACCGGATCCGGCAGTGGCTCCGGCAACGGTTCCGGAAATAGCGGTTATTCGGGTAACGGCTCCGGCACCGGAAACTGACGGATCATAATACAACAACATTCACACGTTCGCTGACAAAAGGAGAATGGATAATGAAAAACTCTACAATTAAAAAAGTGCTCAGATGGGCAGCTATACTCCTCGCGTCTGTCGTATTCGTGTTTAATGTTACGGTTGCGATCGCTTCGATCGCGGGTGCATACGGTCGTTGGGATATTATTCCGGGTGCTTTCCTTTCCGTACAGAGTGGCTCAATGGAGCCGGATATCTCCACGGGCGACATGATTTTTGCCTGGAATGTTCCGTACGGTGAGCTTGCAGTCGGTGACGACGTCGTGTTCGCCGCCAACGGTGAGTTGATCACGCACCGTATCATAGGTATAGGAAATAATGAGATAACGACACGAGGTATCGCCAATAAGTTCAACGACGCTCCGTTCTCCGAGGATGCCTACTGCGGAAAAGTTATATTCGCCGTGCCCGGCGGTGCGTGGCTCGTTGAATTCATTACGTCGCTTCCCGGCGTCATACTGTATTTCATTCTCGTGTTCGTCATATGCTACGGCTATCCGTTGTTCAGATATATCACGGATAGAATCGAAAAATCAAAAAGCGGTGCCGAGGCGGTCAAGCTCGGCAGACCCGGCACGCTCAGAATAGCGACGTCGCTCTGCCTCGCTAGCCTGATCCTTCTGACTCCGCTGACCACATCGTCAAAATATACGGCAAAGCTGAATGAGTTTTCATCCATGTCTTCGCTGGAAACCAATTTCACCAGTAACTACCTTTCCGAGGGCGGTCACGACTACTCCATTCAGGGTTGGGGCGGATTGTCGTATACCGTTGACATCACGTTGCGAAACCTGACAAACGACCTTAAGTATAATAAGGCCGATGTTGACGTGACGTATAGATTCACTGTTGAGAAGGTCGAGTCCGAGGGCGCTGCGACGTATAATACCGCCGACTATGAAATAGCGGTAACGCCCGACAGCGTTACGACGGATGATCTGGACAGCGAAAGAACAGACGCTGATGCGAATGGTATGACATGGTACACGCTTCACGGATCGGATGACAGGTCGGATTTGAAAACACATTCGTTCCAGGTGGTCATTTCATCAACAAAAACAGATGGGCAGGACGCTGTCGCTCTTGATCCCAATACGGTCATCTGCTTTAAGATCACGGCGGAGACGACCGACGATACGGGCTATTACCGTATGCTGGAGGGCAAATTCGTTCTGCGCGTTGCGGCAGACAGCTCATTTATAGGGCAGACACAGCTCAATTCATCGGCCGGCAGTTCGCTTGTTTCGTATTCCGTTACGACGAATACCGTATATGGTCAGGGCACACGCGACATCATCATAGAATGGAATCCCACAAAGCTGTCTCTGAATACATACGAACCGACGGCATTCAATGTCATACTGAAAGATCCGACCAGACATCAGCCCAGCTACGTCGATCCGGAAACACCGGACGCACCCGCCGTCGGCAGACTTACCGTTGCGCTTCAGGGTTATTCGAGGGTTGAATTCCAATTCTTTAAGCTGAACGCAAACGACACGATCAAAGAGAACGTAGATATATCAGTCCGTGAGGCTGACAATTCTGCAGACGGGGACTGAATAATCAACATTTTATACTTTTGTATATAACACGCGCGGCCACATTCTTAAGGAGAAAACGATGAGAAACTTGAAATGCTACAGAAAGTTAAAAACGCTTGCTAAAAGCGTCATATCGCTGTTATTGGCGTTTATGATGATAGTGGGCGTTATGCCATTTACATGGCTTGACGCTCTTGCGTCGGGAATACAGCTGTTGGGGGCAAACGCCTACGAGGAGTACTTCTTCGCAGGTAGCGGCACCAGCTCTGATCCTTTCATACTCGCCAACCAGAGCGACTTTATCGGTTTAGCCAATAACGTCGCGCATGACGAGTTTTATGCTTCTGCCCATTATCAAGTTTATAACGCACAGTCTGAAAGCGCATACATCAACCTCGGCACAGTCATCACCATCGGCACAGATTCTTCTCCTTTCTGTGGCTCGTTGGATCTCGGCAACTATCGTCTTCTCACTTACGGCCCGCTTTTCGGTACAATTTCAGACGGCGCTGTCATCAGTAACGGCAGAGTCACTCTTTCGGATATCACAGGTACCAGCGTCGTAGCAAATCAGCAATATTGGGGAGGCCTTGTAAATAAGGTCGTTGCCGCATCCGGCAAGGACACAGAGATAAATATCAACAGCGTATCGGTTTCCATAGACGCAGAGCTTGGTAAAAAGGTCACCGGTGGTGTTGGCGGCCTTATCGGCGGTGTTGTCAATACCACGGACTATAAGCTCAATCTCGATATTTCTACGGTAACTGTCGGCTCGGTTGACGGTTCATCGTTCATCTTTACGGCAAATACCCCGTATATGGCCGGCTTTATCGGCGCGGTCAATAACGGCGAACTGAATAAGTACACCTCCGCGCACGACGTATATATCGAGTTCAAAGAGGTCACCATGTCCGGCTCATTGGAGAACTCCATGACCGATGCCTGCATCGCGGCGATCGTAGGTCAGGCCAATATCCGCACAGAGATATATTTCAGTATCGACCCCTCATTGCCAAACGCCAGCGCTATGGCGGTCAAGGGTACGAACGGTGTCAGAGGATACATAGTCGGCAAGGCTAATCAGGCGTATATCCACACCGTCACACAGTCGATCAAGTATAACGGTGTTGCCACACTGTCCGACGCCGTATACGAAGAGGAAGACGACATTTTCATGGCATACGGCGCAGACGTTTATTTCGGTCTTGTGCCGAGGGCTGTGGACGGCGAAGGAACAGAGGCATCTCCGTACATCATTGATGATGAGATGCAGTTCCTCACTTTGGCCGCGGCTGTCAATACGGGCAACGACGCACTGCTGTCTAAATTCCGGCATGACGGAAGCCCGCTCAGCGGCAACGCCGGCAGAGAATTTCTGCAGTCGGCGTGCTATAAGCTCAGATACAGCGTCGATTTGCGCAATTACGGCTTCGGCGGTATCGGCACGTATATCGATTCGCAATCGTACTTTGCGTTCTGCGGTACGTTCGTCGGCGATAACTCCATCGGCTCGCACCCCGTTATCACCGTCAATATAATAAAGGATACCGACGCGACAGGTGTTTTCACCGTAGTCGACGACGGCGCGGTGATAAAGAACTTCACCGTCAGCGGCAACATCAGCGGCAAGAACGACGTCGGCGGTGCTGTCGGCATGATCGGCGCCAGCGGCCATACCGGCAAGCTTGACGTAACGGTATCCGATATTGCGGTCGATGCGACCGTCATTGCCAATTCACAAAGCGGCGGTGTCATAGGTCATGCGTATTATGCCGGTACGACCGAAAAGAGCAATCTTGACCTCAGCAACAATACGTTTGCCGGCACGGTCAAGGCAACGGGCAGTAATATCGGCGGACTTATCGGTTATGTTGAGGGCACGGCGCAGAATAAGAAATATGACGACGCTTCCGCCGCTACACTTGATATTACGATCGCAGGCTATGCCTTTACCGGCTCATTGACGAGTCTGTCATCTGCGGCATCCAATTTCGGCGGCTGTATAGGCAGTATCGTATCATCGACCCCGTTCAAGGGATATAATAACAGCGCACTTGCGCCATCTACGGGCTTTTCGATTCAGTATAATACCGTTCATCTCGACGTTGACAATTGTAACCTCAACGGTACGATCGGCGCGGCTATATCGACAGGCGCAGGCTTTGCGGCAAACACGTCCGGTGTTGAGGCCGACTTCAATGGCGTTGTCCTCGGTAGCAGCTTCAAGCTTGACGCTCATAATACTTTCGCCGGACTCATTTACAGCGCGGTGGGTAAATACCGCGTCGACGGCTTCACTGTCGAAAGCGGTGCAAAGATCCTCGCAAATTATACCGCAACCTCATACAGCGGTTTTGTATTCGGCACCACGACTTCCGCGTGGATCGACGTCAAAAACGTCGATACCTCCGCGTTGAGCACGGGCTTCAACCATCAAAGCGGTTATTCATATGCGGACAGCCACCTTGCCGATATTTCCGGCGTAACCCACAGCACTACCAGCACGATGTATAAGAGCAGTGAGGTCGATTTCGGCGGTATGGTCAACATCCTTGACAATGTCGTCACGTCAACTTATGAGGGCTCATTATTCTCACGCTATTACTATAACTATACGGCACAGACCATATACGGCGCAGGTACGGAGGCCAGCCCCTTCCTTATCAGTACACCCGCACAGCTGCAGACACTGTCCGTGTTCCAATATCTCAGCGCGTCAGTCAGCTGGATGATGCTTGATTATTTCCCGAATGCCGCGTACGGCGCGAACTATACCGATATAGATAAGGTCATGTTTATCAAAAACGCGGTATTCAAGTTTACCGACGATATCGACCTTACAGGCGTTTCATATTACCCCATGCCCATCATCGGCGGTAAATACTACGGCGAAAAGGAAAACGGCACGATCCCGACGATAACCTTTGCCGCAGGCACAGGTTCAGCGACGTCGGACTCTGTTCTGAGGGATAATCACGGCGGTCTGTTCACGACTGTCAGACCGATGAATAAGACCAAAGAGCTGGAAATATACGGCTTCAGATTCACGGGTACGGTAGGCGGCTATTATTATCCTGCCGCGCTCATTTCCGGCAGATACGTGAATGAGAGCACGCGCGCCGGTATTGCCGGCATCAGCGGAGGTAAGCTGAACATCCACGATATTACCATTGATAATCTCGACATATTCGGCGGCACATATACTGTCACAAACGCGACTAACGGCAAGGCATTGCTTGTCGGTGCCGTTGACGGCGGCGACCACGATATCACCGATATCACCATCAGCGGCGTCAACAGTGCTGACGCACTTATCGGACGCGCGTCCGGCAATGCGCTCCTGCTTGAGATGCAGAGGATCCCGTACACCGTTGCGATCGCCCAGCAGTTCAACAGGGCGACGTTGATCTCATGGTTTGACGCAGGTACTGCCTACTATTACTATGATTCGTTCACGGACGATCCTACTGACAGATATGACATACCCGACGCAGTCAAATTGCCGGAGGGTGTCGGCAGTGCATCGCACGTTACCATCAACCCGACGAAAAACCAGCTTGACAGAGGTCTGGGCACGGCCGCTTCGCCGTTCATCATTGAGTCGCCCGCACAGCTGTACGCGCTGGCCAGCGCCATCGCTACCGGCGGCGGCACGTTGGGCACAATTCTGCGCAGTGTAAACGGGCAGACCATACCCGACGCAAACGACTCACAGAAGGATGCGAAGAATAAGGCGATAGTATCGTACCTTTGCAGTGCCTACTATCTGCTGGTAAATGACATTGACTTCTCACAATTCAGTTCGGCTGACCTCGGCACTCTTGAGGGATATAAGGGCATAGGCAGCTCGTCGTATCCGTTCAGCGGACATTTCGATGGTCAGGGATATAAGGTCGTCATGAGCGACGGCTCCAATGACGAAAAAACCGTGGCGGTCAACAATTTCGGTCTGTTCGGCCATATCAACGGCGCAACGATACAGAACGTGTATATTACGGCACCCGCCAGAGGTGTGAACATCACGGCTGCCGCAGTCACTACGTCGACGAGCTATAACGGTTTTGTCGCCGCGGTCATTGACGGCGGAGATAACATATTCGATAATATCATGGTATCAGGACTTGTCAAGGTCGACGAAACCGGCGTCGAATACGGCGCATATTTCGGCGGCTATGTCGGCGCGCTTTCCGCAGGTACTTTACAGCTGTATAACGTGCCGAATGACTATGTCAGCACCATTGAGATCCGTAAGTGGACCTCCGGCGGTGAGTACGTAGATGTCGGCTCTGATGATCAGCATTTCGCTTCAGTCGTTCCTTATCTTAAGGACGGTCGTGTGCTGTATATGGGCGACGACGCATCAACATCCGTCAGATGGACGGCGAATACAAAGCTGGAGGGTACTGTAAATGAGTCCTTCAGCTGGGATCTCGGCGGTGCGTATGTCGGATTCGGAAGTGCCGAGTATACATATTCGTGGGCATCGGCATCGGGTGAAAATCTGAAATCTCTGCCCTCCGATCTCGGACTTACGCTTAATTCACAGACCGGTATACTTTCCGGCTATCCCAAATATTCCACAGAGGATCTGACGGCGAGCGGTGAGCTTGAATTCCAGGTCAAGGTTTCGGTCAAAAATAATATTACGGGTGACAGACTTTACACTGTCAAGACGTTCACGATCAAGATAAACAGGGCTGATTTCCCTGCTTTCCGTTACAATAATAACGATATGTCGTCACTGACGTATCAGAGTGAGACTGCGGAGCTCAGCTTCTATAACTTCCCGAAGCCGCAACGTCAGGATGTCAACATAAATGAGAGTGAGATCGCCGTTTCCGACGCCGACCTGAAATATGAGACGGTCAACGATGACGGCGAGCCCGCACCCAGCAATGTCGTCAGCATCGAAACCGATGCAAACGGCAAGCAGATCATCAAGATACTTAACGCCGGTACCGTACACCTTAAGGTCACGAAAGAAAAAGACCGCGCGTATAATGAGCAGTTTACCGTCATCGACCTTGTCATAAATAAGGCCGACCTGTGGGTAAGCGTCAGCGGTGCCAGAATATACAAAGGAACAGACACAAATAAGGTGCCTGGTTTTGGCACGATCACAATTGAGGGTCTGAGGGGCACGACAGGTGCGGTCGAGTGGGATCCGAACGGTGAGATTGCGACCGTATGGAACGCGCTTGGCCTTTCCGTGCCGAATTTCACGATGCCTCCGGCACTTCTTGATCTGGCGACGGTTGCAGAGGGATCGTATCCTCTTACTCTTGATAATATTACTGCCCCGCAGGCTGTCACGGATAACTACCGCATCCGTTTAAGACACGGTGCCGTTTCCGTCATTACGTACAGGATCAGCCAAAGCGACTATAAGTTCTATAATCTTGAAAAGTATATCAGCGGTGAAGATACTGCAAAGACGAATGTCATGAAGCAGAATAAGAACGATTGGTATAACTTTGACATAGGATTTGAGCCGACGGACCCCAACTGTGAGATCATCATCGGCGCGAGTGCTTTCGACCAGAGAAATCCGAAAACGTTCGAATCCGAACAGCATTCGACTATCACGTTCACACTGCACAATAAGGAGCTTGGTTGGACGAGTGAGCCGGAGGAGATCTATATCAATATAGATAAGACCGCGCCGACAGTTCAGATCACGTATAATAACAATAACGATCCGTATAAACTGATCAACGGGTATGCGGCATATAAGAGCGAGTTCCCCGTATCCATTTCCGCAAACGACCCTGTCAGCAACGGAGTCAGCAGTGATGTTCATCATTACGAATATTATTTCATCGACGATTTCGAAAATGTCAAGAATGTTGCCGCCGCTGTCGAATACGCTAAGGCCAACCCCAACGGCTGGAAACAGTACACGACACAGCTTACGGCAAACAAGGATACCAAGGGCGCAATATACCTTGCGCGCGCGGTAGATAAGGCCGGCAACTACTCATCCATTGAATATTCCGA
>JAKSPY010000061.1 GCA_024404445.1 Clostridia bacterium
GCGGCGATTCGAACGGTGCTTTTTATTATGCCGTTGCTCTCGCCACGATATCAGCCCGGAGCGATTTTCTCCCGTTGCCTCCGCCGGAAGCGACGAAATATCGAATGCACCGCGCGAGATCAGCCCGCGCAAAACCAGCATCGACATATACGCGTCGCGGTCACTGCGGTGCTTGTCCGCCTCGTCGACGATGTCAAACATGGACGCGGCGTTTTCCAGCCCGATCTGATTCTTCTCGTTACGATAGAGGCAAACCAGCTTTTGAATATCGTAGTAACGGAAATCCAGCGATTTTTTTCTGTATCGTTTACATTCGGCGTTTATATAGTCGAGGTCGTTGATGATGCTGTACCCGAAAATCAGCGTGTCCGCGCCTGTCAAAAGGCCGGATATCCGCCTGTACACGGCGCCGAACGATGGCATCTCGCGTAGCTCATCCGTCGAGTATTTTATGATGTTTTTCGCCACATACCAATCGTACTCCGAATGGGGGTTGATCGCGATATCGTCGCGCTCCGTGACGTTGAAATCCTCATCTGTTACGACATAGCCGAATGAACACATCGTCCGCAAACGCGGATTTGCACCCTCGACGTCAAAAAACACATACCTCATCAGGCATTCGTATCCGGGAACAGCATGTCGGCCACGCGGTCGATCTCACCGATATCCCATAACAGACGAGAGCCGATATATTTATCGCGGATGTCCTTAGTGATCAGAAACGCCATACGCTCCTCGTGGGCACTGAGCCCGATCTCACGCGCTGTCTTCGGGGCGCCGACAGTGTCGAATACACACGCCAGCTCATCGTACGACGGCAGGGTGTCGATGACGGCGATTATTTCGTTCCAATGCTCTGTGATCCTGTCAAGTCGGCGTGCGTGCGCTTTCAGGTCGTATTTCTTTTCCTTTGCCTCGTTCTTTATCATCTGCTCTGCGCCTGCGCCCAGCTCACGGCGAAGCACGCGGCACCATTCATCGTAATCGAACGCGGCGGCGTGTGCAAGCGCTTTTGCTTTATCCGGCGTGATCTTTTTGATCTCATCGTATACGCGCAGACAGTCCAGCGTGCCTATGCCGCACTGTATACCGTGAAAATCGGCGGGCGTACCGAATTCCACCATTCTCATATCCCAAACGTGAGAGAAATAGTGCTCCATGCCCGAAACGGGACGGGAAACACCGGCATAGTTGGCGGCGATGCCGGACAGCACCATGCCCTCCATGACCGCGCTGACCGCGTGTTTGTCGCGCTTTGCTATATCGGCGGCACTGTCAACACATTTTTTCAGACCCGCGTTTATCAGCTCCGCGATCTCATCACAATAATACTCGTCGTTTATGATGCGTGATATCTTCCACTCCGCGATGCTGATATATTTTGCTATCATATCGCCGAGGCCGGACGCGATCATGTGCATCGGCGAGGCCGACAGAACGTCCAGATCGCCTATGACGACGTCGGGGCCACGGCCGTCGACCGAAACCTTAAGTTTATCGCGGATGACCGACGACGTGCCGGACGCGTATCCGTCCATCGACGGAGCGGTGCCGACGATGATGTACGGCACTCCGGCGACATTTGCTACGATCTTGCCTGTATCGTTTATCACGCCGCTGCCTATGCTGACGATTATATCGCACGACGCGTCATAATGCAGTATGACCGATCCGAGCGTGTGCTCGTCCGGCTCCGGGCGTTCACCGCCGAGGATGAACAGCGTATACGGGATACCGGCAGAGTCGAGGGCCGAGGTCACACGGTCGCCCGCCGCGCCGAACGTGTTTTTGTCGGCGAGGACGAATGCCTTATGCCCTCCGAATTCCTCCACGGATGTCGGAAGCTCCGCGATCGCGCCCGATCTGATCACGACCTTTTTGACCTTTGCGTCATGAACCTTGCCGCACTCGCACGTGTACGTTCCGCGGCTGAGAAGATACTCAATAGATTTACTGTCCATACCCTTCACACTTTCAATTGTTATTCTCGCCGTCGGCGGACTTTTCGCGTTTCTTATTGATGAAGTACAAAACGAGATCGACCGTTACCATACAGGAATTGAGAACGTAGAAGAAAAGCACGTACCATACTATGTGACCGCTGACGAATTTGCTTGCCATTCCGCAGATATATCCGAAAATGATGAGGCAGAGGAAAATCGGGCTTTTGTTTTTGGTAGAGCGTGTTTTCAATGATTTGACGACCGAGATCGGCCATGAAAAGCCGAAGCATACGAGCATCATTATTTCCAATATCTGAGCTAATTGAGCCATAATATCACCTCTTACAATAATAGCCTGATTATTGTACACCACGGGACGCGATTTGTCAACACTGACGGACGAATATGTGCCTGTCTGCTCACGGCGCAATTGCGCACAGGGTGTTGACAATACGTCCGTTTAATGATATAATAGCTAATAATTATAGTGAACTGACTCCGATTTTGCCGCCTGCCGGCGATATGCGGTGTCAATATATGTAAAATCGAGGTATAACGATGAATAGCCATAACAGCGAGTTGAGCAGATCGGATCTTATCCGCGCCGTATACCGCGCAATGGCCGCGATCATATTTCTGGGCATCGCGGTATTTTCCATGCGTTGCCGGCTGGCCGCCGCAGACCTATACATCGTTCAGGCAAAATCGCAGAACGTCAATCCGGTGGCATTGGTGGCGGTTACGATATTGGCGGTCCTGTTCGTAGGTATAGCCGTCGTGATGACGGGCGCCTTAGGTAAAAACGGCGTCGCAGACGGCGCGTCTGCCGAAAGGATACTGAATTCCGAGGTGATATCGACTCTGCCGCCTTTTATTGAGGCGCATGATGAACTGTCGGCCGATGATGCCGACGGTGAGCCGACCGTGACTGAAGAAAATACGGAAGATAATGCCGAGGTATACGCCGCACCGGACGATGAGCCGGCCGCGGAAACGACCGACGCCGCGGAGGTGAGCGAAAATGTCTGATACCGGAAAGATAAATCAGCCGATAATCGGCGTGGATATGAGTGAAGAGGGCACATCTGAATTCATCAGCATCGTGCGCAAAATAACGTCGTCGCTGAACGGTATGTCGTACCGTTGTGTGGCGGTTTCCTCGGCGACCGGAAATGAGGGCAAGGACTGCGTCGCACTCAATCTCGCCTGTGCCGCCGCATTGACGGGGCACAGAACGCTGGTCGTCGACTGCGATATGGAAAGCCGGATGCTGTCCGAGATAACCGGGATCGACTCGGCTGTGGGTCTGTCGGACCTGCTTTTGGGTGTGAATTCGGATTCAAAAGTCTTCAACAGGATGGCCCCGAACGTCGACATTATGTTCGCCGGTACGCCCGCCGAAAACGCTCACGGGCTGATCACAGGCACGCGAATGCAGAAAATGATCACCCTGCTGGGTAAAAAGTACGACTTTGTCATTCTTGATCTGCCCGCCGTATGCGCAAGTGAAAATGCCGCGCGTACAGCGTCGTTCACTAACGGGCTTCTGATGGTGGTCGGCAACGGCATATGTCAGAAATCCGATCTGAAAACCGCGGCCGGCAGACTGAATTCCTGTAATATCTCCGCGTCGTGGATCGTTATGAACGATAAAGCAAACTGCTTTTGAGGCTTTGGGCTGAAGATATGTTTGACGCGAAAAAAACGAAAAACGAAGCCGTCGGGTGGATACGCGATTGGTTTACGAAAAACGGCGACGGCTGTAATGCGGTCATCGGCATTTCGGGCGGCAAGGACAGCTCTGTCGTCGCGGCGCTGTGCTGTGAGGCACTTGGCAGGGACCGTGTGATCGGTGTTTTGATGCCAAACGGCGTACAGCCCGATATCGACGCCTCGAAAAAGCTTGTCGACTTTCTCGGAATACGGAATTATACGGTAAATATCGGCGACTCGGTCAGCGGTCTGATCGGTGCGATGCCGTCCGATATTGAGCTGACGGCTCAGACGAAAACGAATCTGCCGCCGCGGATCAGGATGGCGACTTTATACGCTGTTTCGCAGAGCATGAACGGACGTGTCGCCAATACCTGCAACCTGTCGGAGAATTGGGTTGGCTACTCAACGCGCTACGGCGACGACGCGGGGGACTTCGGCGTTCTGGACAATCTGACGGTCGGGGAGGTCATCGCCGTCGGCGATGCGCTCGGTTTGCCGCATGAGTTGACGCACAAGGTCCCGTCGGACGGTCTGTGCGGAAAGACCGACGAGGACAATCTGGGCTTCACCTATGCCGTATTGGACAGATATATCCGCACCGGTGTCTGCGAAGATGAGGCGACCCGTGATCGGATAGACAGATTGCACAGGGCGAATCTGTTCAAGCTACGCAGATTCGACTGCTATGAACCGCAGATCGACTGACGATCGGAAATAACATTTACATATAACTACATGCAACGAAACAAAACCGCAATCCAGCGGGCAAAACAAACGGAGGGTATTTATGACGGAAAACAAAAACTTGCCGACAGACGTTGACAACGGCGTTAAGGTCGAGCTTTACGTCAAGGACAAGGGTGTCCCCGCAAACGCCGGAGAGGTGACGATCGACCTTATGGAGATCGTCGGATTCATGAAGGCAAAAAGGCGCATTTTCGCACTGCTTATGGCGATCTGCGTCATACTCGGCGCGGCCATCCCGATGGTCATACATCAGCTTACGGCGGATGACGTCGAGGCAATAGCGGTAGTGACGTTCAGATACGCCGGTGCTGCTAACGGTAAAGCGCCGGATGGCTCCGCGCTCAACGTATCGGACCTCAAATCGTCGCACATCATTCAGCGCGCCATGGATGACGTGATTATCTCAAAGGACCTGTCGATAAACGATGTCGCCGGCAATATTGAGATCAACGGCGTCCTGACTGAGGAAACGATGAGCCAGCTTGAGATCTTACAGCGTATGGGCGAGGACAAATCGACTGATTACTATAAGATGCTGTCGTCATTCGAAATGAAATACGGCAACAGATACATAATTAAGCTGAGAAACTCATTCGGCGAGAAAAAGGTCAAGATCGCCGACAGCGAACTGCGTCAGATGCTCAGCGCCATACTGCTTGAGTACAACGAATACTTCTTTGATACTTACGCCGCACAGTCGTTGCCCGCAAACGCGATCGACGCAATGGAGCTTGACACACTTGATTATGTTGAGCAGGTGGAATACCTCGACGACGTTCTGCACTCTCTTTCGGAATATTGCCAAACGAAGGCATCGGCTTTCCCGTCGTACAGATCGGCGACAGACAACCTTTCTTTTGCTGACCTTTCGTCTGCGGTATCGACCACCATCAGTGTCAATATCAACTCGGTCAGTTCCGAAATATTCACGAATCACGTCGCGAAGAACTATGAAAAATTGCTGACCACATACGATTATTATATCAGACAGGCGGAGATCGACCTGGCGGTAGCTGAGGCATCGCTCGATTCTGTCAGAAAAATGATCGGCGATTATAAGAATGAGCAGCTCGTCGTAATGTCGCAGGATACGTCATCGTCGACCGCTTCGCAGATCGCGTCGCAGACGACGGAGTATTATAACGGCCTTATCATCAGACAGATGAACATCAGCGAGGAGATCGCCGCCATCAACAGACGGTTGGCTGAATACAAAAACGTAGTCGAAAAATTCAGTGAGCACGCTTCATCACAGGATGCAGAGAATGTAGAGGCCGACGTTCAGGCACTCTATAACGACTGCGTTGAGCTGTATGATCTCATATACGAGCACACCGAGGAGCTTTTCTCGACATCGTACTTCAAAAACTCGTACATCAGCTCAATAGTGACGATGAGCGAGGGCAGCGGACTTATGGACGCCGCGAAGAACATGGCGATCGGTGCCGCTGTCGGCCTGGTTGTCGGTTTTGCGGTATGGTGCTGTGACGGACTTATTGCCGAACTGAAAAAAGGCGGCAAGGGCTCCGACGCGGCGGTTTAATGCGAAAGGAGTCGGATTATGAAAAAAAGAATAATCAGATCGATTCTGGCAATAGTTGAAGCCATAGTCATCGGACTGTTATTGGCCGTTGGTACGTTTTTTATTATTTCTCCGCAGGATGTTTATGTAACGTCCACGATACAGTTCACCTATGACGGCGCGGCTAACGGCGTCGATCCAAACGGCAACAGATTCAGTGCCGAGGCGATCATCAGCGACGGTATCATCAAGGATGCGCTTGAATCTCTCGATTGGTCTGACACCTATGACGCATCGCTCATCAGTAAAAGCATAAACGTCGTCGGACTATATCCAAAGGATATAGTCGATCAGATCACCGGATACGATTCTGTCATGAACTACGACAGCGTGAGATCGCTTAATGTAAATGAGTATTATTCGACAGTTTATTCGATCACGCTGAACGATAATTTTTCCGATAATATCAGCAAATCCAAGCTTTCAAAGCTTCTCGGTGCGATCATCGACACCTATGAGCAGTCGTTCTACCGCGAGTATTCGCACGACTATATGACCGAAACGCTCGACTCTGTCCTGTCGTTCGACGGTCATGATTACACGCATCAGATCAGAATCATGAATGCAAAAATCAATATGATCAAGGGTTACAGCAACAGCCTGCACGCGTTACAGCCTACATTTATTTCCGACGGAGTGACATTTAAGGATCTGGCGCTGAAGTGCTCCGCATTGCAGGATAACAAGCTGAACAGAATGAACATCAGCATAACGATGAACGGTCTGACGAAAAACGCGAATGAGCTTGTAAATGAATATGAGTATACGATAGAGACGCTGAATATTGAGCTTGACGAAAAAACGTCTGACCTCAATGCCGTCACGTCGATCCTTGATGCCTATGACCGCGACTCCACGCTGTATATGGGCTCCGGCGACGGACTGATCAAGGTCGAGAGCAATTCCGGTGAAACGTACGATGCGCTTGCCGCACGTAAGGTTGCACTCGGGCAGGAGATCGCGAGCGTCAATACCGAGATCGCCGAATATCAGAGACGCATAGATGATATAAAGGACGCCGGCTCAAATGACGCTCTGTATGAGGACCTTGAGAGCGATATCGAATATGTAGAGGATCAGCTTGCCGAGATCAAGGCGCAGTTTGACGCGCTCACACAAAAGTATGACGAGAAATACGTTCTGACGAACAGCATCGGCAAATCCGAGATAGGGCAGAGCAATAACTCCGTATTTTCATTCGGATTCATCGCGACGTGCATCAAGTGCATCGCACCTTTCGGTGCCATCGCGGTCATATACATCCTTATCGAATTTATGGTTGCCGAGGTAAAGGCCGGCAAAAAAAGAGCGAGAAAAGCACAGTAATAACACAAAATAGCGGTTGCCCGGCAACCGCTATTTGAATATTATGCCGGAGCCTTGCGCAGAATATCAGAAAAAGCGACGGAGGAAGCATGAAAAAAATAGTCGTAACAGTCGGTTGCCGTCCGGATTGCATCAAGATGATGCCGGTCATCAAGGAGCTGAAAAAGCGCCGCGATGCCGAAACGGTCATTTTATCGACGGGACAGCACAGACAGATGCTGGACAGTGTATTCGCGACGTTCGGTGAGAGGCCTGATTACGATCTGGGTATAATGACCGAAAATCAGGATCTGTTTGACATCACGGCCAATATTCTGCGGTCAGTCAAGGCTGTGCTGACGGAAATATCGCCTGATATCGTGCTTGTTCACGGCGATACGACCAGCGCATACGTCGTGTCACTCGCCTGCTTTTATCTGAATATTCCCGTGGGCCACGTAGAGGCGGGACTGCGGACCGGCAATATGCGCTCCCCGTTCCCCGAGGAATTCAACAGGCAGTCAATAGGGCTGACGGCACGCTACCACTTCGCGCCTACCGCTCACGCCGCGCGCACGCTGATATCCGAGGGCAAAAGCACCGACAGGGTATATGTCACCGGCAATACGGTCATTGACGCGATGCGCTGTACCGTAATGTCGGATTACACCCACGCCGAGCTTGAATGGGCGCGAGGATCACGGCTTTTGCTCATAACGGCACACCGCCGCGAAAACATCGGAGATCCGATGCGCGGGATATTGCGCGCAGTGCGTCGTGCCGTCGAGGAGCGCGGTGACGTGAAGGTCGTATATCCCGTTCATATGAATCCCGATGTGCGTAAAACAGCGTCGGAGGAGCTGGGAGGATGTGACAGGATACATCTGATCGATCCGCTTGACGTCGTCGGATGTCATAATTTTGAGGCGCACAGTTATCTGTGCCTGACAGATTCCGGCGGATTACAGGAGGAATGCCCGTCGTACGGCGTTCCGGTGCTTGTCGCGCGCGATACGACGGAGCGCCCGGAGGGTGTTGAGGCCGGTACACTGCGTCTTGTCGGTACGGCCGAGGCATCAGTATACTCTGCGTTGTGTAAGCTTCTCGATGACAGGACAGAATACGAAAAAATGGCGCGTGCCTGTAACCCCTACGGTGACGGTCACGCCGCCGAAAGGATCGCCGATATATTGCTTGACGGTAAATATACGCCGTGGAACGGCTGATAAAAACCTGCAAGGCTTTTTGTTGACCTTGCAGGTTTGTTTTATCTTTTGTGTTGACTCAGGAAGTGCTTCAGATCGTCCATCGCCTTTGTCATCGTAGACGGCTCCGGCAGCATTACTATTCTGAAACGCAGATCCTCGTTCCAATCGAATCCCGATCCGGGTATCACGAGAATGTGCTTTTCGTGTAAGAATTTCATCGCAAAGTCGTGACCGTCGGTAAAATCGTACATTTTTGTATCGATGGACGGGAAGATATAGAATGCGGCTCTGCCGGGAACGTATGAAACGCCCTCTATCTTATCAAGCCCCTCCATTGTCGCCTTGCGCTGTTCGTACAGTCTGCCGCCGGGCAGTATCATCTCGCGCGTGCTTTCGCTGTCGACCAGTGCTGCAGGGATGACGAGCTGAGTAAGCGCGTTACTGCACAGGCGCATTGACGCTAATTGCATGACGGATGCCTTGATGTCGTCAAGCGCGCCGTTCGGACCGGAGAAGACCATCCATCCGCAACGGAAGCCGCAGATGATATGAGATTTCGACAGTCCGTTGAATGTGATACACGGGACGTCGGGCGCGAGCGCGCCGAGCGACTCGTGGTGCAGTCCGTCCATGACCAGCCTGTCGTATATCTCATCCGACAGCAGGACAAGCTCATGCTTTCGGGCGATGTCCGCGATTGTCAGCAACGTTTCTCTGCTGTAAACTGCGCCGGTGGGGTTGTTCGGGTTTATCACCAGGATCGCCTTTGTTTTCGGGGTGATCTTTTTTTCTATATCGTCGGTGTCGGGATTCCAACCGTTCGTCGGATCACAGCGATAGAAAACGGGCTTGCCGCCGCAAATATATGCGTTATTGCTCCACAGAGAGAAACACGGCGACGGCAACAGTATCTCATCGCCGGTGCTGACGAGTGAGGTCATCAGCATGGATGCCGCCTCGCTGACGCCGTTGCAAATAAATACGTCGTTGGGC
>JAKSPY010000062.1 GCA_024404445.1 Clostridia bacterium
TTACTCTGTTCTCAGTGCCGATACGGGATCTTTCTTTGCGGCGACGCTGGCAGGTATCAGTCCCGCTATGAACGTCAGCCCCACGCTGATGATCACGAGGACGATCGCACCTTCTACCGGTAACACGGCACCGATATTCGATATGCCGGACAGTGCGCGTATAATCGCATTGATCGGCAGACACAGCAGGAGTGTCGCGCCTATGCCTATGCCTCCGGCGCACAGTCCGATGATGCTTGTTTCTGCGTTGAACACTCTGGAAACGTCCCTCTTTGACGCGCCTATCGAGCGCAGGATGCCGATCTCCTTTGTGCGTTCCAAAACGGAAATATACGTTATGATACCGATCATTATCGACGAAACGACGAGTGAGATCGCGACGAACGCGATCAGAACGTATGAAATGACGTCGATGATCGTCGTGATCGAGGACATCAGCAGCTTAACGTAATCGGTGTATTCGATCTTATCCGTTTCATCGGCCGAATCGTTATAACCATCGATGATATCGGCGATCACGTCCTTATCGGCAAACGTGTCAGCGTAAATGCTTATGGACGCCGGATTGTCGAGCGTGACGTACCCCAGCCGTTTCATATTCTTTTCAAACGTGGAATCGGATATCAGACTCGGTACGAATTCGTCGTAAATATAAAGAAGATTCTTATCTGTCAGTATACCGCTTTCGTGCGACAGCATGGCGGCGAGCTGTGAAACGGGCATTTGTGCCAGACCTTCGGCAACCTTAGCCGAATATTGTTCTCTTATTTGTGATTCGACCGACGCGCTGACGTACTGCATCAGCGTTGCGTCGTCCATATTGCCTATCATATCGGCATATTCGGGGTGCTCTGAAAGTATAGACTGCTCAATTATCTCGCGTGTCATATTTGCCATCGTCTGTTCCACCATTCCGGCGACGTATTCGTCAGACGGTATCGACGCGAGCTGTGTGTAAATGTTTGCTTTTTCCGCATCGGAGATCGTGGCGATATATTCTTCTGCCGCGGCGATCTTATCGCTGTCGGTGATTGATTCTTCGTCGTCCGTGGCGAAACGCTTGCCCGTCAAGGCATCCGTCGTTTCGTCGGCGAGCTGCCTTTTGACGATTTCGTTTTCCGACGTGTACGCCACGACCTTATCGGTCAGTGCCGAGGTGTAGCAAATAACGCCGTTGAGCATTCCGGAAACCGCGTCCTCGCTTTGTCTGATGATGCCGACCAGCTCAATTTCCATCCCGTTTGCGTACAGCGTTTGTATGCCGAACTCCGAGGAGGCAAGGTCGGAAAATTCGCCGTCGCCGGCGACGTATCTGTCGCAAGCGGGAATAACGCGGAATTTTTTACCCACGATCTCATCGTATTGCCATGAGCTCTCTTCGCCTTCGATCGTTTGGCCGCGCATTATCTGCATGAACGCATCGCGCAACTCCGCTTCGGTGCGAAGTCCCAACGCGTAAAGCGCCATATCGCTGACCTCGTTATTCTTGCTCACCAGCAGGACGACCTCGTTCGCGCTTTCGGGCCATCGTCCGCTGACGACCTCATACTGAGTCTTCAGAAGGTCACTTATCAGCTCATCTCCGTCGCCCGGAAGCATCTCCTCCCACGTACTGCCCGCGGAGGAATAAGAGGAATATGACGAGAACTGTGAGAATGATGACGATGATCCCGTTCCGGATATGATCCTCGCCAATGCGCTGTTGTAATCGGATCTGACGATATTGCCGTCGATATCCTCGGTATAGAAATCGGGGACCATGTCATAGCTGTATTTGATCGTGGCATACTCGTACAGCGACGTCGTGGACGTTTCGGGATTCATTTCTTTATCCAAAAATGCCTTGAATGCCTTCAGATTGTTTTCATTGGTTTCGATATTCAGCATCGCGTTGACCAGGTCATACATGATACGGTTTTCGTAAACCGCGTCCAAATCGTGCTCGGATTCTTCGTCGTCATCATCGCTTGCGCCGGTCATGGTCGTGATAAGCGACGACATATCGTACGTTTCCTTTTGGATGGAGATCGGATATGATGACAGTGTGTCCTGCTGCACCCTGTCGATGTACAGCTGAATGCCGTTGGACAGTGCCATGATCAGCGCAATGCCGATTATTCCGATACTTCCGGCAAAGGAGGTCATGAACGTGCGCCCCTTTTTGGTGCGCAGGTTATTGAATGAAAGCGACAGGGCAGTGAATACGGACATCGACTTTTTGCCCTTTTTGACATTTTCGCCCTGACCGGTTTTCAACGCGATACGAGCCTGCTTCGCGGTGAGCTCCGGCGTCTGCGAATCGTCGACCTCATAGGGATCCGAGTCGCCGACTATCGTGCCGTCCTTGAGCTTTATCGTTCTCGTCGCATATTTTTGCGCCAGCTCCGGGTTGTGCGTGACCATTATTATCAGCCTGTCGCGCGCGATCTGACGCAGTATTTCCATTATCTGTACCGACGTTTCGCTGTCAAGCGCGCCCGTCGGCTCATCGGCCAGAAGAATATCGGGGTCATTTACGATGGCACGGGCGATCGCGACCCTTTGCATCTGACCGCCGGAAAGCTGGCTTGGCCTCTTGCGCATCTGCTCGGAAAGGCCGACCTTACCGAGTGCCTCCGCGGCACGGCGGCGGCGTTCCTTTTTTGATACGCCGGACAACGTCAGAGCCAATTCGACGTTTGCCAGAACGCTTTGATGCGGTATGAGGTTATAGCTTTGGAATACGAAGCCGATCGAGTGATTTCTGTATGTGTCCCAATCGCAGTCACGGTATTTGTCCGTCGGAATGCCGTTGATGACGAGTCTGCCGCTGTCATAACGGTCAAGTCCGCCGATGATATTCAGCATAGTCGTCTTTCCCGAACCGGAATGACCGAGTACGGCGACAAATTCATTCTCACGGAAATTCACCGATATTCCGTCAAGTGCGGTCTGACGGAAATCGCCCGCAGAGTATGTTTTTGTGATGTTTTTCAGTTGAAGCATTTTTTCTCCTTCTGTGCGTGTTTGTGTGCGCGCTGTCAATTGTCGAGTCTATTATACTATATTTATATTAAAATTGGTGAGAAAAAAAGTAAACAATGTATGAATAATGAAATTTTGAACATTTTGACAATCGTAAAAGCGCATTTTTGTGCATTTTGCAACAAAATTTTCAATTGATATTCATTTGAAATCGGTCATATTGACAAAGCAGATAAGTATATGTATAATTATAACTAATTATGTTGGCGGCGGTCGCGTGCTGTACCGCCGTCGGAAATCAGGAGGTCAACGTGTTTACTACAAAACTCGGCGGCATTCACGTGCCGCACCGCAAAAATACTGCGGCGCAGGTACCTGTCCGAATTCCGATACCGTCTGTTGTGCGCATTTCCACACAGATGCATATCGGGGCGCCTGCGATCCCCACAGTCAAGCCGATGGATAAGGTTTGCGTGGGCACACTGATCGCGGATAATCCGGATAAGCTGTGTTCACCCATCTATTCCAGCGTTTCCGGTACGGTAAAAAAGATCGAGGAGGTCGGCTCTGCCCAGCGCACCTCGACGTTCATCGTTATTGAGTCGGACGGCAATATGACACCTGACGAGGCGATAGCACCTCCGATCATCGAAAGCTGTGACGATTTCATCGCCGCAGTGCGCAAAAGCGGTATCGTAGGTCTGGGCGGCGCGGGATTCCCGACTTATGCCAAGATCAGAGTGCCATCCGGCAAAATAGATACCGTTGTCGTAAACGGCGCGGAATGTGAGCCGTACATAACGTCGGATACGCAAACGATGCAGAATGAGCCGGAAGAGGTCATAAACGGTCTGAAACTGCTGATGAAATATATCGGCATTCCGAGGGCTGTCATAGGCGTGGAGAAAAATAAGCCGCAGTGCATATCGGCACTGAAGAATGTCATTGACACGGATGCCGTAACGATAAAGACACTGCCGTCCGTCTACCCGCAGGGCGGAGAAAAGGTGTTGGTATACAACACGACAGGCAGAATAATCGGCGAGGGCAAGCTCCCGCTTGACGCCGGAGTGATAGTTATCAACTGCACGACGCTCGCCGCCATTTCAAAGTACGTCAAAACCGGTATGCCGCTTGTCGAAAAATGCGTTACGGTCGACGGATCGGCGATCGCGGAGCCGAAAAACGTGATAGCCCCGATAGGCACGCCCGTATCGGCACTGTGCGATTTCTGCGGAGGATTCAGATCAACACCGAAAAAGGCATTTCTCGGCGGCCCGATGATGGGAATGCCTATCACCTCATTCAATGAGCCGATCGTAAAGCAGACAAACGCCGTCGTGGTGCTTGATGAAAAAGAGGCGCGTATCCCGTCGCCGACGGCGTGCATCAGGTGCGGTAAGTGCTATGACACCTGCCCGTTCGGACTGATGCCATTTGAGATCGCAAAGGCTCTGGAGCTGAAAAAGCCGGAGCAGCTGGAAAAACTGAAGGTCAACCTTTGCATGGAGTGCGGCTGTTGCAGCTATGTCTGCCCGGCGAACAGAGAGCTGGTACAGCAGAATAAGCTGGCAAAGTCGATGCTTCGTGATTATCAGAAAGAAAAGGGAGGTGCCGGAAAATGAATGAGAAGCTGATCGTTGCGCCGTCGCCGCATTTGCGCTCGTCAAGTGCGACGTGGAAGGTGATGCTGGACGTTATCATTGCGCTGATCCCCGCGGTCATCGCGTCGTGCATCATATTCGGCATCAGATGTCTGGCCATTATTGCCGTATCTGTTCTGTCTGCCGTAGTCAGCGAATATCTGTTTGAGCTGATAACCAAGCGCGAAAAGACCGTCGGTGACCTTTCTGCCGTCGTTACGGGACTTCTGCTTGCCTTGAACGTGCCGGTAAGTGCAAATATCGGCAATACGCTGTGGCAGATCGCAATAGGCTCCGCATTTGCGATCGTCATAGTAAAGATGATGTTCGGAGGAATAGGACATAACTTTGCCAATCCGGCGATCACGGCCAGAATATTCATGCTGATCTCGTTTGGCAAGACTATGTCGCCGTGGACAAAGGCAGGCACTGATATTCTGTCGGGTGCCACGCCTCTGACTGCCGAAACATTGCCGTCACTGACCGATATGTTACTCGGCAATTACGGCGGCTCAATGGGTGAAACCTGCACGTTGGCATTGCTCATCGGCGGCATTTACCTCATTGTCAAAAAGATCATTACGTGGCATACGCCTGTCGCATATATCGGCACTGTATTCGTGTTCACGTGGGTGCTTTCGCTTTGCGGATATGATATCAACCCCGTGTATCAGATACTTGCCGGCGGCCTCATGCTCGGATCGATATTCATGGCTACCGATTATTCGACATCACCGCGTACAAAATGGGGTAAGGTCGTGTTCGGCGTAGGTGCCGGTATCATCACCGTGATCATCAGGGTATTCGCCAACCTGCCGGAGGGCGTGTCGTACGCGATACTCATTATGAACATTCTCACACCGTATATAGATTCGTTTACGTATAAGGTACCGTTCGGAGGTGAGAAGAAATGAAAAACGATTCAATAAAAAGCGTTATCGTTCTGACAGCGATCTGCCTTGTGATCGCACTTCTGATGGCGTTCGTTAATTCCGTTACAGCCCCGATAATCGAGGAAAATGACGCAAAGGCGGCACAGGCGGCATTGCAGATCGTTCTCCCCGACGCAACGGGATTTGATGAGCTGTCAGGCGATTTCCCCGCATCTGTCAGAAACGCCTATGTCGATAAGGGCGGAAGCGGATATGCTTTCATACTTGAGGCAAAGGGCTTCGGCTCATCGCCCATAAGGATCGCCGTCGGCATCGGAAATGACGGCAAGATAATCAAAGTCAACACGATCGACTGTTCATCTGAGTCAAAGGGCTACGGATCTCAGGTCGCCGAGTCGTGGTTCACCTCAAGATTTGACGGTGCGGACGCCGATACGGTTAGCGGCGTGGATATCATTTCCGGCGCGACGATATCTTCATCCGCATACAGAAACGCGATCAAAGACGCACTGACGGCTTTTGCCTCGGTGTCTGACTGAAAAGGAGGCTTTTGATATGACTAAATTGCAAAACCTTCTTAAGGGAATAATCAAGGAAAATCCCGTGCTCGTGCTCGTTCTCGGCACCTGCCCGACGCTGGCCATGACTAAGTCCATGTCGTCTGCGCTCGGCATGGGACTTGCCGCAATGGCGGTCCTGATCTGCTCAAACGCGGCGATCTCCGCACTGCGAAAGGTGATACCGGATAAGGTCAGAATACCGTGCTTTATCGTGCTGATCGCCGGATTCGTCACCATCGTTCAGCTTCTTATTCAGGCATTTTTGCCGGATCTTTACGTCAGCCTCGGTACGTTTTTGGCACTGATCGTCGTCAACTGTATCATTCTCGGCAGGGCAGAGATGTTCGCCAGCAAAAACGGTGTCGTCGATTCCATACTTGACGGTGCCGGAATGGGACTCGGCTTTACGCTCGCACTGCTTGCCATGGCGACGATACGCGGGATACTCGGCAACGGAACATGGTTCGATATAAAAATACCGTTTTTGTGCGACAATCCGATCGGATTTTTCTCACAGACTGCGGGCGGATTTGTCGTATTCGGCACGATGATTGCGCTTGTCAATTACTTTACGAACGGCAAGGCGATCAAAAAGACCGAGTTCGGTTGCAACGGTTGCCCGCACGCATCTCTGTGCAATAAAACTGAGTGCGCAGGCGTAGAGAAGAAGGAGGGCGAAAATGCTTAAACTCATCACTGTAATGATGGCGGCGGCAGTTGTCAATAACTGCGTACTGTCGCAAACCTATGGAATTTGCCCTTTCCTCGGCGTATCTAAAAAATCCGATCAGGCACTCGGTATGAGTGTGGCGGTCATTTTCGTTATGTTGATGTCCACGGCCGTAACGTGGCCGATACAGACTTACGTCCTTGACGCGCTTAATCTCGGTTATATGCAGACTATCGTGTTCATTCTTGTCATCGCGGCTCTTGTTCAGCTCGTTGAGATCGTACTGAAAAAATACATACCGGCATTGCACGCGTCGCTCGGCGTATATCTTCCGCTTATCACGACGAACTGCGCGGTGCTCGGCGTCACGGTAGACAATATCAAAAACGGGCTCGGATTCGGTGAGGCGATGTTCAATGCGCTCGGTTGCGGCCTCGGCTTTATGCTTGCCATGCTGATGTTTGCAGGCGTCCGTTCGAGAATTGAGGACGCTGATCCCCCGAAATGCTTCCGCGGTCTGCCGATCACGCTGATCGCGGCATCGATAGTCGCACTGTCATTCCTCGGCTTTGCCGGACTGTTCTCATAGGAGGTGCCGTATGGAGATAATCATTTGTGCCGCCATAGTCGGCGGTATAGGACTTATTCTTTCGATAGCACTTGTCCTTGCGTCAAAATTCCTCGCCGTCAAGCAGGACGAAACATTCACTAAGGTACGTGCGTGTCTGCCGGGTGCTAACTGCGGCGCGTGCGGGTACAGCGGCTGTGACGGATATGCGCAGGCGCTCGCATCGGGTCAGACGGATAAGACGAATCTCTGCGTTCCCGGTGCGGATGCCGTATCAAAGGCACTTTCCGACACACTCGGAACAGAATTTTGCGACGTCATTGAACAGGTCGCCGTCGTAAACTGTGTCGGAACGTGTAATGTGGCTAAAAAGCCCGTTGAGCTCGGAGGTTTGCAGTCTTGTGCCGCGGCATCATTGCTTCCGACGTCGGCAGACGGCTGTGCGTACGGCTGTCTCGGACTCGGTGACTGCGCGGCTGTGTGCCCCGAAAATGCCATCTGCCTTGATAACGGTATAGCCCATATCGATACGAGAAAGTGTATCGGTTGCGGTCTGTGTATGCGCACTTGTCCGCGCAAGGTCATCAGCCTGATTGCAGACGTGGAGCAGACGATAGTAGCCTGTTCCAATAAAGAAAAAGGAGCCGTTACGCGTCTGAAATGTACGTCAGGCGGGATCGGCTGCGGAAAATGCGAGAGGAATTGCCCGAGCGGCGCTATCAAGGTCGTCAATAACCTTGCGCATATCAATCACGACCTGTGCGACGGTTGCGACAAATGCGCTGCCGGTTGCCCGGTCGGCTGTATCATCAAATCCGATTTCTCCGGATATCACAGATTCAAATAATACATTGTTCGAAAGTACTGTGTTTCATTGACCGTAATGTATGTGCTTTCCCCGGTGGGAATGTGTGACAAACGAAAGCACCTGTTGAAAAGAGATACGCTCTCAGATCGACAGGTGCTTTATTATGTGATGCCGTGCGGGATCGCATATCGTTTGCCGACTGCTCATCGTCACCGTATGAACTTTTTATTTACTGCTTTTACGATCACCATTGACACCGCGCCTACGGCGATGCCCGTTATCAGCCCGACCGCGAACAGAATGATCAGCCAATACATGATACACGGCGTTTTGGAAACGACGGCGAATACGGCAGTCTGACCCACGTTATGGAACACGCCTCCGACGGCGGATACCGTTATGATATCAAATTTGCACCGCTTCATGACCGTCATGGCGATGAAGCCGGCCGCCGCACCCGCCAGCGCGTACATCAAAACCGACGGGGATGAAAACAGCACGGCGGACAAAATTATTCTGATCGTATTCACCTCGGCCGCGCACCGTGTGTCCATTATGAACATCGCGCAAACCACGGCGATGTTGGCGAGGCCGAGCTTTACGCCCGGTATGCCGATCGGTATGGGTATCAATGCCTCAACGTACGCGAACATCAGCGCGACTGCCGTCAGTGAGGCAGTGACGGCGATCCTTTTCGTATATTTCTTATTCATATTCAGTGCACACAGTAACCTTATGCGGCTTGCAGACTATCGGTTTGATACTGCTGTCGGCAGTAAGATATCCGGAATGGACGCATACCAGATTTTTGCAATCCGACTCAGCAATATAGGCCTTGCCGTCAGAGATCACCAACAGGTTTGTGCCATTTTCGGTGATGATCTCATACTCTCTGTCGGCATCGAACGGAAACGCCGCCACACGTTTGCCGTCAACGTATACGGCACATACCGCACGTCCCGTGTGATGGCCGATCGGTAACGCGCATCCGACAACGGCCAGCGCGGCGGCAACGACAGCCATGGCGGTAAGTGCTATGATATCCCGCTTTTTCATCAGACTATCCTATCGCATTTTTTTATATTCTAACAAATCCGGAGGTGCATTTCAATATGTACGTAAATATTATTTCAAAAACTGTTGACAAAACAGGGTGCATTTGATATAATAATCGACGCGCTGGTATGGCTCAGTCGGTAGAGCACGTCATTGGTAATGACGAGGTCACCGGTCCGATTCCGGTTACCAGCTCCAAAAACTCCCGAATGCGTATGCAGTCGGGAGTTTTTACTT
>JAKSPY010000063.1 GCA_024404445.1 Clostridia bacterium
GTAATGTAAAAATACTTGGTTCCGAGGGCTTCATGGCGATCCGTGTTTATGAAAACGCCGGCGGACTTGTAGGCCACGTAAAAGAAGGCGCAACGCTTTACATTGACAACTGCGAAAATTCGTTGGGGCTCTACGCATACAGAGATAATGTAGGAGGCTTTGTCGGTCTTGTGGATGCAGGTGCTTACGTAAGCATTTACAACAGTAAAAACACCGCACTGATACAGTCAGACTTTGTTGAAGATACTACGTACTATCAATTAGGAAACACAAGCGATGGTTTCGCTATTGTCTCAGAATCTGAACTGGCTACCTGCGGACAGTACCTCGGTGGCATAATCGGTACCGTTTACGGCAGCGTACACCTTTCTTACGTTGAGAACGATGGTGAAGTATGGGGACTGTCGTACAGTAATACGGGTGGCGAGGCAGGCGGACTGATCGGCAGACTCGACTGGAACGGCGGCCTTGACTCTCCGAGCATAGAACACTGCACCAACAGAGGAAAAGTGACGGGATATCTGAGCGCAGGCGGCATAGTGGGGTGGA
This sequence comes from Clostridia bacterium, assembly GCA_024404445.1. GTDB lineage: Bacteria > Bacillota > Clostridia > Oscillospirales > CAG-272 > RGIG6816. The sequence continues at coordinate 550 of JAKSPY010000063.1, forward strand.
TTGGAAACGACAGCTCCGACCAGAACTATGACTTCAGATACAACAAAAACTACGGCGCGGTAGAATCCAAGATTTCCGAAGCCGGCGGCATCATCGGTCACCTCGACACGGACGGCTGCGAACAGTATTTCTACGGCAACGAAAACTACGGAAAAGTATCCGGATATAAGAACGCCGGCGGCATCATCGGGTACAGCGAAGCGGGCGGAGAATTCTACTCCTGCAAGAACGAAGGCGCAGTGACGAGCGAGACGAGAAACGCCGGCGGTATCATAGGCGCGACTGAAGATGACGCAAATACGTACGGTACGTGCACTAACACGGGGGCGATAAGCGGCTATGAAAACGCCGGCGGCATAGTAGGCTACGCGGGAGATAACAGCAACGATCCGAACTTCTCGTTTACATTTTGTCCGAACACCGGTAAAATGTATTCGGAAAAGGAAATAGCCGGCGGTATCATCGGTTACCTTGATTCCGACGGCAGCAAGCAGTATTTTTACAACGATGAAAACTACGGGCAAATAGGCGGTGCAAATGATGCCGGAGGCATTATCGGATACTCCGAGGGCGGCGGCACCATAACTAACTGCAAGAACGAAGGATACATAGGCAGCAGCTACAAAGCCGGCGGTATCATCGGCGAAGATGAAAATGACACCTGGTCGATCTCATATTGCTCTAATTCGGCGTGGGTTTTGGCAGTGTACCATTCCGGCGGAATAGCAGGAGACTTGGGAAATGATCGTGCCGATCCGACTTATTCCATAACAAACTGCAGTAACTCCGGATACATTTATTCTCTAGAGAGCGACGCCGGCGGAATCATCGGCTTACTGGATACCGATTCAGACGACAATCTGCTCAAATATAACACGAACACGGGATCTATCTACGCCTGCAGAATGGCAGGCGGAATATGCGGATACACTTTGGGTGACGCGAACTTCTACGGCAGCACGTCAAACGCAGACATCTCTTCTTTCGGTGATGATGGCTGCCATGCGGGCGGAATGCTCGGCGATTCCGAAAACCGCTTTAATGTAAGCGAGCTGATGCAATACTGCACGGTTCACGGAAACATCAAATCAAACTCCGGAAGCGCGCATAAACTTTACGGTTACAGCGGAACGACAAGCTCGGTCACGGCGTCCGTGATATCATACGGCTATCCCGAGATCGTCTTCGCCATCGGCGGGCTCGCGGTAGGCTTCGTCGTCGCGATGCTTATTTTCCGCAAAAAGAAAAGCAAGCCCGTCCTTGTTGAAGGCGCAGCAAACGAAGACGAAGAATAATTCAACGGCATAACAGACGCACTGCGGCGGGGATAAATCCCCGCCGCGTTTGTTTTGATGAACTGAAAAACACGCGATAGCCGTCGTTTTTTCACGGTTTATGCCGCGTGAATTTTTATGGACTGATATATACCGAAGCAGACAGAAAAGGTGCAAAATGGCGTAATTATCGGACACACAATTGCTTTTCAAAAGCAAAAATCCACGGAGTGTTCCGTGGATTTTATTTGTCCTGTATACTTCCGGCACACACCGGCGTCATGTCGGCTGCAGGATGACATTATTTTGAACCGCGTTCAGCTTTATCAAAGTACTTGAACTTCACCATAATGTATGCGGCAATAACAAGAAGAGCCCTTGTACGCAGTCTGCCGAACATCATATGCATGACATCGTGACCCTTATCCAATCCGGAGAAAAGGAAGGCACCGATGGCCACGATTGTAAGCGCAATGCTGAAATACTACCCTTATTTATTGATAAAACACTAATGATTTACAGGTAAATCTTCGAAACGAAGAATATCGGTAACATCCAAAACAGCTGATATGCGACCGTGTAAAGCGGCATACATTTGTCAGTCATGCCGAAAATCATCAAGCCGGCCGTTATCGCAACGCCAAAGATGAGCGCCATGACCTTAATGACAAGGTTGATTCGCTTGACGTTGGAAATTCTGTCGCAAAGAAGCAAAGTCTTAATAATTCCCTTCTTTGAGCCGACAGATACGATTCCGCCCTGGAATGCAGAAATCTTTTCTTTTCTGACCTCTTCACCGTGTTCCTTTATCACCCTGATAGGATACTGCGTGGGATCAAGCTTGTTCTTATACAATATGTTGTTATCTATGCAGGGATCGGACGATCTGACAGATACGCAAATTCCGTCGTGGAACAGATGGCGCGCAATATAAAGAAAATCTGACGATACGTTATACTGAATATAGAATTTTGCGACGACCGTGTCACCGCAGGCAAGATAAAGCAGACGGCGGTTGGTCTGTCCCTCATACTGCTCGTCACCGACCTCCGGCATTATCTCAAACAGCTGGCTTTCCATATATGACGGCTGACCGATCACGATATGCTTTTCATCGACAAAAGCGTCGATACCAAGGTCTGAAATATCGCGGACCACGACGTTCGTGGAATTCTCCGACTCAAGCGTGGCCTGCTTGAATACCGTGGCAAGAGGACCGCCGACGAGTGAATATACGCTGGAAGCGTAATAAATGACATTCTCAATGCGGTAATTTTCAAATACCTTTACGCTCTTGATCTTGATTCTGTCGGGCGGGAATGCGTCGTTATCTTCAAATGCGATGGCAGAAGCATTGTCATATTTTTCGGGTGTAATATCACCGACGATGGCTGAATTATTGGTATACGCGCGAATAGACGCGATATACATCGGATATGTAAACGAGATCAGTGCGGCAAACGGTGCGCAGAACCAATAAGCCATAAACGCATTTGAAAGGCCGGTGCTGACATCTGCCCCGCCGTCAATGACAAAACGGGTCACCACATACGCGGCAGCAGAGATTATTATCGATACAAGCGCGAGGAAGCCGACCGCGCCGTTGCACGACGGGATCTCTGCCCTCTTTTTGAAGAAGTCGCTTACAAAATCCGCTTTTTGTACACGATAGATATCCGAATAATCTCCGAGATATTCGGACAATTCCTTTTCCTCGGCGAATCTTTCGACACGGGTCATCTTGGCAATGACGCTCTTCGGCTCTGATGACGAAACAATCTTGAACGCGTAAATATCGCGTCGAAGACCGTACATTTCAAACAGCACGCTGAAGAACACACATACGCCGTATGAGAAATTGTAAAGCGCGACCGGTTCGGCGTCATAAACGTACATACGGACAAGCGCCGTGAGAGTGAGCGCAAACGATGCCAATGTCGATACAAATGTAACCGTATCAGCACACATCTTGCCCCTGAACAGCAGTGAAACGGACCTCGATATCCTTCCGATGGCAAGTGCGGCGCACGCAATGACAAGGCAAAGCTCAACGACGCACGTCATCATCTCGTCACCGAACAGCGCAAACCCCTCAACAAATCTCGGCAAGCATTCAATAACGAACAGCACAACAGCAAACAGCGCCGCCATTATCAAGCGGATCTTTGTCGAAACGTATCTTGAACGGAAGCTGTCAAAAATATCCTTTTTCTGTGACGGATCGGTATAATCGAAAATATCTCCGTCATCGGCGATGATCTCTTCCTCATCGTCAGTGACCGGCGGCATCTCGGTCGTCGTATCGGCGTCGGTCGCCGTGGCCTCCATCTCATCAGTATTGGCAAAGGAATACTCATCGAATATTCGCTTTGCCTCGCCACGTTCGGGCGCCTTTCGTGTATCCAGCCCGAAAGCGTGCATCACATCGGTATCCGCCAACTCACCTGTATCGCCGATATGATCATCCTGAGTATCGGAGAACTTATATTCTCTTTCGATAGGGTCTGACTTTTTCACAGGCTCCTCTTCTGTATCAAACTTAGGCTTATATGAATCTATCACTGATTTATCTTCCAATCTGTCTGATATTGTGTCTTCGATGTCTTCATTATTTTCAACGGGAACAAAAGGCGGTTGCTCGTCTGCCTGCTTTACGACAGGCTCCGGCGTAACGCGAATCGGCTGTGTGGCGATATTCTCAACCGTTTCGGTTACCTCAACCTCCTGAATGGGCGTGGCATTCGTTTCGGTATTCATGGAAACCTCAGTGACCGTGTATTCGTCGGTAACTGACCCGGACGTTTCCGGCTCCGTTATCGGCTCTGACATCGGTGCTTTCTGCGGCTCTTTAGCGGGTTCAGCCTCGACCTCCGGTACAGCGATCTGCTCCTAAGCGGGCTCCGGCTCGACCTCCGGTACGGCTAGCTGCTCTTTAACGGGCTCCGGCTCGCCCTCAGGCTCCACACGTGGTATGTAAGCAGGCTCCGGTGCTGCAGCCGGTTCATATATCACGGAAGGCTGTGCGTTTGCCTTTTTGATGTCCTCTTCCTCGGCGCGTGTGAGTTCAGCAAAAATATCGAATTCTCCCGCATCGTTTTTTTGCTCATCCGCCTTGTCCTTATCGTCAAATATCGCATTGAATTCAGCAGTCGAAAGCTTATCGTCATCCTGAGAAACCGGAATATTTTCAAGCGTGGACATCAATTTATGTTCGCCTTTGACGTTATCAGAATTATACTGTTCGGAAAGGCGTGCGAGAAGCCCCTTGGTGCTTTTCTCTATGGAATCATAAGAATTCTTATTTCCTGCCATTTTGTACCTCCGTCTATTTGTCGTAATGATAGATCATCCATTTCTGTTATGTACCGCCTCAAACAGCAACACTGCCGCCGCGGTGGAAACATTAAGTGAATTCACGTTTCCGTGCATCGGTATGGATACCGAATAATCACATTTTTCTCTGACAAGCCTCGAAACCCCGATTCCTTCTGAGCCCAACACTATCGCGGCAGGACAATTGAAGTCCGTACCGTAAATATCGTCACCGTCGGCCTCGGCGGCAAATGTCCATATTCCCTTTTCTTTCAGCTCATCGATCGCGGAAGCGATATTGGCAACCTTCGCGATCGGCACGTACTCTGCCGCGCCGGCGGAAGATTTGAATGCAGTCTGACTCATTATCGCGCTGTGATGCTTGCCGATGACAATGCCATGCGCCCCCGCACCGTCTGCGCATCTGATTATTGCGCCGAGATTATGCGGATCCTCGATGCCGTCACACACGACGATCAGCGGCTTTTCGCCCTTTCTGTCGGCGGCGGCGATCATATCGTCTATGCTGACATACTCAATCGCCGAGGCAAATGCGGCAACGCCCTGATGCGCATTTCCGTTTGCCAGCTCATCAAGCCTTTTTTTGTCCACCTCTGCAACAGGCACGGATCGCTCCTTGGCCATCGCAAAGATCTTTGTGACAGAGCCCTCGCGCTGTCCGCGCTGAATGTATACCTTTTCTACCCCGCGGTCGCTTTTCAGCAATTCAATAACGGGATTTCTGCCGACGATCACACTGCCGTCCGGTGCCTGTTTTTCCGGTGCTTCATCCGGACGCGGTCGAAATCTTTTTTTGCTTTCCATTTTATCTCCTGACGACACAAGTCGTGGTTTGAGAATAAACCTAACATAATAATAGCATACTTTTTTCGTTTTGTACATAGTAAATTGATAAATTATTGTAAAATTGTTTTCATTATTTGTCAATTTACCCCAAAAACCGCAAATTGAGCGACATTTTATCGTCGCTCAATTTGAAAAATTCAATATGATTTCAAATATTCGGTCACGACACGTATGGATTGCGCCGCCGCCTTATGCTTAAATGTCAGATAATCCATGCCTCCGCCGTCAGCCCCTCCGTCTGATACGGTTCTGACTATCGCCAGCTTTACGCCGTTTATGTAACACACCTGTGCTATCGCCGCACCCTCCATTTCACAAACCGATGCGTCAAAGGCAAACCTTATCTTCTTTTTCAAAGCACCGTCAGAAACGAACACGTCGCCCGACGCGACGGTGCCGATGTGAGCCTTGACGCCGATCTTATCGGCGCAATTTCTGATCTGATCCGAGATCTCCGCATCACACGGAAGATAGATGGTGTTGATCCCGGAAATCATACCGACAGGGTCGCCGACGGCCGACGTATCCATATCATGCTGAACGGCGTTACTGCCGATGACAACGTCAAGTATTGAGATACCGTCGCGCATTGAACCTCCGACGCCCGTGTTGATCATGGCATCAGGGTGATAATTCAGTATCATGGTCTGTGCGCAAACCGAGGCAAAGACCTTACCCACGCCGCATTTTGCCACAACCACATCCTTATCGAATAATTGTCCGCTGACGTACTCTATCCCGCTCACAGTGACGGTATTTGCATTTTCCACCATTTTTTTCAATGCGTCGATCTCGACATCCATTGACCCGATTATTCCCAACATTCTATTTTCCCCCGATGCTTTTATTTTTGAAACGCGATGATATCAATCCGACATAATACCTGAATTCCGATGTTCTGAAATATGCCGCCGCAAATATCACATTAGGTATTGTCAGGCAAATCAATGCCTTGACGACAAACGATGTGATAGGCGAAAGTTCCACGGCTCCGCAGACAAGCCGGGTGATAATGCCTGCCGCGACTGTGACAGCCGTATACAGACCGTATCTGATAAAATATTTTCCGAGTCCCCGCCCGAATCCGTGTCTGTATAATACCAGAGGCTCGATCCAAAAGCAAGTGGCCAATGAGCTGATCAGCGTTCCCAATAAGACGCCGAACACGCCGTAACACCTTGCAAGGAGGATCGACACGACTATATTCGTCGCCGCCTCTGCGATCGATTTCCATTTATCATATCTGAAAAGTCCCATTGCCTCACGCGCGGCAATACCGGGATATCGCATACCTTTGAAGTAGAAGTTCACCGCGATAATTAGAACGACGGGAACGGAAACAAGATATTCGTCGCCGAGCCACAGACTGACAAATGGGCCGGAAAGTATTGCCAGCGCGATCGAGGAAAAGCCGAAAAGCCACGCCGCCGCGAAAAACATTCTGTTGAACACTTCCCCGCGTCTTTCGTCCGCCACCTCGACGCTCAGATTGCCGAAGCTTGCAGTCACAGCCTCAAACAAAGGTCGCAAAAGGCTGTCGACCGCCGCGCGGATAAGGTGATAATTGGAGTACAGTCCGACATAAACAAATCCGACAAATCGCGAGATAATGATATTATCCGTACCGTTTACCACTACTCCACCGATATTATGAAGCAACGACGCACGAATATTTGTTTTGATTTCCGACGACGTGCCGTCATCCAGCTTTGCTACGTGCTTATTACGCAAAAACGGATATTTTGCGTCGGCGATCGCCGTGACTATGACATTATCAATGATCGTAACTGAAATGACGCATATCATATAAATAATGTAGTCGTGCGTAAATCTGAGTATGCAATACTCTGCCGCGCACGCGACGATCTGCGCCGCTGCGCTCACTGCGGTCGTCAGATATTTTTGCTGATTTGCAATCAAAAACGAACGCTTATATGAGAAAAAATATGTCATCGCCGAGTTAAAGACGTACATAACGAATATGACGTATATTTCCGGTATATCCGGCATCTGATCGACAAGATACGGCAAAAACGGTGTTATCGCAAGACCGACAATCAAAACCGCAGTACCGACAGCTGTATATGTCAGCCTGTAAACGCGCATGAGCGACTTGATCTTCTCGGTATCGTTATCAGCTATCGGCCTGTACAGACTGAAAACGATTGACGTGCCGACACCGAGCTCGGCAAGGGACAAAACCGTCAAAATATTGGAAAACAGCCCATTCAGACTGAGATAATCATCTGTCAGATATGCGACAAACGACCAACGTATTAACAGTTGGGTCAAAAGGACGGCAATCTGACCGCCAAAGGCAAATGCCGCATTTCGTATTGAATTCTGCGTGCGGGTCATAGCCGTCCCCCCTTTTTTTAATCGTGAAGCCGGGTTTTTATCCCCATTTTCCGGCTCAATTTATCCAGCAGGATTATCAGCGGCACGGCCAGCGTGCACATCGCCGCATTGCCCGCAGCTTGTATCAGATCCCACTTGATGCCCGTCGCTGTATACGCCAGCACCGTTACAACGCTGAAAGTGTTATAATATATCGGTACCTGTGTCAACGCGCAGAGAAATCCGTAGACCACTCCGTGAAACGCGCCAAGCGCGACATACACCGGTACAGCTATCTTTTTATTCATATTGACAGGAATCGGCATCGTTATGCACCATAACACAAGCCATACGTAATAATGTATCAACAGCCACGGCTGAAATCCGTAATACACCGTCAGTATCGCGGCGTAAATATATATGGGTATCAGCCCACGGGCACCGTAAACCACCGTAAACACGATAGTGAAAAGTGCCAGCATATGGATATTGGGTAAAAACTCAAGAATAATTTTTGATGAAAACATCAGGGCACCGAGCATTGCAAAAACGACGAGTTCACGTGTCTTTGAAAACGAATTCCGCAACATCTGATCATTCGACCTTAAAAACGTACGTCGTTCCGTCGACGATTTCTGTCGCGTCAACGCCTGTCATCGACATATTCTCGCCGATATAAAACGACCAGAATTTCCCGTCCGTTTCATACCTGACCGTTTGTCCGCAAACGGTATGGACGAACAACCCGTATTGGGTGTCGTCACCCGAAATCAATCCCTCATCCAGCAATGCCTGACCTACGTATTTCCGTTCGGTGGTAATATCGAACGACCTTTCCGTTCCGTCAGGCATGACGGCGATAAACTTAAATGTGTGTATCCCGCCCGATTCTTCTTCTGTACAGCCGACAATCGTCAACGCCATAGCCGTGATAAGCGCAAAAACAATTACAGCATACAGAAACCTTTTGCAATTTCTGTTCATGTTGTTTTTCCTCATTTCTCTTATTGAATTTTGATGCGTATGTTCTGCCGTCCTTTCGGCGCCGGCACTCGCGG
>JAKSPY010000064.1 GCA_024404445.1 Clostridia bacterium
GGTCGACCACACAAAAATCGTGCCCGGTATCTATGAATCACGCGTTGATACCATTGGTACGGACTACGCGACGACATACGATATCAGAATGAAAATACCGAATGCCGAGCCGGCGATACACCCGAACGCGATGCACACGATCGAGCACATCGTGGCGACGTTTTTACGCAACGACAGCGAGTGGAAGGACAGGATCATCTATTGGGGTCCGATGGGCTGTCTGACGGGTTGCTATCTGATAGTCAAGGGCCGTCCGACGCCGCAGGAGCTGCTTCCGCTGATGATCCGCGCATTTGAATACTGCGCCGCGTATACGGGCGAGGTGCCGGGTGCAAACCCGAAAAACTGCGGCAATTACATTTTGCACGATCTGAATATGGCGCGCTATGAGGCAAGGCTTTACGCCGGTATTCTCAGGTCGTCGCCGTGCTTCACATATCCGACAGATGAACGGATCGTGACGGAAAAAGGTCAGACTTTTTTCGATTCATAACGCACACGGCGGTGATTCCGACATAGAATATGATTAAATGATTCAAGGGAGGGCACATATATGCCATGTACCACGATGCTTGTCGGAAAAAAGGCAAGCAATGATAATTCCACGATGATAGCAAGGACCGATGACGGCCCATTCGACTCCAAAAAGGTAATAGTGGTCGAACCGTCAAAACAGCCGAAAAAATACGTCAGCAAAATTTCTCACGTTGAGATCGATCTGCCGGATGATCCGATGAGGTATACCTCATGTCCGAGTGTCATTCAGTCCCGCGGGATATGGGCGGCAACAGGCATCAACGCCGCAAACGTCGGTATGACGGCGACGGAAACGATCACGTCAAATCCGCGCGTGCTGGCCGCAGACCCGTACGTGGAATACAAAAAGGCAAAAAACAAAAAGGAGAAGGACATTCCCGGCGGTATAGGCGAGGAGGATATAGTCGTACTCGTTCTGCCGTACATAAAATCCGCCCGTGACGGCGTGAAAAGGCTCGCTTCCCTTTTGGAGAAATTCGGCACCTATGAGCCGAACGGGATCGCCTTCAACGACTGCGACGAAATATGGTGGATGGAAACGATAGGCGGTCACCATTGGATAGCGACCAGAGTCCCCGACGAGGTGGCAGTCATCAATCCCAATCAATTCGGTACTGATCATTTTGACCTTGACGACGCGCTCGGTGATCAGAAAAACTATATGTGTTCAGCCGATATGCGCACGTTCATTGCCGACAACTACCTCGACCTCAATAATGACGGCAAATTCAATCCGAGAAATATTTTCGGTTCCTGTACCGATCTCGACCACATATACAATACCCCGCGCGCATGGTATATGGGCAGATGCCTGACACCGTTTTCACACAAATGGGACGGGGAGAATGCTGAATACACGCCGACGAGCGACAACATTCCGTGGTCATTGGTACCGGACAGGAAATTGGCTGTCGAAGACGTGAAATACATACTGTCATCGCATTATCAGAATACACCGTATGATCCGTATGCGTCACACGATAACGGTCAGCGCGGCAAGTATCGCTCAATAGGTATCAACCGCACCGGCGTCACGTCCATATGTCAGATCAGAAATAACGTACCGGACGAAATAAAGGCGATAGAGTGGATCATTTTCGGCTCGACGACATTTTCTGCCGCGCTTCCCGTATACACGAACGTATCAAAAATGCCGAAATATATCAGCGAGGTCACCGGCGACACCTCGACCGAAAACCTGTATTGGAGCTCGCGTCTGATCGGCGCGCTGGCAGACCCAAACTATCCCACGTCGATCCCGCACGTTGAACGCTATCAGAATGCCGTTATGATAAAAGGCAGGCAGATAATAGCAAAATACGATAAACAGATGACAAGCTCCGGCGATTTTTCGCAGACGGAAAAGGCAAACGAGGAGCTGTGCGACATGGCCCGAGAGCAAACGACCGCGACGCTCAACCGCGTACTGCACGACGCCAGCACGCACATGAAAAACGGATTTAACCGCGCAGACAACTGAAAAATGCCCCGACAGTTTCGCTGTCGGGGTATTCTCATATCTATGCATGATCAGATTGCGGCTTTTGTGGGATCGTTACGGCATTTCACGGGATTGATCGCGGTCGCTTTATTCTGCGATCGTGTTGTCGGCACCCTTTGCAAGCTTTCCGCCCGCGTATCCGGCAAGAATGGCTGTCAGATCAATGCCCGTCGATTCCCTCATTCCCTCCATTATCTGGTTGGCGGAGGACATGACGTCGCGCACGACCTTTGTCGAATTGCCGTCACCGTACATGACGATCTTATCCGTCTTTGTAAGGGGCTCTGCGGCATTTCTGACGATTTCGGGAAGAGCCTGAAGATACATCTCAAGCACCGATGCCTCGCCCATCTTCTTCTGCGCTTCGGCTTTCTTTTCGATAGCCTCTGCCTCGGCGATGCCCTTGGCGCGAATACCCTCGGCCTCCTGCTCCATCGCATAACGGAGTGCCTCTGCCTCGGCCTTCTTTGCCTCAGCGGATTGGATCGCCTCATATTTCTTTGCCTCTGCCTCACGCTGACGACGGATGAGGTCTGCCTCGGCCTGCTTTTCCGCCTGATACTTCATAGCGTCGGCCTGCTTACGTATGCTGGCGTCAAGTTCTCTTTCCTTGATGGCGATATTCTTTTCAGCCAGCTCGGCCTCTTTTTCTCTTCTGGCGATATCGGCCTCAGTCTTTGTGACCTCGATGACCTTTCTTTGGCTTTCCTGCTGTATTGAGTACGCGGCGTCCGCCTCTGCGCGCTTTGTATCCGACTTGACCTTCATGTCGGCCTGCTGAACGGCAAGAGCGGCATTCTGCTCGGCTATCAGCTTTTCCGCCTCGACCTTTACGGCGTTTGCCTCCTGCTGAGCGTTTGACGTAGCAATGGCAATATCGCGCTGTGCGTTTGCCTTTGCGATCTGCGCATTTTTGCGTATCTGCTCCACGTTGTCGATACCCATATTCTCAATTGTGCCGGCGGCATCCTTGAAATTCTGGATATTGAAGTTTACGACCTCTATACCGAGCTTTTGCATATCGGGGACGACGTTTTCCGTGATCTTCTTGGCTACGCCCTGTCTGTCCTGAACCATCTCCTTCAGACCGACGGATCCGACGATCTCACGCATATTGCCCTCCAAAACCTGTGTAACGAGGCTGATAAGCTCATTTCTGCTCATACCGAGCAGTGACTCCGCGGCTCTTTTAAGATATTCGGGATCAGATGAAATCTTGATGTTGGCAACGCCGTCGACGCTGACATTGATGAATTCGTTCGTGGGAACGGCCTCGCTGGTTTTGACATCGACCTGCATCACGCGCAGTGACAGACGATCGACGCGCTCAAAAAACGGCACGCGCCATCCGGCCTTACCGATAAGTATACGTTTGGTGCCCAATCCGGAAATGATATATGCCGTATCCGGAGGCGCCTTAAGATATCCCGCGATAGCAAGCAGGACAATGAGGACAACAGGAATACCGATGATGAAAAACAAAGAATCAGGCATGGTTTTTTCTCCTTTAATAATAATATTTTTTATATAATTTGGGATCCCACACTATTCAAGCAAATCGGCAAACGCAAAAAAAGACTTTGACCGATCCGGTCAAAGTCTTGTAAAAACCGAGGTTTCGCACGCACCGGGCAAAAATGCCGTCCTGACGATGCCGTGCATACGGGATACTCCCGCATACTACTCCCTATTGACATATACAGTATAGCTCGGTTTTCCATTTTTGTCAATAGGTCGGCGAGCAATTCTCTTTTTTACACAAAAGAGAAATTTATTTTTTGTGTAACATAAACAAAATATCAGCGGCCTTGCAAATATCGCAAATATGTGCTAAAATAACAAAAAATCGGCACTGCACCGTAACAAGGGCGCGCCCGTGAATTTCGGATGAAACGTATGGAAAACAAAACAAATATCTGCAACCTGTGTCCGCGTGATTGCGGCCGTGACAGATCGGTAACGGTCGGATATTGCACGGAGGGCGATAAGCTGCGCGTGGGGCGTGCGGCGCTTCATATGTGGGAGGAGCCGTGTATTTCCGGCAAGGAGGGATCCGGGACTGTTTTTTTCTCCGGGTGTCATCTGAAATGCGTTTACTGTCAGAATCATGATCTTGCACACAGCCGTGCAGGCGTAGAAATAACGACAGAAAGGCTGGCTGAGATTTTTTCCGAGCTTCAGTCACAGGGTGCAAACAACATCAATCTCGTCACGCCGACACACTTCACCGATAAGATAATCGAGACGATAAGAATAGCGCGCGCACACGGCATGGATCTGCCGATACTGTGGAATTGCGGCGGATATGAAAAGGTATCGACGGTAAGGATGCTTCGCGGATATGCGGACATTTTTCTGCCGGACTTCAAATATATGTCATCCGAGATCGCAAATAAATATTCGAATGCGCCGGACTACGCACCAATCGCAAAGCAGGCAATAGACGAAATGGTAAAGATCGCGCCTGAACCCGTGTTTGACGAACGCGGAATAATGATGCGCGGCGTCATCGTCCGTCATCTCGTATTGCCGGGATGCTATCACGACTCGGAAAAGATCATTGAATACCTTTATTCCACATACGGTGACAGCATATATATCAGCATAATGAGCCAATACGTACCCGTGGACTGCGCCTCACTTCCCCGTGAACTTCGCCGCAAGACGACACAATATGAGTATGATAAGGTCGTCGATCACGCGCTGAAAATCGGCGTAAAACAGGCATATATACAAAGCGGAGAGGCGGCAGAGGAAAGCTTTATTCCCGCTTTTGACGGGACGGGCGTCTATCCGTCAAAGGCCGATCCGAGGTAAACGCCCGGTACGTCACCGGACAGCAAAAGCTCACACAGTGAAATCTCATAATTTACCGTCGTCGTTATCGTTGATATGAGCAAGACCGATCTGACCTCCGCGCACAGCGACAGCTTAACGGAATATAGCGTCTGATTTATACCCGCAGACTGTGACGACGATACGATCCTTGACGTCACGGAAGCGTATGGCTCTACGTCGGCGGTCAGCCTCAACGCGGGGAAAGCGCCGAATATGACATCATCGTCAAAAATATTCGCAAGCGATACGGCGACGTCATACGAGCCTATCCCGTCGATCTTATCCGATACCGCCGACAAAAGCGCGGAGTTATACTCGTTTATCGCGGTGCTGTCAATAACGGCTGACGTCATTTTTCCGTAGGAATCGCGTGATATCTGCGCAAAATCGCCGCTGTGCGGTATTTCCGCCGTCGCTGACGCGATTATGCCGACAAGCTCATTCGCCATTTGTCTGTCGGCGATATCACATATTATCGGATCGAGCTTGACGTTCATATATCTGACGACGGCAACGGATAGGACGATCAATACCGATACGGCCACAGCTATGTACAGTCCGATCGGTTTTTTTCTTTTTCTGACGTAATACGTAAAATTCTCCTCTGGATATCGTATGATATTCCGAGGTGATTTGTTATTTACGTTGAAAATCTAACGTGGAAGCCATTCGGCGTCGCGCTTGTCAGGCAGAGCGTAAAGCAGTCCGCCGGAACGTGCTCCGTACCGCGAAGATACTCGCCGCCGTAGTGTGTGGCAGATCCGCCCTCAATGGTCAGCACTCCTCCCGTCGGGAAACGCAGTCTGACGGTCCCGCCCTTATAATAAACGTAATCGCCGCCGCGCGCGCTGAAAACAAAGATATCCGTTTCCACTCTGCAACCGGGCGCGAAGGTCAATTCCAGCTTTACCGGTATATCGTCGTCGCCGGCATATGACGTGTCAAGCGAAAATCCGCCGTCAAAAGGCACGATATCAAATGTGGTGGTAAAGTTACGCACGTTAATAATTCTGCGCAGAGAATGGTCCATATGGCGCCATTCGCCGGTTGTCGGAGGCTGATCGAACTGTGAACGATAACCCGCCTCCTCAGTCGATGACAGCCGGAAGCCGTTTTCGGTCTTTTCAAACGTCTTGGCGCGGAATTGCGCATGCGGAACACCGAAGAACGAGCCGCCCGCCCTCACGCACATACTTGACCCGCCGATCTGGAATTTAATAAAATCGGGCTGATTGGTGCGAAGCACTGTCAGTGCGGTATTCCTGCTGAACACTCTCGCTATGCCGCTTTTTTCAAAATACAGATCTGTTTTTCGATCCGGCAGATATGAGTCGATCGTCTTCCACTTTTCTTCCCATGCATCGTTCACGAATGTCCAATAGATCAGCCGTGCATCGTGATATGCTATGGGATGACCGACGCGCACCTCCTCAGCCATCAGCCGTCTCAGGCACATATCGGCATAATACGCAAACTCCGGGTCGCCCGTAAAGAGCGCAAGCGTCAGATAAACGTCGTAGTACACGTCGATACCGATGGACGATCCGCGATCCTGTCGCATCGAGTTCATCGTGCAGATCGAGCCGTCCGGCTCGTAATAAGAACGCATCATTTTCATATTGCGTATCGGATATTCGAGAAAGCTATTATCGCCTGTTACGTACGCATATTTGATAAACGAAATATTGCACTGATGATTGTACATACCGGCCGACCGTTCCGTATACTCACCGTTTTCGTCGCAGTCGATGCCCTCCCACAGGAATTTGCCGATCGTATTCAGTGCTTCCTCATCGTGGGTGTATTTATAAACGTACGAAAGTGCCGAGCAAATTATCCAACGGTGGTTTGGAGTATGGAAACCGAGGGTCTCCATCGGCTTACTCATTTTTATGAGCGTCTTTATCAGCAACTGTTCTACCCTGTTTTCCGCGTCGGTATGCTGTGAATTACGTGCCATGACATCGACGGCCGGGCCGAGAGAGTCGCGGATAATAAATGCGTTATTCGACGGATCGTGGAAATTCGTCATTTTCAGGTCAGTCGTTCCGTCGTCGTGTATAAACCTCTGTCCCTGCGTCAAAGCCAGCTCCGCCGCCTCCATAAAGGCGTCGTTGCGATAGCACTCATATCCCTTCAAATAATAAGCCATAACGAAGTTTGAGACCGGATAAAAGAAATTACTGGCCTCTACCTGATTTGGCCACACTTCGGGATGGATGCCGTAGAACATACTGTCCTTGTCACGGCAAACACCTTTGAGGGTATTCATTTGTCCCTCGGCAAAATACTTCCGCAAATAGCTGAAATGATCTAACATTTTTCTGACCTCTTATTTTGTCCTGCAGAGTAGAAAGCGGGCGAGCTCTGTAAGTATTTCGTTATTTTTGTATCCCGCGATCGCCCCCACCGCCTCATCGGTAAGGTCAGATGCGTATTTGCGCGCGCCGTCGATATCCATGAATGACAGGAACGTCGTTTTGCCCTCTGCGGCATCTGTGTGGGTCATCTTGCCGAGTGTCGCGACATCACCCGTGACGTCGAGAATATCGTCAAGTATCTGGAACGCGAGTCCGATTTTCGTCGCGTATTCCGCGGCATTTTTACATTCGTCACTGCCCGGCATCTTCCCGGCGGCTATGCACCCCATAAGTGCCGATGCACGCATCAGCGCACCCGTCTTTTTGTCGTGCATTTTCAAAAGTTGGTCAAACGTCGGTCTCTCGCGCTCGGCCATCAGATCGATGCACTGACCCCCCATCATGCCGAACGCGCCGACCTCACGCAGTAACACGCGCGTGGCCGCCAAAGCAGCCTCCGGTGGCACTTTATCGTTCAGCGATGCCATTTCGTATCCGCGCGTCATCAGCGCGTCGCCGCACAAAAGGGCTATATCCTCGCCGTAGACCTTATGATTCGTCAGTCTGCCGCGACGATAATCATCATTATCCATACACGGCATATCGTCGTGAACGAGCGACGATGAGTGGATATACTCGATCGCGCACGCGAAATCCATCGCGGCGGCGTCATTCCCACCGAACATACGGCAAAACTCCAGCACCAGAAAAGGTCTGATGCGCTTTCCCGGCGACAGTGCGCTGTATCGCATAGAGTCGTAAAGCGTTTCCAATGCCGCGTCAGTCACGGCAAGCCCGTCCTTCAGCGGCTGATCTACCTTTTCAGCCGTCGCAATAATATACTCTTCTATCGTCATATCATCCATCCGCCTTTGGTGTAAACGGCTCTGCCGTCATTTCTCCTGTCTGTCCCTCGCGCAGGATCTTTACCTTTTGCTCAGCCCTGTCAAGCTCGGACGTACAGAATTTGACCAGCTTCACACCCTCCTCAAACAGTGACAGCGACATATCGAGAGGGGCATCGCCCGACTCCATATCGCGCACGATCTGCTCAAGGCGTGTGAGCGCCTGTTCAAACGTGATCTTTTTTTCTTCCATAGTTTTACTCCTCTGCCGTATCTGTCACAGTCGCGCTGACTGTGCCGTCAGTAACCTTGAACGACACCGTATCACCGAATTTTACCTGCGATACGGATTTGATCAGCTTACCGTCGCCCGAAAAGACTGCGCTGTATCCCCGCGAAATAACCGAAAGCGGATTGAGCGCATCGAGCTTTGCGGTCGCCGACGCCATCAGCGATTTTTTTCTTTGTATTATGTTCTCCACCTTATCGTACAGGCGCGTTTCCGTCACCGCGAGTGCCATACGCCTGTCATCGATCGCATTCTGCGGGCTGACAAGCGCCCTGCTGGATGCCAGACGCGCCAAATTATCTCTATACGATCTCAAACGGTTGTTTTCGATAAGCTCAAGCCTTGCCGTCACATTGGCAAATTTCTGTTTCAGCTCCGATGTATCGGGTACTGCCAGCTCTGCCGCGGCACTCGGTGTCGGAGCGCGTTTGTCCGCCGCAAAGTCACACAATGTAAAATCCGTTTCGTGTCCGACAGCCGAGATCACGGGTATGGTCGACGCCGCCACGGTTCTGACAAGTGCTTCGTCGTTGAAAGCCCACAGATCCTCAAGCGATCCGCCGCCCCTGCCTATGATTATAACGTCGGCGGCCGCGTTGTCACAACACCATT
>JAKSPY010000065.1 GCA_024404445.1 Clostridia bacterium
GGATACTATGACCTTGTCGCCGACCTTGACCTTGACCGTGACAGCCTCCTTGCCGTCGTGGCTCTCGCCCGAACCGACTGCCAGCACCTCAGCGACCTGCGGCTTTTCCTTTGCCGACTGAGTCAGGATTATGCCGCCCTTCGTCGTTTCCTCGGCCTCTGTCATTTTGACTACTACTCTGTCATAAAGCGGGATCAATTTCATGTTTTTACCTCCGTGTATGTAATGAAAATTTTATCCGTATGTTTGGCACTCAAAAGACGTGAGTGCCAACTGCGATTGTTATTCTACTACATAAGGTCGAAAAAATCAATACTTTTTTGATAAAATTTTGAAATTTTCATAATCTTTTTTTCGCCGGCGTTTTTTAATAAAAAAGTCATATTTTTGCTGATTTTGCCGTATATATTTGCATATTGAGATCATACGGAGGCCTACGTGTACGGTATTGTTACGGCAATTTTCCCGGCTGTGCTGATTTTTTGCGGAGTGGTGATGAGTGCTAAACTCGGCTTCTTTCACGTGGTCAGACCGATCGGCACGCTGCGCTATGCTTTCGGGCGCAAATTCCCGATACGCGAGCTGACTCTTTCGCTGGCCGGCACGCTCGGCGTGGGCAATATCGTCGGTGTCGGTGTCGCGTTGCACCTCGGCGGCGCGGGTGCTGTTTTCTGGATTTGGGTCAGCGCCGTGTTTTCGATGATACTGAAATATGCCGAGATCGCGTTGAGCGTCAGATACCGTGAGGTCACGCCGGACGGTATACGCGGCGGAACGATGTACTATATGCGCCGCGCATTTGCCGGAAAAACGGGGAAAACGATCGCTTTCGTATTTGCCGTCGTAGCGCTTATCATGTCAGTAGTGATGGGGAATCTGGTGCAGATGAACGCGGCGCTGTCGGCCCTGTCGCAGGTTTGCACCGTAAATCCGCTGTTTCTCACGGTGCCGACCGCCGTCATTGCCGCGTATTCGATCATGGGCGGGTTTGATAAGGTCACGCAGTTTACGTCGTACGTCGTGCCGGTAATGAGTATATGCTATATCGCGGTCTGTCTGTTTGCGATCATAACAAACGCGGGGCGGTTGCCGGCGATTTTCGGTCAGATATTTTCCGAGGCATTCAGCCCTCTGTCGTGCGGTGCGGGCATTGTCGGGTTCGTCAGCTCGGCGACTGTGAGGCAGGGTGTGGCAAAGGGTGCGTTTTCCCACGAGGCAGGCGGAGGTACGGCACCGCTTTCTCATTATTGTGCGAAGACCGACGCACCGGCACGGCAGGGAATATTCGGGCTCATCGAGGTGGCTTTCGATACGCTCGTCATATGCACGTTGACTGCGCTGATCGTTCTAATGTACGGTTCCGGGGCGGACAGCGGGGCAGAGCTCGTATTTTCGTCTTTTTCCGCGCTCAGCGGTGACATAGGGGTGAATGCCGTATGCGTCTCAATCATGTTTTTTGCCGTTTCAACCGTCGTTTGCTGGGGACTGTACGGCATCATCTGCCTCGACTATCTGATCGGTAAACGCAGTATCGCGCACGTTTCATACGTATCGGTATACTGTGTGGCTATCGTGCTTTCGGTATTCGTCACGGAGGATGCTCTGTGGCGATTGACCGATATCGGTGTGATAATAATGACTGCGCTGAATCTGACCTGTCTGATGTCGCTTTCGCCGTCGGTGCGCCGGATGACGGAGGAGGCCGGTCTGCTCAAAAGGAAGACGCCGCGGAAAAAATGCGGCAGATAGTCAAATGTTCGGCGCAAAATATCCCACCCATGCCATCAGGCGCAGGTGGGATATCGTATACATATCGGAGGTGTGCGGTCATTTTCTCAATCTGCCGATGACCTTTCCGAAGCAATGGACGTCATCGTCGGCACGCAACGGAATGTCGCGGTACTCGGCGTTCAGCGATATCAGCCTGTCACCGCCGTATTTTTTGAAATATCCCTCGCTGTTCAGTGAAAAAATACCCAACTCCCCGATCGCGATGCTGTCGGCACGCCGGACAAGCAGAATGTCGCCGTTATGATATTTCGGCATCATACTGTCGCCGCTGACCTTGACGGCAAAATCCGCGCTGTCGGTAACGGAATTGGAGTATACCGATATTTCGGTATGATCGTCACCGTCCAGCATTATGCCCATGCCGGCTGATGCCGCTGTTTCAAACAGCGGTATTCTGCGAATTTCGGGAGTATCGAGCGAATAAGGGGAAGAGCTGTTTTCACGCACGGTGCGGGCGTACTCCTTATTTATAATATATGCGACGGCGTCTCGTCCGCGGTTGTCAAGTGCCGCGTATCTTTCCGACAGCTCTTTGCTGAGGCCGCAGTCGTCACCGACGCCCAGAAGCTCATCAAGCCCTATGCCGAATGTCTCGGCCAGCGATGTGAGCGTGGAAAGCTTCGGATCCTCGGACGTACCGGCTAAAAGCTTATTCAGCGTACCGAGCGATATGCCGGACCTTGCAGACAGCTGTTCATTTGTATAGCCGCGCGATTTTTTGATCGCTTTGATATTGTCAAGCCAATTCATACTAACCCCCTACTGCATTTTCCGGGTGTATTTTACCATACGATATTGTGTTTGTAAAGTCTTTTTTATAAAAAAATATAAAATTTTACAAAAAAATGCAAAAAAATATAAAAAATCGCTTGACAATTACCGTTGACGGTAGTATAATAAGGCCACAATCCACCGTGCGAGGTAATTAACGATGTTTGAGAAAGAGTATGAAATAATATCCGGGTGCAAGGTCTATACGTATTCATTGGATATGGACGATACGTACGGCAGCAATATCAATGAGGAGCTGCTTATGCGTAAGCGCAGAAGGACGGCTGATGAGCAGAAGGTCGTTCGCTTTTCCTACGTTGCCACGCATACTCAGAACGTCGTCCGTCGTGCCGCACATTCCGCATAACCGGTTCTCCTTAATATAATGGCCTCCGATCGCGTGTCGGAGGCCATCGTTTTATTTCATTACGGTATATATCAGCGGCTTGCGTTTTGCGGGCTCCTGCGAAAATTGCAGTGCTTCCTCGTATTTACCGACCGCCGCCGGTATCAGTGATTCATCATTTGCATACAGTATCGCCAGCGTATCGCCCGCCGACACTCTGTCGCCTGTTTTTTTCATTATTTCTATACCGGCGGAAAAATCGATCTTATCCTCTTTTTTCTCGCGTCCCGCGCCGAGCATCGACGACGATATGCCTATCTTCATGGTGTTCATGTGTGAAATATATCCGTCTGTCTTACTGATGATCGGCATTGCGTATTTTGCGACGGGGAACAGCGACGGATTCGTGATATACCCGGCGTCGCCGTGCTGTGCCTCGACCATGTTGCAGAGCTTTTTCAGCGCGGAGCCGTTATCGATCGCCTTTTCGCATTCGGCGCGGACCTCGTTCTCATCCCGACCGAACGATGCCGATACCATGTTCGTTGCCAAAGTAACGGCGACCTCGCGCAGATCAGACGGACCGCGTCCGTTCAAAACCTCAATCGCCTCTTTCACCTCAAGCGCATTGCCTACCGCGCACCCGAGCGGCTCATCCATATCAGTCAGAACGGCGCGTACGTTTCTGCCCGCCGCCTTTCCTATCGTTATCATTTTTTCGGCAAGGGCCGTGGCATTTTCCAACGTATCCATAAACGCGCCGGAGCCGATCTTCACGTCGAGGACGATCGTCTGACTGCCGGCGGCGAGCTTTTTGCTCATGATGCTGGATACGATCAACGGTATCGACGGCACCGTGCCGGTGACGTCGCGCAGGGAATACAGCTTTTTGTCGGCGGGTGTGAGGTTGCCGGACTGCCCTATGATGGCCAGACCGCTTTTTCTGACCGCTGATCTGAAATCATTCATATCCATTTCGGTGCGGAAGCCGGGTATAGATTCCAGCTTATCTACCGTGCCGCCCGTATGACCGAGCCCTCTGCCGGACATTTTAGCGACCGTGCATCCCAGCGACGCGGCGATGGGAGTGGCGACGAGTGAAGTCTTATCGCCTACGCCGCCGGTCGAATGCTTGTCTGCCGTGTGCGAGAATTCAGACAGGTCGACCATATCGCCGGAGTGCGCCATAGCCAGCGTCAAAGCTGTCGTTTCACTGTCGTTCATGCCTTTGAAATATATCGCCATAGCGAGTGCGGACGCCTGATAATCCGGTATTTCGCCCGACGTGTAGCCGGAAACGAAGTATTCTATTTCTTTATCGGTCAGGGCATATCCGTCGCGTTTGTTCTGAATAATATCGACCATTCTCATGATGATTTACCTCCGCAGTGTCATTGTACGTATATATTATATCAACCGTCGTTTTTTTTGTCAATTGAATTGTTTATTATTTGGCACTTGATTTTATCGCAGGATATGATAAAATGTATATATAAATATTTTTTCGGAGGGTAATTATGGGACTTATCAAAGCAATAGGCGGCTCTATCGGAGGCGTATTGGCCGATCAGTGGAAAGAGTATTATTACTGTGATTCCATGTCTGCCGACGTTCTCGCGTGCAAGGGACGCAAGCGCACATCGGGTAGATCGTCAAACACGAAGGGCGAGGACAACATAATAACGAACGGATCGGTGCTTGCCGTCAATGAGGGGCAATGCGCCATAATAGTTGATCAGGGCAAGGTCGTCGAGGTGTGCTCCGAGGCCGGCGAGTATAAATACGACTCATCTACAGAGCCGAGCTTGTTCACCGGCAATCTCGGAACGGCCATCCTCAATACCTTCAAAACGATAGGCAAGAGATTTACGTTCGGCGGCGATACCGCCAAGGATCAGCGCATATACTATTTCAATACGAAAGAGATAGTCGGCAACAAATACGGCACGGCAAATCCCGTTCCTTTCCGCGTGGTGGACAACAATATCGGACTTGATATGGATATCGCCATCCGTTGCCACGGCGAGTATTCTTATAGGATCACCGATCCGATTTTGTTCTACACCAACGTCTGCGGCAATGTCACGGAGCGTTACGTACGCACAAATATCGACAGTATGCTGCGCACTGAGCTGATGACCGCACTGCAACCCGCGTTTGCAAAAATATCAGAGACGGGCATCAGATATTCCGCACTGCCCGGTCATACGGTCGAGATAGCCGACGCGCTCAATGAGGTGCTTTCCAAAAAATGGCGCGAAAAACGCGGCATCGAGGTTGCGTCGTTCGGCGTCAATTCCGTCAGTGCGTCCGAGGAAGATGAGAGGACGATAAAGGAGCTGCAGCGCGCGGCGGTTCTGTCCAATCCGGCTATGGCGGCGGGAACGATCGCGGGCGCACAGGCACAAGCGATGCAGGACGCGGCAAAGAATCAGAACGCGGGCCCCATGATGGCTTTTGCCGGTATGAATATGGCGGCGAACGCGGGTGGGCTTAACGCCGGTGCACTTTTCCAGATGGCGGGACAGCGGACACAAAACAGGGTGGCCGCCCAGTCGCACAGCGGTTGGAATTGTTCATGCGGCAAGATGAATACGGGCAAATTCTGCAGTGAATGCGGTCAGCCTCAGCCCAAAGATACGGAGGGCTGGACCTGCGTATGCGGCGTTATCAATAAGGGGCGCTTCTGCACCGAGTGCGGCAGTCCGAAGCCGGCAGGCGCAAAAACGTACCGCTGTGACAAATGCGGTTGGGAGCCGGCAGATAAGAATCATCCGCCGAAATTCTGCCCGGAGTGCGGCGACATCTTCAATGATGACGACGTGGTCAGATAACAAATGGATAAGGTTCTTGATTACAAATGTCCGTGTTGCGGCGCGGCGATAGCGTTCGACCCGCGTGCGCAGGAGCTGAAATGCGCTTCTTGCGGAAATACATATTCCGTAGAGTTGATGTCAGAGCTCTGCGATGAGGCGAACAGTGACGGCAAGACTACGTCGGATTGGGGCACGTACAAATGCGACGGCCGCGCGTCCGGCACAGTAACGTACAGCTGTCGCTTCTGCGGTGCGGAGATAGAGTGTGACGTGAATACGGTCGCGACAGAATGTGTCTATTGCGGCAATCCCATCGTGATCTCTGATACGGTCAGCGGTATGAATTCGCCGGACGTCATACTGCCGTTCAAGCTCGACCGTGAGTCGGCAAAGACGGCACTGATAAACTACTATAACGGCAAAAAGCTGTTGCCGGATGAATTCAAGTCGGAAAATAATATCGAACGCATCAGAGGAGTATACGTCCCGTATTGGCTGTATAATTGTCACAGTCACGCCAATGCCACGTACGACGCCACAAGGGTGCATTCATGGCATGATTCACGCTATAACTACGTCCGTACCGATCATTTCCTCGTCAGTCGCACGGGAGGCGCGGATTTTGCCGATATCCCGGTCGATGCCTCGTCAAAGATGCCGGATAACTATATGGATGCGCTTGAGCCTTTCGATTTTTCCGGTGCCGTGCCATTCCGTGACGGATATATGGCGGGGTATGTTGCCGACAGATACGACGTCGATTCACTGTCCGGCTCATCTCGTGCAGAGCTGAGGATAGAGAACACCATGAATTCTCTTTTGCGCGATACCGTACACGGATACGTGTCCGTTGTCAAACGCCGCGGAAGCGTGCAAAACTCAAACGGTACCGTGCGCTATGCCTTTTTGCCGGTTTGGATTCTGAACACAAGGTATAAGGATAAAACATATCTGTTTGCGATGAACGGACAGACGGGTAAAATGGTCGGTGAGCTTCCGGTCGATAAAGGCAAGGCGGCAAAATTTTTTGCGATCGCGGCGGCGGTTTCGATGGCTGTCATCAACGTCATCGCACTGCTTGCGCTTTTGGTGAGGTGACACGATGAAAATAAAGATTATAGTATCGTTGATCATGGCGATCACGTTGGTCACGTGCCTGTCCGCGTGCGTTTGTGCGGCCGATCAATACGACCCGGTCAGACAAGACTCCGTCGCGGTACAGATAGTAAAGACCGAATTGATCATACTCGCGATCTCCTGCGTTATCGGGCTACTCGTCATTCTGGCAATGAAAAGCAAGCACGCTCCGCCGAAACAAAATACCACGGCAGGCGGAAATCTGAAGGGAAAGTCGTTCGTGCTTTTATCACATCGCGATATGTTCATGTATTCAACCACGACGCGCACGCCGCGTCAGACACAGCAAAACAGCGGTCGCAGACCGAGATGACATTCAAAAAAACGGCAGAGGATCCTGACGTGTACTTCCGGAAGTGTTCGGCTTTCGGGTTTCACTTCACTCATTCCTCTGCCTTTTTTGTTGTTTACGGATATTTTTTGATTTTCGTCATATTTTCCGGCGTCGGTTTTCGGCGTATATTTTTTGCATTGCGGCAGATAATAAGGACACGGAAATTTTTTTTCGGAGAATGAGGAGAATGAAATGAAAAAGATATCAATAATTATTGCGTTTGCGACGCTTCTCGGCCTTGTTTCGTGCGGAATGTCCGCACGGACGTATTCGGATTCATTGGCGCTGATGAACAACGTGTGGGACGGATATAAGTCAGACGAACGTTTCTCTGCGATCGGCGGTGATTCCGGTACCGCGGCGCGCGATATGCCCGCCAGATATACGCTTACCGACCGTGAGTCGAGAGAAAAGGATCTGATGTTGCCGTCGGCCTTTTCCTTTGCCGTATCCGATATCAGCTGTATCAAAAGGGACGACGGCAACGGACAACTGACTGCCGCGGCCTATTACATTGACAACGCGGAGAATATCGGCGTCACAGCGGCGGCGGTGCGCTCACAGCTTATGCGCACGGGCATAGCCGAAATGCCGGAAAAGTTTGTGGCGGTAGCGGTCGGAGACAGGTATCTGTTGACGGCATACGGAAATGAAAGCGACATAAATGTGTTTCTGACAAAGTCGCTTTCCGGCCTTGACGGCGCAGTGATCCTGTACGACGAAAGCCTTACACCGGTTGTGTCGAACGCATGAACAGACGGCAGACGTTACCGATTATTCGGCATTGTCTGCCGTTTTACATATTTATGAATATTTTATCCGCATTATTCGTATATTTTTATTGACAAAATCCACAAATATGGTATAATGGTTTTTAGTATGATTGTGCATATTTTTTCACAATCAAAAATTTTTATGGAGGTCATTTATGAAAAAAGTACTTGCTGTATTGTTGGCAGTATTGATGCTTGCAGGCACACTTGCTCTTGTTGCGTGCGGCGACAATAACAGTGATACAACAACGCAGTCCACAGTTGCCACGACAGCCGCTACACAGGCTACACAGGCAACCACGGCAGGCGGATCCGAGGCAACGACGGCCGCTACGACACCCGCTACACAGTCAACCACGGCAGGCGGATCCGAGGCAACGACGGCCGCTACCCAGGCTACAACACAGGGCGGAACTACTCCTCCTTCCGGTGGCGATAACGACGGTTATTCAAGGCTTGCCGGATTTGAGGATGTTGATTTCGGCGGACGTGAATTCCTTTTCGTATCTACATTCGACGATTCCGACGGTGTAGGCCGTTGGAACACAGCCGCAGAGATCTTCCAGGAGTCGCTCAACAACACAACTCCTCTCACAGCTGCTGTTTATAACAGAAACACAGTTATGAAGAACCTCTACAACTGCTCGATCACACTCGTGCAGGAGGGCAACGGCGGTACGCTCGTTTCCAATGATATCCTTTCCAACACAAACACGGTTGACTTCTACACATCGCAGAACGCCATCTTCACAGGAGGTAGCGCAAACCTCATGAACGCATACAGCCTTGATATCGATTTCACGGCTGAAGGTTGGAACCAGAACTTCTTCAGAGATGCAACCATCGTTGATAACAACGGCAACAAGAAGCTTTTCAACCTTGACGGTGATTTCAACCCGGCCGGCGTCAGAGGCACATGGGCTGTATATTGCAACCTTAACCTCCTTGAGCAGAACTTCCCGGATGTTGATATCTTTAAGGTAG
>JAKSPY010000066.1 GCA_024404445.1 Clostridia bacterium
TGCCTTGGGGGATTCGAACCCTCGACCTACTGCTTAGAAGGCAGTTGCTCTATCCAACTGAGCTAAAAGCGCATATGGAGCGGATGATGGGAATCGGACCCACGCAACCAGCTTGGAAGGCTGGTGTTCTACCATTGAACTACACCCGCATCGGCTTCTTTTCAAACCGCTGGATAATAATATCACAAAAATGTTGCTTTGTCAATATGAAATTGAGTTTTTTTGCCTATGAATGACTATTATTGCCAAGATCGATTATCCTTTGAATAATGTCTGCGTGCTGACTTTGCGCCGTGCGCTGTTTTTCGGTGATCTTTGAAGACGAATAATACGGGATCGTTTTAAGAACGATGAGTGTATCGTCGGGAAGCCTTGAAAAGCCCGCGCTATTTCCGAGCGCCGTGTGTTTGAGTATGAGAGCCTTATCGTCATACCTCATATCGTCCGTTACACCGCTTACGTAATCGTCAAGCTTTACAAATACCTCTGACGATTTATAGTAATCATACAGCTCCTGCGATATGAAAAAGATATAATAATCCTGGTACAGCATACTGCTCATAAACGAAGTGACGTTTGTATTCAGTGTGCCGGCCGCATAGCTTGTCGTATCGGAGGTGTACGCTTCA
Source organism: Clostridia bacterium (assembly GCA_024404445.1). Taxonomy (GTDB): domain Bacteria; phylum Bacillota; class Clostridia; order Oscillospirales; family CAG-272; genus RGIG6816. The sequence continues at coordinate 630 of JAKSPY010000066.1, forward strand.
CGTGAAAAGCATACGTTTACAGTACCGTTTTCGTCGTTATCGTCGGTGAGCGACCTCAGCTTTGACAGTATCTCATTTCTGTCAGTCGCCGTGATACTGCCGGATCCGTCACCCAAATAGACGCAGAACGCGTCATACTCTTCTTTTGTGGCAAGCTGGGAAAAACATATTATCGCTACAATCGCAAAAAACGTAACGATGATCGTCGGCCATTTATAGTGATACCAAAAGTTATCCAGCCATTTGAACATGATTATTTTGTCCCTCTTGTTTTCTTATCATCATATTTGGCACACACGAGAATATAGCATGACGTTGATATGACAAAATCGGTAAAGATGCCGACGGTGTCAAACTTATCACCGATGATACCCATGACCGCCACCGCTATGACGCAAGCCCCTGCAATCGCCGCGAAAACCTTGGATTTGACCTCGCCGAGATCGTCGGCAAACGCCATGACGCAAAGTGCAGACAGCGTCATCGCCAACAAAAGCGCGACGACGGGGCTTTCATATCCGCCGAAAAACGCAACCGCGACGCTGACGGCAAATGAATAAAGATAGAATTTGTAATACTTTTTGCCTGACTCCTTTGTGTAACCGACAAACAGATAATACGCACCGAAAGCGGCGACGACGATGTCGGCGATCGACTGCAATATGCCGTATATCGAGGCTGAATTATCCGAAATGCCGAGCATAAGAACCGGTAGTGCTACCGCGATACACGAAAGCAGTAAAACTGCGTCGAGTATCGCCAAAAGTTTAATCTTTCCATTCCCCATATGGACCTCCGAAATAGTAATTTGTATCAATGTGAGCAAAACAGCCTCGGAACGGGGCTGTTTCACTTGTGGTCGTCATTTGATTGAAAGCCGTCTTTCTCAACGGCTGTCTGCACGTGATGATAGCTTGATTTCATTATCCGGATGAATCGCCGATCACGTTGTCAAGCCCCATCACCGCTCAGCTATTTGAATTCGCTTTAATAATGTTTATTTCTCTTCGGATAGTATCGTCATCGTGCAGTATGAAAGTCAGTCACTCAATCGGCTTCATCGTCGGGAAAAGAAGCACGTCGCGTATTGCCGCCGAATCGGTAAGCAACATACATATGCGGTCGATACCGTAGCCGATGCCGCCTGTGGGAGGCATACCTATCTCCAGCGCGTTCATGAAGTCCTCATCTGTGCGGTTGGCTTCTTCATCGCCTTTTGCGAGAAGCTCCTCCTGCGCACGGAAACGGGCACGTTGATCTATGGGATCGTTAAGCTCCGAATATGCGTTTGCTATTTCCCAACCGTTCATATAGAACTCAAATCTTTCGACGTGTTCGGGATCATCGGGCTTTTTCTTTGTCAGCGGAGATATTTCTATCGGGTGCTCGGTGACAAATGTCGGCTGTAACAGATGTTCCTCGGCAAATTCTTCAAAGAACAGATTGAGAATATCGCCCTTACTGTGGCGATCTTCAAATGCGATGCCCTTTTCACGTGCAATCGCCTTTGCCTGCTCATCTGTTGTGATCTGTGAGAAATCGACACCGGAATACTTTTTGACGGCGTCTGTCATCGTTATGCGCTCAAACGGCTTTCCGAGATCCATCTCGATGCCGTTATATACTATCGTGGTAGTACCCAAAACCTCTTTCGCAATGTATCGGAGCATATTCTCCGTGAGTTCCATCATGCCGTTATAATCCGTGTATGCCTGATAAAGCTCCATCAGCGTGAATTCGGGATTGTGACGCGTGTCAAGGCCCTCATTACGGAACACCCTGCCGATCTCGTATACCTTCTCAAGTCCGCCGACGATAAGACGCTTCAGATACAGTTCAAGCGAAATGCGAAGCTTCAGATCCTCGTCGAGCGCATTGAAATGCGTTTCAAACGGCCTTGCGGACGCGCCGCCGGCATTGGAAACGAGCATCGGCGTTTCCACCTCAATGAAACCGAGCGTGTCGAGATACTTTCTGATGGTCGATATGATCTTTGATCTTTTAAGAAAGGTATCCTTGACCTCCGGATTCATGATAAGGTCTACGTATCTCTGACGGTATCGGGTATCAGTGTTTGTCAGGCCATGGTATTTCTCCGGCAGAATCTGCAGGCTCTTTGACAGCAGCATAAAGCTTTCGGCATGGACCGAAACCTCGCCCGTTTTCGTTTTGAACACTGTTCCCTTTACGCCGACGATATCGCCCACGTCCATCTTTTTGAATTCCGCGTATTCATCCTCGCCTATCGCATCGCGTGCGACGTAGGTCTGAACAGAGCCCTTGAGATCCTGTACGTGGCAGAACGATGCCTTACCCATAACGCGCTTTGACATCATGCGTCCGGCTATGGATACGGTCTTGCCCTCAAGCTCATCAAAATTGTCTTTTATATCCGCGCTGTGGTGAGTGCGGTCGTATTTGGTTATCTTGAACGGATCCTTGCCCGCCTCAACAAGCGCGGCCAGCTTATCGCGTCTGATCTGACGCACCTCGTTCAGCTTTTCCTCCGTCAACTCTTCCGATATGTTTTCATTGATGTTGTCAGCCATAAATCACTTTTCCTCGTCATGCTTTTCGATCTTCAATACCTTAAATTTGGCGATGCCGTCCGGCACCTCAACGGAAACGACGTCGCCGACCTTCGTGCCGATGAGAGCCTTGCCTATCGGTGACTGATCGGAGATCTTATTGTCGAGCGGGCTGACCTCACGTGAGCCTACAAGGTGGTACGTTACCTCTTCATCGTAATCCATATCGAGCACAAGCACTGATACCCCGATGCTGACGGTTTCCGTGTTGATCTCATGGTCGTTTATGACCGTGATGTGGGCGAGTGTTTCCTCAAGCTCCGAAATCTGTGATTCAAGCTTGGCCTGCTCGTTCTTCGCCTCATCGTACTCGCTGTTCTCGGAAAGGTCACCGAATGATCTTGCTATACCGACGTTTTCCGCGGCTTCCTTTCTCTTGACATTCTTCAAATAATCAAGCTCCTCTTTGAGCTTTTGCAGACCGCTTTCGGTCACTACCATTTGCTTTGCCATAGTAACTCTCCTTAAAATAGAATTATCTGAAATACGCACATGAGCGCCATTGTGACGCTCATGCGAATTTATATTCAATACTTATTCGGCTTTGATGCCAAATATCTCTTGACCATCAGCGCGACCTTGAATGTTATCGCATCCTCAAACTCACGCAGGTCGAGTCCTGTCAGTTTTTTGATCTTATCAAGCCTGTAAACAAGCGTATTTCTGTGTACGAACATCTTTCGTGACGTTTCCGAAACATTCAGATTGTTCTCAAAAAAGCTCTGTATCGTCGAAAGCGTCTCGTGATCGAGCGACTCAATGGATTCCTTTTGGAATACCTCGTTCAGAAACATCTCGCACATCGTCGTCGGCAATTGATAAATCAGTCGGCCTATGCCGAGATTTTCATAGCTGACGATGTTTTTATCGGTATCGAACACCCTGCCGACCTCAAGCGCCGCCTGCGCCTCACGGTATGAACGGGCGATATCCTTGATGTTCTCTGCCGCGCTGCCTATTCCAATTGACACCTTGGTGTAAAATTCAGACAGTACCGTGTCGGATATCATCGTCGCTGTCTTCTCAAACTCCTTGGGATCGGTACCGGGCTTGACCTCCCTGACAAGCACGACATCGTTTTCACCGGTGATCAGAACGTAATCCTGATTATTGTTCGGAAACATATTCTGAATCACGTCAAGGCATGATATATCGGTGCCGGGCGCAAATTTTATCAGGAACACCACCCTGCTGACCACTGTGGAAAAATGAAGTTCTTTGCTCTTTACATAAATATCGCCGGGGAGAATATTGTCTAGTATGATATTTTTGATAAATGAGGTTTTATCATATTTATCGTCGTGAAAGCTTTTGATATTGTTGAGCGAAACGACAAGCACCATTGACAATTTATCCGCGAGAGTGTCCTCGCCCTCAACGAACACGATATAATCCGGATTATTGCCGACCGTCATGGGTCTGTAAGTATAACCGCCCTTGACGATCACGTCGGAAACATATGACAGTTCTTCTTTGACGGCATGACGCGTTTCGCCCATGCGCATAAGGTCGCTGCACGCGATTATTACGCCGTTATCGTCAAGAACGCCGATCGTTCTGCCGATCGCATCCTTCATCTGATAAATGATTCCTTGAAATAATCTGCTCGACATCTTTCCACCTCAAATCGCAAATATATACATATCGTTTATATTCTAACTCATTTTTTGTGGGAAATCAACAGTTTTTCAGAAAATTGTATAAAAATTTTATCGAATATCGTGCAAATACACCAATAAAATAAAAAATTTGACATAATATGGAAAATAATGGCGATTATTTCATTTCACGCATCAGCGATATGGCCGAAAGAACGAACGGAGATGCCGTTTCCGTCCTCAGTATTCTTGTGCCGAGCGAAACGGTCGGTATTCCCATTTCGGTCGCCAGATCGATCTCCTCGCGTGAAAAGCCTCCCTCCGGTCCTACGAAAAACGAAACGGACGATATCGCCTTATTGACGCTCAACAGACCCTTTAACGATTGGTTGTGCTCGTTTTCATAACAGATGAACGTGATGCTGTCGCTTTGGGCGTTTTCAAGTGCGGTAGCGTAGTCGATGCACTCCTCAACGCGCGGAACGATGCCTCTGCCGCACTGCTTGGCCGCCTCATAGGCTATCCTGTTGAAACGCTCCGACCTCTTTTCCCTCGCCTTTTTGTCAAGCTGAGGAATACAGCGCGACGAAATGACGGGAACGATGGACGTGGCACCGAGCTCGACGGACTTTTGCACTATCACGTCCATTTTTTCCGACTTCGGCAGGCACTGATACACTATTATTTTATATTCCGGCTCAGTGACTGACGGAAAACTGTTGATGATCTCGGCCTTGACGACCTTGCCGTCCATTGATGCGATATGACACTCATAATCACGCTTGTTCATATTGCAGATCAACAGCTGATCACCGACGCGCATTCTGAGCGAACGTGTGATGTGCTGTGCGTCCTCACCGAGTATCAGTATCTCGTCATCATAAATTTGTTCCGGCGGTACAAAGAATTTTGGCATAAATAATGTCCCCACATCTATGTTATTTTCATAAATACGGGGACATTATACTACATATTCGCGATATATTCAAGTAAAATATCAAATCAACCGATTTTTCTGTAAAGACCGGCGCACCAATCCTTGTCGTACGACGTTTCCACCTCGGCAAATCCGTGTGATTTCAATACATTATCGACCTCGGAGCGACGTTGGGTGATGATACCCGATACTATCAGAAGGCCGCCGTCACGCATAAAGCCACCGATATCCGGCGCCATCCTGATTATGATATCGGCGACGATATTCGCCGTCACGATATCAAATTTGTGCCCGTTTTTTACGGTAATGCCTTTCAGCAGATCGCTTTGAACGAAATCCGTGTTGTCGCATCCGTTGCGGCAGGCGTTTTCTTTCTCCGTGCGCACCGCCACGGAATCAATATCGGAGCCGAGACAATATCCCGCGCCGAGCCTTGACGCGATGATGGCAAGAATACCGCTTCCGCTGCCGACGTCAAGCATATAGTCGCCTTTTTGCAGGTTTTGCTCCAACAGTGACGCGCACAGACGCGTCGTTTCGTGCGTGCCTGTGCCGAACGCCATTCCGGGATCCATATCTATCACTGTTTCGCCGGGCTTTTTATCGTAATGTTCCCAGCTGGGAACTATCACCACGCTATTGCCTATCGGCGTGGTCTTATAGTATTTTTTCCACGCCGTAGCCCATTCTTCCTCATCTGTACCTATCGTTTCGATATCCGCGTCGATGCGGCTGTCCTCCAGACGGGCGCGAATGAACTGAATGTATTCGGAAAGATTTCTTTCCTCAGATACGTATATACTGCACGCGCCGCGCGTCTTGTCGGCGTTCAGCAGTTTTTCATCAATAAGTTTGCCGTAAACCGTCAGCAGATCGGTGTCTATATCGCTGTAATCCTCGATCTGTACTGAGTTTTCCAGCATTGACATGATCGCGCTGACATTTTCAAGATCGGAAACGGCGCAATTCACCTTGACTTGTGTCCAGATCATTTATTGTCCTTTCCGAATTTCTTGAAAAACTTTTCTTTTTTTGTATAATTTGTTTTGCCGCAGCTGTCGGAAAACTTGCGCAGCAGATCCTTTTGCGTTTCGGTGAGCCCGCGCGGTATTTCTACCCCGACCTTGAAGATCAGGTCGCCTCTGCTCTTTCCGCCGATCATCGTGATACCTTTGCCTTTTACGGTAAATGACGTACCGGTCTGCGTTCCCTCCGGTATCGTATATTGCATATCGCCCTCAAGCGTCGGTATTGATATCGAAGCACCGAGTGTTGCCTCGGCAAACGTGACGGGTATCTCGCAATAAATGTTGAATCCGTCACGCTCGAATACGGCGTGCGGACGTACCTGCACGGAAATATACAGATCACCCGACGGACCTCCGAGCCTGCCGGCATTTCCCATACCGCGGAGAGTGACGCGCTGTCCGTTGTCTATTCCCGCGGGGATAGAGACCTCCAGCGTTTTCGATACGTTTCTGACGCCTTTGCCGTTGCACGTCTTGCACGGATCGGTGATTATTTCGCCGCGTCCGCCGCACGCGTCACAGGTGGATACCGACTGCATGACTCCGAACGGTGTGCGCTGTTGTATTTTCATCTGTCCGGTACCGCCGCATTTTGAGCAGACCTTCGGCGTCGTACCTTTGGCGGCACCCGTGCCGCCGCAATCGGAACAGCGATCTATGCGTGAATATTTTATCTCCTTTTTACAGCCGAATGCCGCGTCCTCAAACGAAATGATGACCCTTTGCAGCAGATCGTCGCCGCGCTCGGGCCCCGCCCTGCGCGATCGTCTGGATGCCCCGCCTCCGAACAGATCGCCGAATATGTCGGAAAGGTCGATATCCATACCCATTCCGCCAAATCCGCCGAACCCGCCGAATCCGCCTGCTCCATTGCCCTCTGCCGCCTCGGGGCCGAACTGATCGTATTTCGCTCTCTTGTCTGCGTCTGACAAAACCGCGTAAGCCTGATTTACCTCTTTGAATTTTTCTTCGGCATTTTTATCATCGGGATGCATATCCGGGTGATATTTCTTCGCTAAAGTTCTGTATGCTTTTTTTATCTCGTCATCGCTGGCATCCTTGCTGACGCCGAGTACCTCATAGTAATCTTTCATTTTTTCTCCCAAGATAAAAACTTGGCAAGGGCGGAACGTTCAGACGTCCCGCCCAAATACCGTGTCAAATTATTTCTCTGTGAAATCGGCATTGAAGCTGCCGTCGTCGTTCTGCGTACCGTTTGTGCCTGTCTGACCGGCCGCATCTCCGCCCTGAGTCTTATAAAGCTTTTCCGAAAGCTCATAGAACTTCTTCTGGAATGCCTCAACAGCGGCATTGATCTCGGCGGCGTTATCGGACTTGAGCGCCTCCTTGACCTTATCCATCTCGGAACGGACAAGCTGCTTTTCGTCCTCGCTGACCTTGTCGCCGACATCGTTGAGCGTCTTCTCACACTGAATGATAAGCGCCTCCGCGTGGTTCTTGGCGTCTACAAGGTCCTTGAGCTTCTTATCTTCCTCGGCGAACTTTTCCGCATCCTTGACCGCACGGTCGATATCTTCCTTACTCATATTCGTGGAGGATGTGATCGTGATGTGCTGTTCCTTACCTGTTCCCTTATCTTTGGCGGATACGTTTACGATGCCGTTGGCGTCGATATCGAATGTGACCTCGATCTGAGGTATGCCGCGGGGTGCCGGTGCGATGCCGTCAAGCGAGAAACGGCCGAGCGTCGTATTGGCGTCTGCTCTTTCTCTCTCGCCCTGCAGAACGTGAATATCTACCGATGTCTGACCGTCTGCCGCTGTTGAGAATACCTGTGATTTCTTGACGGGGATCGTCGTGTTTCTTTCGATGATCCTTGTGCAGATACCGCCGAGCGTTTCGATACCGAGTGAAAGCGGTGTAACGTCGAGCAAAAGCAGGTCCTTTACGTCGCCGCCGAGCACGCCGGCCTGAATAGCGGCACCTACTGCCACACATTCATCGGGGTTGATACCCTTGAACGGATCCTTGTGTACGAATTCCTTCACGGCGT